>CAZPEY010000077.1:0-18082 GCA_964585665.1 uncultured Polyangiaceae bacterium | reverse complement strand
ACGTCGAGCTCGGCGTCGGGAGCGGCGGCGGCGCCTTCGGGGCGGGAGCCGGCTTGGCGGCCGGAGCCGGAGCGGCGGCCTTCGGCGCGGCCTTCTTCGGCGCGGCCTTCTTTGGCGCGGCCTTCTTCGGCGCGGCCTTCTTGGCAGCCGCCTTCTTTGGCGCGGCCTTCTTCGGCGCGGCCTTCTTGGCAGCCGCCTTCTTCTTAGGAGCGGCCTTCTTCGGCGCCGCCTTCTTGGCCGCTGCCTTCTTCTTGGGGGCCGCCTTCTTCTTTGCGGGCTTCTTCGTGGCCATGGTTCCCTCACTCCTTACGGTGGCGGCGCTGCCAACGGCTAATGCGGTAGCCACCGTTTCTGGGGGGCGCGGAGTTGGCAGGGGCTGGGACCTCCAGGTTGCCTACCGCCCTCCCACCCATTGATAGTTACTGTTGTCAAGTTTCGTGCAGGATCACATCTAAGTCAACCATATTAAGTGAAGTTAAACATAATTATATGCCATTTGATCGGTTGGCACGCAGAAGTTTGCCGTCGAGAAACAGTAATCAGGACCACGCAGAAATGCGTCGCGCAAGCGTCTCCGTCGGTGTACCCGCGCCGCTTGAGGCTTGCGCCGACGGAGAATGCGCGTTAGAAGGTGACCCTTTTCGGAGACTTTGATGCGGTTTCAGCTCGGCACCGAGAGCCCACTTACTCACCAGGCAGATCTGCTGGCGCTGGTCTTTTTTGACGACGCGCCGTCGGAGACGCCGCTGTTCGTGGCGCTCGACAAGGCCCTCGGTGGAGCGATCGCTCCGATCGCCCTCGCCGAGCAGTGGAAGGGCAAGAAGAAGCAGGCCCTCTCGCTGTACACGCTCGGAAAGCTGCCAGCTGGCCGTCTGGTCCTCGTGGGCGCTGGTCCGCGCAAGGACTTCAGCGCCGCGGATCTGCGCGGCGTGGTCGCGCAGGTGTGCAAGATCGCCAGCGCCGCCGGGAGCAAGCGCGTTGCAGTCGTGGCGCCGCAACACGAAGCGGCGCCCCCCGACCGCGCCGCGCATTTCGTCGCAGAAGGCGCGCTGCTGACGGCCTATCGCTTCAACAAGTACCTCGCCGAGGACAAGCGCAAGCCGTCCCCGATCGAGGAGGTCAACCTGCTGTTCGATCCGCAGGCCGTCGACGGCGCGTCGCTCGAGGCGCTGGCACGCGTCGTGGCGCGCGCCGAGCGCGTCGCCTCTGGCGTCTGCCTGGCGCGCGACCTCGTCAACGAGCCGGCCGAGGTGGCGACGCCGTCGCACCTCGCGCGCGTTGCCACCGAGCTGGCGCAGCGCAGCGGGCTCGAGGTCAAGGTGTTCGATCGGGCGGGGTGCGAGGAGCTCAAGATGGGCATGTTCCTCGGTGTCGCGCGCGGCACCGACGAGGAGCCCAAGCTGATCCACCTCGTCTATCGGCCCGTCGGCGGCGCGGCGCGACGCAAGATCGCGATCGTCGGCAAGGGCGTGACGTTCGACTCGGGCGGCCTGTCGCTCAAGCCGTCCGCGTCGATGGAGGACATGAAGACCGACATGGCTGGCGCCGCCGCAGTGATCGCCACGATGGGCGTGCTCGGCGAGATCGGCTGCCCCTACGAGGTCCACGCCGTCGCTGCGTGCACCGAGAACATGTTGTCGCAAAAGTCGTACAAGCTCGGCGACGTGCTCGTGGCCAAGAACGGCAAGACGATCGAGATCAACAACACCGACGCCGAGGGGCGTCTCACGCTCGGCGACGCCTTCACCTACGTGATCGAAGCTGCGAAGCCGGACGAGCTCATCGACGTGGCGACCCTGACCGGGGCGTGCATCGTCGCGCTCGGGCCGCACACCGCGGGCGTGATGGGCAACGACCAGGCGCTCGTCGATCGCGTCGTCGGTGCGGCGCGCGCGGCGGGCGAGGACGTTTGGCCGCTGCCCTTGCCCGAGCGGCTCCGCGATCAGCTCAAGAGCGACGTCGCCGACATGCGCAACACCGGCGACCGGATGGGCGGCGCACTGACCGCCGGCATCTTCCTGCGCGAGTTCGTCGGCGAGACGCCGTGGGTG
Organism: uncultured Polyangiaceae bacterium; assembly: GCA_964585665.1. GTDB lineage: Bacteria > Myxococcota_A > Polyangia > Palsa-1104 > Palsa-1104 > CAZPEY01. Next base: position 16,031 of record CAZPEY010000077.1, on the reverse strand, counting down.
CACATCGACATCGCCGGCCCGTCGGCAGCGACCAAGGAGTTCGGTCATATCTCCGTCGGTGGCACGGGCTTCGCGGTCGCCACCCTCGTCGAGTACCTGGTCCCGAGGGTCTAGCGTGGCTGCCGGGCGTCCGTTCATCACCGCCAACCAGGTGACGCTCGCCCGCATTGCGTGCATTCCCCTGCCGTGCTGGTTGCTCTACCAGGGCAAGACCGGGCAGCTGCTGGCGGTCATCCTCGGCACGCTCATCGCCGTCACCGACATGCTCGACGGCTACCTGGCGCGCAAGTACGGCTCGTCGGTGCTCGGGCAGCTGATGGACCCGATCGCCGACAAGGTCTACGTCGCGACCGCCTACTACGTGACGCTGTCGCTGCTCCACCTGCCCTGGTGGTGGGTCGCCGCGGTGCTGTTGCGCGAGTTCCTCGTGACCGCGCTGCGCACGCTCTACGAGAGCCGCGGTCTATCGCTCAAGTCGTCGTACGTGTCGCGCTACAAGAACTGGGTGCAGCTCTGCGCCGTCGGCCTGCTGTTCCTGTGGGAGTTCGACACGCAGGCCGTGCTAGTGCCGCTGCTGTGGTTCGCGGCGATCGCACCCATCGTCGGCGCGGTGCTGGTGAGGCTGATCCGGAAGAAGACCTGGAAGGGCGCCAACTGGTTCGCGGTCTCGTTCACCGTCGTCGCGGTGGTCAATCAGTTCATGGTGCCGTGGCGCTACAACATCCTGCTCGTGTTCACCCTCGGGCTGACGTGGTGGAGCGGCATCGAGTACTTCCTCGGCGTGCCGAAGCTCCTCAAGAATCGCTTCGTCTCGCTCGACGAGTGGCCGCGCCTTGCGGTGGCGCTCGCCGTGCCCATCGCGATCGGCTGGGTGCTCGGGCCGTTCGGGCTCGGGAGCTGGTGGCTCGTCGCGGTCGTCGCGATCGAGGTCGCGCACGCCGGTCTCGACGGCCTGCTCGCCCATCACCAGGTCGCGTCGCCCGGCTGGCAGTGGGGCCTGCGCGGCACCGTCGTCGTCGGCCTGGCGCTCGCCGTGGCCTTCGTGCCGCAGGAGCAGCGGCGCTTGATCGCGGCGCTCGCCTTCCTCGTTTCGGCGGGCAGCTTCGCGGGCGCGATGATCCGGCACCGCAAGCTCTACCTCGAGCCAAAGATCCTCCCGGTGCCGCCCGAGCCGCCACCGCCAGCGCCGGGAGATCAGGCGCCCGGATCGCCCGTTTCGGGCCAGGATTCCACATAATAGATCCAAGAAGGTGCCGCTATTTTGGTAATGTAGATTACATTACCATTGACAGCGCGGTCCTTTCTTGTTAGTCTGCGCCCTCTCCGCCGTTCCAAACCAAATCGGAGGTATCTCGCGTGGACGTAAATTTCCGCATCGGTGACAAGGCAGTCTACCCGGCGCGCGGCGTAGTCGAAGTCACTGGCCTTGAGACCAAAGAGATCAGCGGCCTCAAGACCCAGTTCTACATCCTGCAGACGGTCGCCAACGGCGACAACAAGCCGCAGAAGATCATGGTGCCGGTGAGCAACGCAGCCACCGTCGGACTCCGCTCGATCATGACCAAGCAAGAGGTCAAGGACGTCTACGACATCCTGAAGTCGCGGGGCGTCGCGGTCGAGGGCCAGACCTGGAACCGCCGCTATCGCGAGTACATGGAGAAGATCAAGACGGGCTCGGTCTTCGAGGTCGCCGAGGTGCTGCGCGACCTGTCGCGCCTCAAGGCCGACAAGGAGCTGTCGTTCGGCGAGAAGCAGATGCTCGATCAGGCCAAGACCCTGCTCATCTGCGAGCTGGCGATCGCCAAGAGCGCCAAGGAAGACAAGATCCGCAAGGAGATCGACGCGATCTTCACCACGAACTAGCCTCTCGCCCCGCCTCATCCGCGCGTTGATCGCGCGCTCCCCGTCGGTCATGATGTCCTGGTGTTCGTCGACTTTCTCTACGAGCTGCGGAACCGCGGCGTAAAGGTCGGTCTGTCCGAGGCCGTGGCGATGGCGCAGGCGCTGTCGCTCGACCTCCACGAGACGTCGCTCGACGGATTCTACGAGGTCGCCAAGGCGCTGTGCGTGCACCGCGAGCAGGACCTCGACAACTTCGACACGGCCTTCGCCGTCTACTTCAAGGGCCTCGAGTTCGAGTCGGTCAAGCTCACCGAGGAGCTGCTCGAGTGGCTCAAGGATCCGGTCGACAAGCGCGAGCTCTCCGACGAGGAGCGGGCCCTGCTCGAGAAGCTCGATCTCGATGAGGTGCGGCGCATGATGCGCGAGCGCATCGAGCAGCAGAAGGGCCGCCACGACAAGGGCAACCGCTGGATCGGCACCGGCGGCACGTCGCCGTTCGGGCGCGGGGGCACCAACCCGGGCGGCGTCGCGGTCGGCAAGGGCTCGGGGCAGCGGGGGGCGCTGGCCCGAGCCGAGGCGCACGACTTTCGACCGCTGCGCGGCGACATCGTCCTCGACGTGCGCCAGATCGAGATCGCGCTCCGTCGGCTCCGCGCCTTCACGCGCGAGGGCGCCGAGCTCGAGCTCGACATCGAGGAGTCGATCCGCGAGACGGCCAAGAACGCCGGCGAGCTCGAGGTGGTGCTGCGGCCCGAGAGGCGCCCGTCGATCAAGGTGCTCCTGCTGCTCGACGTCGGCGGCTCCATGGATCCGCACATCGAGCTGTGCGAGCGCCTGTTCTCCGCGGCCAAGCGCGCGACGCACTGGAAGAAGCTCGAGACGTACTACTTTCACAACTGCATCTACAAAAAGGTCTACAAGACCACCGCGCTGCGCGACGGCATCCTCGTCGACGATCTGCTCAAGCAGTGCGACGCGACCTGGCGCCTCGTCGTCGTCGGCGACGCGCTGATGCACCCGACCGAGCTGCTCTCGCCGGGCTGGGGCGAGGAGCTGCCCGGGATCGTCTGGCTCGACCGGATCTGGCGCCACTTTCGCAAGAGCGTCTGGCTCAACCCCGAGCCCGACCGCATGTGGTATGGGACTGCGGCAGCGATCCGCCGCGTGTTCCCGATGTACCGGCTCAGCCTCGACGGCCTCAGCCAGGCGATGAAACACCTCGCGGATCGCACGCACAAATAGACATCACAGGAGAGAGCCATGGGGAGACGATGGGTCGCGGTCGCGGCCATGCTCGGCGCGTGCGCGACGCCGGCGGCGCCGACCAAGCAATCGCAAGCCAAGCCCGCACCAGCGACGGTGACGACGAACAAGGGAGTCGAGCCGAGCAAGGCCAACCCGAAGTGGAAGTACCCGCCGTCGCGCATCGAGCCGATCAAAGACACGCTGTTCGGCGTCGAGGTCGCCGATCCGTATCGCTGGCTCGAGGACGTCAAGTCGCCGGACGTGCAGGCGTGGATGAAGGTGCAGGACGAGATGACGCGCGCCGAGCTCGGCAAGTTCGCGGGCCGCGACGCGCTCGAGGCTCGGCTCAAGCAGCTCCTCTACGTCGACGCGACGAACCTGCCGACCCGTCACGGCAAGCGCTACTTCTACTCGCGCAACCACGCCGATCGCGAGAAGGCGATCTACTACTGGCGGGAAGGGCTCGACGGCAAGGAGCAGGTGCTGCTCGATCCCAACCGCATGTCGACGGACGGGTCGGTGTCGATCGGCTTCGTCAAGCCGAGCTGGGACGGCAAGCGCGTCGCGTACTCGATCAAGCGCAACAACTCCGATGAGTCGACCCTCAAGGTGCTCGACCTCGACACTGGCAAGGAGTCCGACGAGATCGACGGCGCCAAGTACGCCGATCCGCAGTGGACGCCCAAGAACGACGGCTTCTACTACGCGTACCTGCCCCCGCTGCAGAGCGGCATGGCGGTCGCGGATCGGCCGGGCACGACGGAGATTCGCTTCCACAAGCTCGGCACCGACGCCAAGAGCGACGTGCTCGTGCATCCCGCGACGAAGAACCCCAAGACCTTCCTCGGCGTCGAGCTGGCGCGCGATGGCAAGCTGCTGTTCGTCAACGTTCGGCACGGCTGGAACTCGACCGACTACTGGTACAAAGATCTGACGAAGCGGGGCGCGGACAAGGCGCCGTTTACGCCGCTCGTCGTCGGCAAGCCCTTCCGCTACGAGGTCGAGTCAGCGCGCGGCAAGGTCTACATCTACAGCAACGAGGATGCGCCGCGCTTCCGCCTCTTCGTCGCCGATCCGAAGAAGCTCGATCGCAAGGACTGGCGCGAGCTCATTGCCCAGGGGCCGGATCCGATGACCGGCTTTTCCTACGTTGGCGGGTCGCTGGTGACGACGTATCTGCACAACGCGACGGCGCTGCTGCAGGTCCACGGCCTCGACGGCAAGCTGGTGCGGGCTCAGGCGCTGCCTGGGCTCGGGACGCTGTCGGGCGTGACGGGCGACGAGGACTCCGACGAGCTCTTCTACGCGTACCAGTCGTTCGTCCAGCCGCGCGAGATCTACCGCGCCTCGACCAAGACTGCGGGCTCGACGCTGTGGGGCGGCGCGAACCTCAAGATCGACGCGGCGCAGTTCGAGACCGAGCAGGTCTGGTATCCGTCGAAGGACGGCACCAAGATCTCGATGTTCGTCGTGCGCAAGAAGGGCGCGCCCAAGGACGGCTCGGTGCAGTTCCTGCTGACCGGGTACGGGGGCTTCAACATCTCGCGCACGCCGATGTTCCTCGGGCCGCTGCTCGCCTGGATCGAGGCGGGCGGTGGCTACGCGCTGCCCAACCTGCGCGGCGGTGGTGAGTACGGCGAGGAGTGGCCCACGGCCGGGATGCTCGACACGCAGCAGAACGTCTTCGACGACGTCGTCGGGGCGGCGCAGTTCCTCGTCGATGCCAAGTACACGAGCACCAGTCGGCTGGCGATCCGCGGCGGCTCGAACGGCGGCCTCCTCGTCGGTGCGGCGATGACGCAGCGCCCGGACCTGTTCCGCGCCGTCGTGTGCGCCGTGCCCCTGCTCGACATGGTCCGCTATCACCTCTTCGGCAGCGGGAAGACCTGGATCCCCGAGTACGGCTCGGCGGAGACCGAGGCGGGCTTCAAGACGCTCTTCGCCTACTCGCCGTATCACCACGTCGCCGAGAAGACCGCGTATCCGGCGCTGCTCATGCTCGGGGCGGACAGCGACGATCGCGTCGATCCGATGCACGCGCGAAAGCTCGTCGCCATGGTGCAGGCCCGCACGTCGTCGGAGCTGCCGGTGCTGCTGCGGGTCGAGAAGAACGCCGGCCACGGCGGCGCCGACCTGATCAAGCAGACCATCGCGCAGGAGATCGATGTCTTCGCCTTCTTGAAGGGACAGCTCCAGCCCTAGCGGGCCCATCTACGGGCCAGGTGAACGCGACTTTTCCCCCTCCGCAGAGCGAATTTCGATCGCTCATTATGTTGCGCTGCAAAAAAAGCTGTGGATGCGCCGATCCAAGCGATCGAAATCGTACATTTTTTTGCAGTGCAAAAATTCGTCTTGACGTCGAGATCCGAGCAGATCAGTTTGCAAAATTGACAGCCACTAAAAGTGCCGATTCTGGCGGCACAACATCGAGGCTCGGAGGCAAACGATGGCTCAAAAGTTGGTCAAGCAAACCCGCCGCTCCATCTCGGTTCGAGGGGTCACGTACGATACCCTGCGGCAGTTTTGTGACGACTCGCAGCGGTCGATGAGCGATGTCATCGAAGAGCTGCTCGGCGCGCTCTTCGAGAAGAGCGGACTGCAGCCGCAGGCGGTGGAGAAGAAGGCCCAGCCCAAGGCGGCCAAGGCGGGACAGAAGATCAGCAAGGCGGCCGCGTTCCTCGCCAGCGAGCGGGCGCGCAAGGTGACGGTGTCGTCGACGCGCGGTCGCGCGGTGGCCAACCGCGTCGCGCGCATGCCGGTCGTCAGCCCCGAGGAGTCCGAGGCGATCCGCAAGAAGTACCAGATCCCGACGGGAGACGAGAGCACGGCGGTGATGGGCCGTCCGTCCCCGACGCCGGTCACCAGCTACATGAAGAAGCAGCGCGAGGCCGCGCCGACGGGCAAGGACCACCGCAACATCCGCTTCTAGGCGGCTGCCAGCGCCTCGTGGTGCCGCCGGGCGCCTCGGCGCCTCGCTCGTCCGACGGTCGCACTCGCGATCGACAACTTGTCGCAAGCAAAATCGTCGCTTTTGAGTGGCGCAGCGGAGCTGTCGACCTCATACCATCCCCATGTCCTCCGCTCGCCAAGCGGCCCCCGTTCGTGCTACAGATGAGACTGTGTTGGATTCGGGCGACACCAAGGCCTGTCCCTACTGCGGGGAGACGATCAAAGCGGTCGCCATCCGCTGCAAGCACTGCCAGGCCGATCTGACCAAGGCCGAGCCCGACTTCGATCGCCTGTGGAAGCGCGACGAGCAGGCCGCCAAGCCCGAGACCAAGCCGGACGCAAAGCCCGACGTGAAGGCGGAGCAGCAGAAGCCGGTGCACGTCGCCGGCCTCCCGCCTGGTCACGGCAAGCTGAGCACCGAGGAGTTCGAGCAGAAGTTCCTGGAGTTCGCCTACAAGAGCACGCTGCCGATCACGCCTGCGACGGTCGCCTTCGCGCTCAAGATCCCGATCTCGGAGGCGACGGATCACCTCGAAGACCTCGCCGCGGCCGACGTGCTGATGCGCGACGTCGACGATCAAGGGGTGGTGCACTTTCGCCTCCCCGGCCGACCGGCGGATCGCTTCCGCGCGCTGGTGCCCTACAACCCCCCGGGCTTGCCGTCGCGGCAGAACGCACCGACGGAGGGGACGGCGCTGGCGGGTCTCCTGCTCAACGCGCTGATGCTGCCCGGGCTGGGCTCGCTCGTCGGTGGCAAGACGACCGAGGGGCTGCTGCAGCTCACGCTGCTGTTCGTCGGCTTCCCGCTCGCGTTCGTGCTCGTCGGCATCCCGATGGTCATCACAGCGTGGGTGTGGGGCATCGTGACGGGCGTGCGGATGCTGCAGGAGAGCAAGAGCCTGCCGCCGCCCAGCCCCACCCGCTAGAACGCATCTGATAACCCCTGCCGTCGCGTTTCGGGCCGGATTTGGCGCCTGGCTGCGTCAAGCTACTTGACGGTCAGGACGTGGAGCTCGACGCGCAGACCGCCGTTGCTGAGCGGGTGGACAACGTCGCTGCGTAGGCCGAGCGAGGTCGCGATGGGTGCGGGGAGCAGGATCGCCGCGCGCCAGCCTCGGAAGTGCTGGCGCAGCGTCCGGCCGAGCTGCTTGGCCGTGGCGCGCGCCTCGGCCTGCTGACCGAGGCGGCGGCCGTAGGGCGGGTTGCAGACGACGAGACCCCGCTCGGCGGGCGGGCGGGCGGTATCGACGCTCCCGACCTCGAGCTGCACGCCGGCGGCGAACGGCGCCTGCGCGAGGTTGAGGCGCACGGCCGCGAGCGCTCGGGCGTCGCGGTCGCGCCCGACGATTGGCGCAGGCAGCGGCCGCGCCGGTGGAGGCGTGGGGTCGGGCAAGCCACGACAGAGGGGCCACTGCTGACAGGCCATGGCGCGGAGCGTGTTTGGCCAGACGCCTGCCGCGATGGCCGCCGCTTCGAGGAGAAAGCTCCCCGAGCCGCACATCGGATCGAGGAGCGCCATCGTGCCGTCGTAGCCAGCGAGCCGCAGCACCGCGGCGGCGAGCGTCTCACGCAGCGGTGCGTCGCCCACGGCGGTGCGATAGCCGCGACGATGGAGCAGCTCGCCGGAGGCATCGATGCTGATGGTGAAGCGGTTGTGGTCGCCGCGCACGACCAGCCGTGCCTCGGGCGCTGCGCCTGCACCGGCAGGCAGCTTGGCGTCGGCGATTGCGAGCCGCAGGTTCTCGTCGATGCCGCCGGTGTGATACAGACGGCAGCGGTGCGTCTCGGTGGTGAGCTTGACCTCGGTGGCCTTGGTCAAGAAGCTTGACCATGGCAGCGCCGCGGCTCGCCGCCGGAGCTGGGCGAAGTTTTCGGCCTCGAGGGTGCCGACGCGGACGAGCAGCTTGCTGGCGATGCGGGTGCGGCGCTGCAAGGGCAAGAGATCGGCGATGGCGAGCGACAGCTCGACCCCGCCAGGGATCGCCTTGCCGGGGTAGCCGAGCGCGGCGAGCTCGTCGGCCAAGATGGCCTCGGTGCCCGGGGTCGCGACCGCAAAGGCGGCGAGCGACGCGCTCACGCGCCAGGCTGCAGCGCGGTCTGCTGACGGAAGCGCTCGTTGAGCTCGGTGGTGGTCGCCTCGTCCTCGGCGCTCGAGTCGATGATCGCCGCGACGATCGTCCACAGCTCGCGGGCGTGCGGTGCTGCCACGAGCTGGCCCATCAACAGCGCCAGGAGCTCATCCCACCAGGGCAGCTCGGGGTTGCCGAGCCGCAACAGGTCGAGCCACAGCTCCTGATCGTGACCGAACTGGTCAATGAAGTTGACCAACTCTTCGAGCGGATCGCCCTCGAGCGCACGGTTGCAGACGAGGACGCGCTGGGCATACCGCCAGCGCGGGCGCTCCAGGCTGAGGGCGGCGAGCTGCTCCTGATCGACGAGGCGCACGCCGCGCTTGGCGCCGAGCTCGGCGCGCAGGACGGTCGCTTCGTGGCTGGTCGGATCGACGGCGGCGAGCTGGGCCTCGGCCGTCTCGAGCTGCATGGATGACAGGGCTCGTCGGGTCTCGACGTACCCACGGGGCAGGGTGCTATGGCCGAGGCGAGCGGTCGCGGGGGCGCGCTCGTCGTCCAGATCGAGCATCGACTCGACCCACAGGTTGATGGCGCGCCGTTCCCCGAGGAGAAACGCCAGTCGCGCGCCGACCTGTGCGGTCGTGGGAAGGTGAGCGCGCTCGAGCTCCGCGAGGTAGTCGAGCAGCCCACTGCGCTCCGTCGCACCGAGGCGGGCGCGCTCCAGCCACAAGGCGCCGAAGTCCTGCTTGCTCATCGCATCGTCGAGGAGCTGGCGGGTCGCGCCCTGCCAGCGCAGCGCGGCGGCGCGCATGACCCGCTCGAAGGGCGCCTCGACCGCGTGGCCGCGTCGCTTGTCGGCGAGCAGCGGCGAGACGGGCCGCGCCGCTGCCCGCAGGTTCGCGAGCAGGGGCTCGCTCGTGATCAGCGACGCGGTGAGGCCGTCCCAGGCGACGAGTCCCCGCTCGAAGGGATGATCGCTGAAGAGGACGAGGAGCTCGTCGAGGTTCTCGGGCGTCAGCCCCTGCTGCGCGAGGCGGGCCCAGCGGTCGTCGCCGGCGCTCTTGCGCTCACGGCCTCGCGGCAGCGGAAACGGCAAGGCGTCGAGGCGCGCGGCCATCTTTGGCAACCGGAAGCGGAGAGCCAGCTCGGCAAGCGCGTTCATCGACGGTTGGGCACGGTGCCACGCACGCCGGCGCGGGTCAACGCGCGAGCGGTAGAGGGTGTAACGCCGGTTGCACGTTGCAGGGGCACTGTTGCGCTGTGACGATATTCTGACGATCGATGGGAACCGGTTGCATCCAACAATGTCCAAGATAGCGTTCGCAGCTCGTCGAGCCGCGAGCGAAACTGGGAGCGGGCGGCTGGCACACAACGTGTTAGAGGTTCGTTATAGATGGCGATGGAACCGCTGATCCGCTTGGAGCAAGTCAGCAAGCTCTACCAGATGGGCGACGCCGAGGTGCACGCGCTACGCGCGATCGACTTCTCGCTCGATCGTGGCGACATGGTCGCCGTGATGGGCTCGTCAGGTTCGGGCAAGTCGACGCTGCTCAACGTGGTCGGCACCCTCGATCGGCCGACCTCGGGGCGCTACTTTCTCGACGGAGAGCCGGTGCAGGATCTGTCGGAGACGGCGCTCGCGGAGCTGCGCAATCGCAAGCTGGGCTTTGTCTTCCAGTCGTTCAACCTCCTGCCGCGCGACACGGCGCTCGAGAACGTCGAGCTGCCCATGGTGTACGCAGGGGTCTCCCCGAGCGAGCGGCGCAAGCGGGCGACGCGCGCGCTCGAGCGGGTGGGGCTCGCCGAGCGCATGCACCACCTCCCCAACCAGCTCTCCGGTGGTCAGCAACAACGCGTCGCGATCGCGCGCGCCATCGTCAACGAGCCGCTCCTCCTGCTCGCCGATGAGCCGACCGGTGCGCTCGACAGCACGACGTCCGAGCAGGTGATGGCGCTGTTCGGCGAGCTGCACAAGCAGGGCATGACGGTCGTGCTGGTCACACACGACCCGGGGATCGCCGAGCACGCGGCGCGCGTCGTCAGCTTTCGGGATGGACAGATCGTGTCGGACGTGCGCAAGGAGGCGGCGTAGTGACGCTGCGCGGGGCGAAGGTCGGGCTCGTCTGGATGGTGTGTGGCCTGTTGGCCGCGGGCGAGGCGCGCGCGGCCGAGCTCGGGGAGGCGGGGACCGGCGGAGCGAGGCGGTTGACACTGGCCGAGGCGATCGCCGCGGCGTGGGCCGCCGATCCGACGGTGAGCCAGGCGCGGATCGCCAAGGATCGAGCCGAGCTCGCGGTGCTGCGATCGCAGCTCGACCGGGTGAGCGTTCGCCTCGACGGCTCGCTGCAGGAGCTCTTCAACAAGAGCAACATCGGCGGGCCGAAGATCCAGCTCTGCACGTTCGGATCGATCACGCTGCAGGTGCCGGCGAGCGACTGCACGGCGATGGGGGGCACCGCGAGCGTCGCCCAGGATTCGTCGCCGTCGTCGGGGCAGGGGCTCTTCAACCTGTCGGCGAACGTCAACGTACCGATCTTCTCAGGGCTGCGCGTCGAGTCCACCGTCAAGCGCAACCAGCTGCTCTCGCACGGGGCGACGCTCAACGAGCGCCAGCTCCGCAGGGAGCTCGCCCTCTCGACGGCGCGCGCCTACTGGAGCGTGCGTCGGCTGGCGCTGCTCGTCGAGGCGCAGCGCGGCGCCCTCGGACGTCTGGAAGACGCGGAGCGCGCGACCGACGCGCGGGTGCGCGCTGGTCTGGCGCCGGCGCTCGACCGCAACCGAGCGCGGGCGCGGCGGCTGCAGCAGGCCGCGACGCTCGTCGATCTGATCGGCCAGCAGCGTGAGGCCGAGGTGCAGCTCGCGGTCGCGCTGCAGCTCGATGGGGACATCGAGCTCGTCGACAACCTGCGACTCGACGGCGAGCTCGGCTGCTCGGATCGTCAGCTCGATCGACGCACCCGGCTGCAGCGCCCGGAGCTGCTGCGCGCCAAGCTCCAGGTCGACGTGCAGGAGCAGACGGTGCGCATCGCGCGCTCCGGCTACTTTCCGCAGCTCAACGGCTTCTTCCTGTTTCAGTTCGGCAACAACGCGCTGTCCATCGGCTCGGGCGCGCGCTCGACGTCGGCGGCCGCCAACCCGTTCGCCGGGCTGGCCGGCAACCTCACCGTCGGTGCGTCGCTGTCGATGAACTTTTTCGACATGCTGTCGACCTGGACGGCGGTCAAAGACGCACGCTTCGAGCAGGCGAGGCTTTTCGAGGAGCAGAAGCGCGTCGAGCGAGCGATCGACAACGAGACGCGCACCGCCTGCGCGCGGGTCGATCGCCTGGCCGGGCGCCGCCAGGCGCAGCTCGCGGTGCTCGACGTGGCGCGCGACAACCTGACGGCGCTCGAGCAGCGCTACAAGAACGGCGATGCGCTGCTGATCGAGCTGCTCGACAGCCAGCTCGAGCTGACGAACGCCGAGCTGCAGCTCGTGGATCTCGGCGCGCAGCTCCACCTGGCGCGGCTCGAGCTGCTGGCGGCGCAGAGCGGCAGTCCGGTCGGAATCGAAGGAGATACGAAGTGAAGGCACGCGGTTGGATCGTTCTCGTCTTCGTCCTTGGGGCCGTGGCAGCGACGGGGTATGGCTACACGCGCTACAGCCAGCGCGCCGGCCAGGGAGACGTCAACGACAAGCTGCTCGTGACGGTCAAGAAGAGCGACCTCAAGATCGACGTCATCGAGACCGGCAAGGTGCAGCCGCGCGAGAAGGTCGAGATCAAGTCGAAGGTGGCTGGGCAGGTCGAGCGCGTGCTCGTCGATGCCGGTGCGGTGGTCAAGAAGGGGCAGCCGCTCCTGCGCCTCGATACCACCGACTATCGGCGCGAGGTCGAGCGGGCGCAGGGCGAGATCAACCAGGCCAAGATCGCGCTCGAGCTGGCGCAGCTCACGCTGGTGCGAAAGGAGAAGGCCCTCGAGACGCGCTCCGTCGCCGAGGTCGAGATCGAGCTGGCGCGCAACGAGGTCAAGGCCAAGCAGGTGGCGATCGAGCGGGCGCGCGTCGCGCTCGCGGCGGCGCAGGATCGTCTGCGCTACTGCGAGATCGGCAGCCCGATGAACGGCACGGTGATCGAGCGCGGCATCCAGCCGGGCGAGGTGGTGACGCCGGGCGTGCAAGCGACCTTCGAGGGCAAGCCGCTGCTCACGATCGCCGATCTATCGACGCTGCTGGTCAAAGTGGACCTCAACCAGATCGACATCGCCAAGGTCAAGGTCGGGCAGAAGGTGACGGTCACCCTCGACGCGCTGCCGGGCAAGTCGTACGCCGCCAAGCTGACCAAGGTGGCGCCGGCGTCGACCCTGCCCAAGGGCAAGGAGGTCGACGTGTTTCCCGTCGAGGCGACGCTCGATCAGGCGGACGAGGCGATCAAGCCGGGCATGACGGCGGACGTCCGCATCCACATCGAGACCAAGTCAAGTATCTTGACCTTGCCGATCGAAGCGATCGTCAAGGAGGCGGGCCAGACCTACGCCAACCGCGTCACCCGCGACGATAAGGGCAAGCTGGTCCCGACGAAGATCTCGGTCAAGCTGGGCGCGCGCAACGACCGCGAGGTCGAGGTGCTCGACGGCATCAAGGAGGGCGACCAGATGTTGATCAAGCCGGCCTCCTCCCTCGAGAACGAGTACAAGATGTGAGTCGCTGGTGGAGCTACCTGCGGATCGCGACGCGCGCGCTCGCAGGACATAAGTTTCGCTCGACGCTGACGGTGCTCAGCATCACGCTCGGCGCCTTCGCCATCGTGTTGATGACGTCGCTGGCCGAGAGTGGGCTGCAGACGCTGATGCGCGGACTCGAAGATCTGGGCGGCTCGCGCCTGATCTTGCTCGTCGGCAAGAAGCCGGAGCGCGCCGAGCAGAAGGCAGCGAGCTACACGCGCGGCCTGACGCTGGCGGATCGAGAGCTGCTGCGCGCCGCGCTGCCCGCGGTCGAGGCGCGAAGCCTCTACGCACCGCTCTGGCGCAAGGACATCGTCGGCGACTCGGGGGTGGCGACGCGCACCGACTTCGTCGTGGCGGACGCGGGCTTCTTCGAGCTGTTCAAGATGAAGCTCGCCGAGGGGCGGCCGTTCGACGAGGAGGACAACCGCCAGCACCGCAAGACCTGCGTCGTCGGGCACAAGCTGGCCGAGAAGCTCTGGCCGGGCGACCGCGCGCTCGGGCGCTCGGTGACCATCGCGGGGCTTCGCTGTCGCATCGTTGGACAGCTCGAGAACCGCGATCGGTGGGGCGTGCACATGGGCTTCGACTGGCTCGACGTGATCGTCGTGCCGATCGACACGTACAGCGACGTCGTGCCTCAGATCCTGAACCAGGGCGAGCTGTTGCTGCGCACGGACTCGGCCTCGTCGAACGAGCTCACCAAGCGGATCATCAACTCGCTGCTCAAGGAGCGCCACAACGGCGTCGACGACTTCGAGATCATCGACTTCGCGCGCTTCCTCAAGAACTTCCAGCAGGTCTTCTTCATCATGAAGATGATCGTCGCCTTCATCGCGTCGATCGCGCTGCTCGTCGGCGGCGTCGGCGTCATGAACATGATGCTCGTGTCGGTGTCCGAGCGGGTGCGCGAGATCGGCATCCGCAAGGCGCTCGGGGCGTCGCCGCTGGCGATCGGTTCGCAGTTTCTCACCGAGGCGGTGCTGCTGTCGGGCGTCGGTGGCTCCGTGGGCGTCGGCGCAGGTGCGAGCCTGGCCTTCGTCGTCAACCGTGTCATCCATGGCTTCCAGAGCAACTGGGTCGGCGTGCTGGCCGAGGGTGCGGTCGTCGCGGCGCTCGCCGTGTCGTTCTCGATCGGCGTGGTGTTCGGCTTCCTGCCGGCGTTCCGCGCCGCCCGCCTCGATCCGGTGGAGGCGCTGCGCCGATGAGGATGCCGGACTACCTGCGCTCGGTGCGCCACACGTTCTCGTCCAACCGCGTGCGTGCGGCGCTGACGCTGCTCGGGATCATGATCGGCTCGGGTACGATCGTGCTGCTCGCCGGCTTCTTGCGCGGCGGCGAGGAGGCGCTGCTCTTCTCGTCGCAGCAGGCCAACGAGGCGGACCTCATCAAGGTCGTGCGCGACGACCCGCCGGCCAAGGACAAGCAGCGGACGCAGCGGCCGCTCGGGCTCGGCGACGCCGAGCTGCTCGGCGACACGCGCAGCCTGCAGGGCGCGCCGATCACCACCGAGGCGTCGCGCGAGTCGCAGGGCTTCTACCAGGGGCGGAAGAAGCGGCTGCGCCTCGTCGCGGCCGAGCCGCAGGCGCTCGACCTCAACCACCTGACGGTCGAGAAAGGGCGGTTCCTCGACGGCGACGACCTGCGCCAGCGGCGCACCGTCGCGGTGGTCGGGCAGGAGATCTGGCGCGAGCTGCTCGAGGAGGCGCCGAGCCTCGACGGGATCTCGATCACCGTCGATGGCCAGCCGTGGAGCGTTGTCGGCGTCCTCAAGAACAAGCCGCTGCTCGGGGGCGGTGGCGACGGGACGTGGATGTGGAATCGCAAGGTGCTGGTGCCGCGCACCTCGTTCGACGCGATGGTGCAGGGCGGGCACGAGACGCAGCGGGTCTACGTACGCTTGTCGCTGATCGGCGGCGCGCACGAGTTCGGCGGGCGGCTCAAGGCGGCCGAGCAGATCATCGACTCGGTGGTCCTCGAGCGACACCTCGGCGTGAAGAACTTCAAGGTGATGGGGGAGGAGAGCTTCTCGAACCAACAGCGGCTCATCCTCGGCATCATCCAGACGCTGCTCCTGCTCACTGGCATGCTGTCGCTGCTCGTCGGGGGCATCAACATCATGAACATCATGCTGGTGACCGTGACGGAGCGGACCCGCGAGATCGGCATCCGGCGCGCCGTCGGCGCGTCGCCGCGCCAGATCTTGACCCAGTTCCTCCTCGAGGCAGCGCTCATCGCGACGGTGGGCGGGGTGCTCGGCGTGACCGGTGGGGTGATCTTCTCGTGGGCCGGGTCGCTCCTGATGGTCAAGCTCCTCGGCTCGTGGCAGCTGTACATCGAGTGGTGGTCGATCGTGACGGGGCTGCTGCTGTCGCTCTCGACGGGCCTGGTGTTCGGGCTGTTCCCAGCGTGGCGGGCGTCGCGGCTGGACCCGGTCGAAGCGCTGCGATATGAGTAGAGGATGAAGCGCGCAGGGTGGCTGGCCGTCGTAGGAGCGATCGGGACCTTGGCAGGGTGTGGCGGCAAGTCTTCCCTGCCCAACATCACCAACGACATCACGATCAAGGCGGGAGTCTATGGCCAGACCGGGAGCGCCTGCGACTTCGGCTGTAGCGGCGTGACGCCGCTCGTCAATCAGCCGATCGGCGTGTTCTCCGACCTGCCGTGGGCGACGGTGGCGGCGCCGATCGCCTTTGCCCGCACCAACAACAAGGGCTTCTTTCAGTTCGAGCTCGCCGCTGGCATGTACTTCGTGTGCACCGGCTACGGCGCGGACACCGCGGTGCAGTACACCAGCTGCACCGACGCGGACGTGAGCACCGCGCCGGTCGGGCGGACGATGATCTTCAATGCGGGGGGCGAGGACTGGACGGGCGGGACGATGACGTATCGCACGCCGTAGCGGCGCATCCGCGTCGATTCAAGCGGTCTGCTGGCGCGCCACGGCGTCGACCTGCAGCGTGCCGGGCAGCGGCGCCGAGATGGGCCGGTGCTCCGCGTCGAGGTACGCATCGCGCACGTGGGGTGGCGGCAGACGCAGATCCCAGACGATCCCGACCCACGACATCACCTTGAGCACGTAGTAGGTCATGTCGATCTCCCACCAGAAGAAGCCCTGGTTGGCCGTCGACTGGTAGTAGTGGTGGTTGTTGTGCCAGCCCTCGCCCATCGTGATGAGCGCGAGCCACAGGTTGTTGCGGCTGTGATCGGTCGTCTTGTAGCG
>CAZPEY010000076.1:2308-18096 GCA_964585665.1 uncultured Polyangiaceae bacterium | reverse complement strand
TGCGCTCGAAGCCGGCCTTGATCGCGTCGCACAGCTTGGGGACGCGCTTCTCGTCGGCACGCGGGACCGTGACGAGCACGGACCCGCCCGCTTCCGGATAGGTCGCCAGCTCGTCGCCCGACAGGTTCTGCTGCACCGTGGCCTGCAGATCGACGTCAATCGGCGACTGGCGGCCGCCGAAGAGCTCGACGCCCCAGAGCCGGACGGTGAACGCGACCGCTGGCGGCTTGAACCACTGCTCGAAGACCTGCGGCGGCACCATGCGGCGCTGGAAGCGATCGGTCTCGGCGGCGGCGTCGCGGGAGGCCCGCTCGACGGAGCTGCCGCGGCGCTTGGCGCGACTGAGCGCGACGTCGGCCGCTTCGAACAGGCGATCGCGATCGAGGCCGGCCATCGCGGCCGCGCCGATGGAGACGTTGACGACGACGGGGTGCTCACCGGGGCGGGCGGTGGCCTGCTCGATGCGGGTGCGCAGGGTCTCGCTGCGCTCGAGCAGCAGGCCGTCGAGCAGATCGGGCGCGATCACGCCGAAGACGCCGCCGCGCACCCGGCCCGCGGTCTCGGGCGGCCGCAGCCCCGAGGTCAGGCGGTTGGCCACCTGCCGCAGCACGGCGTCGCCCATCTCGGTGTTGAACTGCTCGTTGATGCCGTGCAAGTCGTCGATCCCGACGAGCAGCAGGCCGAGCGGGCGGTGATCGGCGCGCGCCTTCTGCATCGCGCGATCGAGATCATCGAGGAAGCTGCGCTGGTTGGGCAGGCCGGTCTTCGGATCGATCTCCGGCGCGAGCGATTGCGACATGCGCTCTTCGGCGATGAGGAAGCACAGCACCGCCTTGCCGAGGAAGATGCAGTCGTTGACCTGCAGCTCGCGCTCGCGGTTCGCCGAGAGGTGTTGTTCGTTGACGGTCGTGCCGTTGCGCGAGCCGAGATCACGGATGAAGTAGCGGTCGCCGCGTCGGTAGATGCCGGCGTGGGCGCGCGACACGCTGCCATCGTCGACGCGGATGTGCGCCTGCAGGTCGCGCCCGATGATGGTCTCTTCGCGGTCGAGAGTGTGACGCTTGTCGAGCACGCCGCGGTGCAGCTCCGCGAGGAATGCAGTCATGCGTCTTGCGATTCTACCTTGTGCCGGCGACTTGCGGCAGGTCATTATGAGGAAAAGGACTCCCGATGATCGGAATCGAGATTGGTAGCTATCGACTCGTCTCGAAGATCGGGGAAGGCGGGATGGGCGAGGTCTACGTCGGTGAGCACTCGCTGCTCAAGCGGCGGGTCGCCGTCAAGCTGCTGCTGCGCTCGCTGACCACCGACGAGACCGTGATCAAGCGCTTCATCAACGAGGCGCGTACCTGCTCGCAGATCGGTCATCCCGGGATCGTCCAGGTCTTCGACTTTGGCCGGGCTCCCGACGGGACGGCCTACATGATCATGGAGCTGCTCTCGGGGCAGACGCTGTCGCAGCGACTGCGCGAGCGCGGTGCGCTGCCGATCCCCGAGGCGATCGGCATCGTGCGGCAGATGGCCGACGTGCTCGCGGCGGCGCACATGCACAAGATCGTTCACCGCGATCTGAAGCCCGACAACGTCTTCCTCGTCCCCGATGCGGACATGCCGGGCGGCGAGCGGGTCAAGATCCTCGACTTCGGCATCGCCAAGATGCTCGACCCCAACGCGTCGGGGCAGCTCACCAAGACGGGCAGCGTGCTCGGCACGCCGGTCTACATGTCGCCCGAGCAGTGTCTCGCCAAGCCGACGGTCGACCACAGGGCCGATCTGTACGCGCTCGGCTGCGTGTTCTTCCAGCTGCTGACCGGAAGGCCGCCGTTCGACTTCCCTGGCATTGGTGAGCTCATCTCGGCGCACGTCTATTCACCGCCGCCGTTGCCCAGCTCGGTCGTGCCGACCATCCCGCCGAGCCTCGACGCGATCGTCGTTCGCCTGATGGCCAAGCGGCCCGAAGATCGCTACGCGAGCATGGGGGAGCTCCTCGAAGCGCTCGACAAGGCGTCGGACAAGCCGCTCGATCTCGGGCTCGACGCGGGCGTCTCAGACATTCCGACGCTGCGTCCCGAGGCTGGCGACACCAGCGACAAGACCACGCTCGGCGTCCTCAAGCCCGACACCCTCTCGGACGCCAAGCCGCCCGAGGCGGTCGCGGCGCTCGACGTGCACCAGGCGCCGACCGACAAGAGCGTCGAGCAGCCGGTGTCGGTGCGCCCGACCGCGCCGATGCCCTCGCAGAATCCGTTTCCGAAGAAGGAGATCACGACCCTCGGTGGATCGTCGGGCGAGCAGCAAGGGCGCTTGCCGCAGTACGAGGGGCGTCGGTCTGGCTCGCTCGTGCCGATGGCGATCGCCTTCGGGGTCACGGTGCCGGTGCTGCTCCTCTTGTTCTTCGTCCTGGGGCGCCGTCCCGCGCCGCCCGTGCCGACGACGGCGACGCCGGTGACGTCGCCCGCGCCGGCGACGACTCCCGTCGATCTCAGCCCGCCCGATCAGGCGCGCTAGCCTCGGTCGCGACTCGCGCGTTCTCTCGTTTCCGCCTTGGCCTTTGGTGGGAGGAGCTCCCCGCGCTTCTGGCCTGCCCGAGTGGTGCGGCTCGTCGAATCACGGACCAGGTCCCGCGCGCGAGACCTGGCCCGAGACTCGGTTGGGCTAGAGATCGGTCGGCGACATGTCCTGCGGCGGCGGTAGCGCCGAGAAGGTGGCGGTCGTCGACACGTCGGCCGAGACCGTGAACGTGCAGCTCGGGTTCGTCGAGTTGTTGCACGGCCCGCCGGTCCACTTGTCGAACTGACCGACGCCGCCCGTCGGCTGCGCGGTGAGCGTCACCGAGGTGCCGTCGGGATACTGCTGCGAGCAGGTCGAGCCGCAGTCGACGAGCGGGATGACGTTCGAGACGACCTTGCCGAAGGAGCCGTTCGAGTTCGTGACGCTGATGGTGCGCAGCGCCTTGTAGACCGCCGAGGCGGTGCGATCGGCCGTCATCGACAGCGTGCAGGTGTTGATGAGGGACGATGCGCAGGAGCCGGTCCAGCTCGAGAACACGAAGCCCGAGGTCGGCGTGGCCGTCAGCAAAACAGACGTGCCGATCGTGTAGCGCGTCGCGCACTGCACGCCGCAGTTGATCGGGCCGTCGATGCCGACGGTGTCGGCCGTGATCGTGCCACCAGTGGTCGCGCTGATCGACGCGAGGAAGGTCGCGACGCAGAGGTTGCTGGTGCACACGCTGCTGGTGCAGTCGCTCGGCAGGATGCACTTCTGGCCGGGGTTGCAAGGCGCGCAGCTACCGCCGCAGTTGAGGTCCGTCTCGTTGCCGTTCTGGGCGCTGTCCGAGCAGCTCGGACCGTCGCAGGTGTGTGAGGTGCCGTTGCACACGCCGCTCGCGCAGTCGGCGTTCGTCTTGCAGCCGACGCCGGTGCCGCAGTCTCCGCCCGCGCCGCCGCTCATTCCAGTGACGGTGAAGCTCGACGTCTGCACGGTCTCGCCGATCGCCACGTTGCCGCCGGCGCCGTTGTTGTCGTTGTTGAGCGTCACCACGTTGTTGTTCGCGGTGGCGGTGACGGCGAGCAGGCCCTGGCCGTTGATCGCGTCGCGGATCTTGGTCGCGACGACAGTGTTGGCATCATCGCCGGCGCCGCCGCCGTCGTGCACCTGCACCGCGATGCGGCCCCCCTGCACCCCGTCGAAGCTCGCCGACTTGCTGAGGTCGAACTCGAAGACGACGACCGTCGTGCCATCCGAGATCGTGAAGGTCTCGCCGTCGCGCAGCGTGCTGCCCTTGCCGGTGGTGATGGTGCCAGTGGCCTTGGCCGTGGGCTGTGAGGTCTTGCAGTTGGCGCTGCACGAGCCGCACTGCAGGTTGTTGAAGTCGTCGCAGACCTCGCCGGTGACGATCTGTCCGTCGCCGCAGACCGGGACGCAGACGCTGGGCGCGACGATGCCGCCCGTGCAGCTGAAGCCTGGATCGAGCTGGCAGCTGGTGCAGCCGTCGTTCGGAGTGCCGTTCTTGTCGTCGCAGGTCTCGCCCGACTGGATGAAGCCGTCACCGCACACCGCCAGCTTGCAGGCGTTGGTGCAGCCGTCGTTGTTGTCGTTGTTCTTGTCGTCGCACTCCTCGACGCCCTGGCGCACGAAGCCGTCGCCGCAGAACGCGATCTTGCACGACGAGGGGCAGGCGTCGCCGTTGAGGACGTTGCCGTCGTCGCACTCTTCGCCGCGGGCCGTGTCGAGGTAGCCGTTGCCGCAGGTCTCCTTCGACAAGCAGTCCGCCGAGCAGCCGTCGCCCGAGACGTGACCGCCGTCATCGCACTGCTCGCCGAGGCCGGTCTGGACGATGCCGTCGCCGCACTTGGTCGTCGTCAAGCAGTCGGCCGAGCAGCCGTTGCCGTCGTCGGTCTGGTTGCCGTCGTCACACTCCTCCCCCTTGGCCCAGTCGACGTAGCCGTTGCCGCAGGTCTCGTTCGACAAGCAGTCCGCGGAGCAGTTGTCACCCGACTGGTTGTTGCTGTCGTCGCAGACCTCGCCGATCGCCGCGTCGATGACGCCGTTGCCGCACTTGGTCGAGGTGACGCAGTCGGCCGAGCAGCCGTTGCCGTCATCGGACTGGTTGCCGTCGTCGCAGCGCTCGACGCCCAGCCAGACGATGCCGTCGCCGCACTTCGACTTCTTGCAGTCTGCCGAGCAACCGTCGCGCGCGCTCAGGTTGCCGTCGTCGCACTCCTCGCCGTTGTGCTGCGGGTTGAGCTTGCCGTCGCCGCACGCCGCGGGCGTGCAGTCGGCGTTGCAAGTCTGCGAGTTGCCGCCCGTGTCGCACTGCTCGCCCGCCATCGCGTTCGGGTAGCCGTCACCGCACTTCGAGAGCAGGCAGCGCTTGACCGCGGGCTGGCCGCTGTTGCCGTTGCACGTCGCGGTGTCGGCACCGCCCATCGTGTCGCACTGCTCGCCCGCCGTCGGGTTGATCTTGCCATCGCCGCACTGGCGCGAGGTGCAGTCGGCGTTGCAGGTGTCGGTCTGGCCGCCCTCGTCGCACTGCTCACCGGCTTCCGTGTTCTTGTAGCCGTCGCCGCAGTACGCGATCGTGCAGTCCTTGTCGCACGTGGCGCTGTCGACGGCGCCCTTGTTGTCGCACTGCTCGGGCGGCACCGCGAGGCCGTTGACGATGCCGTCACCGCACACCGTCGGCGTGCAGTTGGCGTTGCAGGTCGCCGACTGGCCGCCGTCGTCGCAGTCCTCCATAGCGGCAGCGTTGACGATCTTGTCGCCGCAGTACGCGACGGTGCAGTTCGAGTTGCACGTCGCCGACTCGGTGCCGGTGTCGCACTGCTCCCCCTTGTCGACGACGTTGTTGTTGCACATCTCCTCGGACTTGCAGTCGGACGCGCAGCCGTCGCCGTTCTGGTTGTTGCGGTCGTCGCAGATCTCACCCTTGACCGTGTCGAGCACGCCGTTGCCGCAGGTCTCGTCGGACTTGCAGTTGGCCGAGCAGCCGTCGTTGTCCTGGTTGCCGCCGTCGTCGCACTTCTCGCCCTTGGCGATGTCGAGGATGCCGTTGCCGCAGGTCTCGTTCGACTTGCAGTCCGACGAGCAGCCGTCGCCCGACAGGTTGCCGCCGTCGTCGCAGACCTCGCCCTTGGCGGTGTCGACATAGCCGTTGCCGCAGGTCTCGAGCGACTTGCAGTCACCCGAGCAGCCGTCGCCCGACATGTTGCCGCCGTCATCGCACTTCTCGCCCGCCGCGATGTCGAGGATGCCGTTGCCGCAGGTCTCCTTCGACTTGCAGTCCGCGGAGCAGCCGTCGCCGTCCATGTTGTTGTTGTCGTCGCAGACCTCGCCGCTCGCTTCGTCGAGGATGCCGTTGCCACAGCCCTCCTTGGACTTGCAGTCCGCGGAGCAGCCGTCGCCGGAGAGGATGTTGCCGTCGTCACAGACCTCGTTGACGTCGACGATCCCGTTGCCGCAGTTGTTCTTGATGCAGACCTGCTGCTTGGCCGCGCACTGCGAGCCCTCGGGACAGACCAGGCCACCCATGCAGGGGCGTGACAGCGGCTCGACGCAGGAGCCGATCATCAGCATCAGCGTCGAGACGAACAGCGGAGCCAGGAACGAACGAATCTTCATAAGCGACCTCTTCCGAGAGCGAGGAGCGATGGAGTCGAAGCGGTTAGAACGAGACGTTGGCGAGCAGGCCGCCGCCGCCCGGGCCGAACAGCGGTGTGACCGTCAGTTTCGGATCCTTGTCGACGATGCGCTCGGCCTTGGCGCGGTTGAGCACCGCCAGCACCACACCGGTCACCGCGACCGCGCCGCCGATGCCGTAGAGCGCGAAGGCGCCCGCCTGCAGGTTCTCGGCGCCGCTCTTCTTGCCGAGCAGGCCGCTGTCGGGCGTACAGCCGCCGGTGGGCGACGCCGCCGCGCACGCCTTGATGCCGTCGTCGTACTTCTTCATCTGCACCGTCGACTGCCAGTGCAGGATGCCGCCGAGGCCCGACAGCACGATGCCGGCGCCAAGCACGCTCCACGGCAGCGGGTTCGGCCAGCGGCGCTTGTAGACGGTGAGCTGGTCGTGCGTGAACAGCTTGAGGTCGATGACGGTCTTCTGGCCAGGCGGCAGCATCGGCGACTTCTGGGTCGGCTCGAAGCCGGCCTTCGACGCGACGAACGTGTGCTGCCCGATGCGCACCAGCGCCTCGTGCTTGCCGGGCGCAGTGAAGAGCACGCGTCCGTCCATCGTCACCTGCGCGCCCGCCTCGCTGCACAGCACCTCGATGCGCGCGAGCTGCTTCTCGATGAGCGCCTTGTAGCGCCCCGCGTGCTGGAACTTGTCGGCGTCGAGCGGCGCCGGGCCGTACTTCATCGCCTCTTCGAGCTGCTGGAAGACCTCGACGGGCTGGTCGAGGTTGAGCAGCGCCAGCGCCAGGTTGTAGTGGATGCCGGGGTGATCCCACTTCTGCAGCGCCTCTTTGTACTTCTGCGCCGCCTGAACGTAGAGCGACTCCTTGAGCAGGCCGTTGCCTTCGCGGAACATCTCGGTTGCAACCTTCTGATCTTCGGGCGAGACGTTCTGCGCCCAGGGGCGATCCGTGTTGGCCTGGTGAGAGCCTAGATCGGTCTGCGCCTGGGACGGCTTGGCGGCGGGAACGGGCGCCGGAGCGTCTTGCGCACGCGCCATCGATGGCAGGAGCGTGGCTCCGAGGGTGAACAGCAGCGTGGTGCTAACTCGCACAAGGTGCATGGGCGTCCTCGTCATTTCAGATCGTCAATCGCTGCGGCGCCAAACTGAGACTCGAGTCGCTTGACGCGCTCGTGTTCCTTCTTGAGGAGCACCTCGGTCGCCTTGTGCGCGGCCTGGGCCTGCTCCTGCGCCGCCTTGGCTGCGCGCGCCGCTTCCTCGGCCTTCTTCTGCGAGTCCTCGGCGGCGCGTCGCTGCTTGTCGGCGTTGCCGAGCGCGACCTCGAGCTCTTCGTTCTTCTTCTTGAGCTCTTCGTTGGTCATCTCGACCTGCGTGTTGGCCTTGGCCGTCTCGGCCTCCGCCTTTCGCTTCTCGGCTTCTGCCGCGAGCCGCTCCTGCTCCTTGCGCTGCACCTCGGCGAGGCGCTGCTTGGCCTCGGCCTCGGCGCGCTGGGCGACGACCGCGTTGGCCTCGGCGCGCTGCTGCGAGTCACGGATGATCACGAGGGCGATCACGGCGGCGACCAGCAGGACCGCGAGGAACACGCCGCCACCGACGGCGAGCTGCTGCTTGCGCCGTGCCGCCGAGTCGTCGAGGTCGAAGACCTCCTTCAAGAACTCGCGCTGCATCGCGCCGAGCTCGCCGCGGAAGCGCTTCGAGAAGCGCGCCGCCTCCTGCACCATCTCGCCGCGCCACAGGAGGCCCGGGTCGCGCCCCTTCTGCACCCACTGCTTGGCGGCGTTGCGGAGCTGCTCCAGGAACTCGGAGTCCTCCTGGCTCTCCTCGAGCCAGCGGTGCAGCGTCGGCCAGCTGTGGATCAGCGACTCGTGCACGATCTCGACGGAGGGACCGACCGCGCCCTCGCCGGTCTGCACGACGAGCAGGCGCGCCTGGACGAGCTGATCGACGAGGCGCCGAACCTCGGCACGATCGCGCGAAAGCTCCTCGAGCTCCTCCATGCTGACGATGGCGCGCGTCCGATCGGAAGTGACGAGGCGGAGCAGCAGCGTCCGGGCCAGGGCGCGCCCTGGCGTCGTCAGCTCGGCCATCACCGCGTCCGCGTGGCTGGCCAGCGCGCCCGCGATGCCGCCGAGCGCTTGGTAGCTCGACAGGGTGAGCAGCTTGCGCGACGGATCGCGCGCCTCCCACAGCTTGGTCGCTGCGAACTGGAGCAGCGGCAGCGCGCTCGACGTCGTCTGCAGATGCTCGAGCATGTTGTCGACGATCTGGTCGTTCTCGAACCGATAGCCGGCCATCTCGGCGGGGCGCACCAGCGCGTCGCGCAGACCGTCGCGGCTCGGTGCCGAGATGAAGAACAGCGCCTGCGACATCTCGTTCATCAAGCGCGGATCTTCGGAGACGCGATCGAGAAAGTCGGAGCGGATCGACGCCACGACGCGCGTCGGGGACGAGATGTCGTCGGAGAGCGAGCCGATGCACGCGGTGAAGGCGAGCCGATCCTCGGCCTCGGGCACCAGCGTGTAGAGCTCCTCGAACTGATCGATGAAGAGGAGCACGTTGCGCCGGTTCTTCTTGGCGTGGCGTCGCAGCACGACACCGACGTAGCCCGGCTCTTGGTAAAGATGCTTGACCAAGTCCTTCGGCGGCTCGGGCTCGTTGGTCCCCGCCTCGAGAAGCGGTGCGATCAGCGACGCCAGCGCCTGCATCGGATGGCGCCCTGGCCGCACGACCAGCGACTCCCAGTTCTCGCCCGACTGCTTGAGCGCGGGCACGAGGCCGGCGCGGACGAGCGACGACTTGCCGACGCCGGATGGACCGATGAGTCCGACCAGCGGGCGCTCGCGAATGCGCGCCACCATCGCGGCGATCTCGCGCGAGCGACCGAAGAAGCGCGCCGCGTCGCTCTCCTGGAACGCCGACAGACCCGCGTACGGGCTCGCGTCGGGCATCACCTCGCGTGTGATGTGCCCACCCTGGAAGGGCTCGAGCGCGCGGAGTAGCGCGCGCGCGTCGGGGAAGCGCTGATCCTTGTGCTTGAGCAGGCAGCGATCGACGACCTCGGCCAGCCCCGGCGGAACGTCCGGCGCGACGTCGTTGAGCTTCATCATCGGCTGCTGGAGCAGCGCGGTGAGGACGAGCGGGCTGTCGGGCGGCAGCGGGTGCTTGCCCGACAGCATCTGGAACAGCATGACGCCGACCGCCCAGATGTCGGTGCGGTGGTCGACGCCCGTCGAGCCGCCCCACTGCTCGGGCGACATGTACTTGAGCGTGCCGATGACCACGCCGGCGCGCGTCGAGTCGCCGGCGGCGTCCTTCATGTTGAGCGTGCCGTGGTGCGGCGTCACCTTGCCGGCGGTCGCGGGCTCGTCACCGCCCTGCAGCACCTTGGCGATGCCGAAGTCGAGCACCTTGATCGTCCCCGAGTCGGTGACGAAGATGTTGTCGGGCTTGAGATCGCGGTGGACGATGCCCTGCTCGTGCGCGCAGACGAGCGCGCGTACGACCGGGATCATCAGCTCGACGGCGCGCGGCGGCGGCAGCTTGGTGTCGGGCTTGGCGATCTTCGACAGCGGCGAGCCCTGCAGGTACTCGAGGACCATGAACGGGCTGCGCTGAAACTGCCCGACCTCGTAGATGATGACGATGTTCTCGTGGCTGCACGACGCGGTGAGGCGCGCCTCGAGGATGAAGCGGCGGGTCGTCTCGGCGTCCTTGGACTGCAGGAACTTGATCGCGACCTTGCGGCCGAGGCGCAGGTCGCGCGCCAGGTAGACGGTGCCCATACCGCCCGAGCCGAGCTCGCGGATGAGCTCGTACTGGCTGACCTTGGTGCCTTCCTTGAGCTCGACGGGAGCGCCGCCCACGCTGCCGCCGGTGGGGCTGCTGCCGCCGGTGCTGTCGCCGGGCTGGGTCGTGCTCGACGCCGCCCCGCCGGTCGGCAGCTCGGCCGTCGCCTCTCCTCCGGTCCAGTTGAGCCACGGCGTCGGCGCGGGCGCCTGCGTCTCGTGCTCGCTGGTCACGATCACCGTCGGTGTTTGCGCTGGGGTCGCGCCGCCCGCAGGTTTGTCACTCATCGTCTTGCTAGCCTTTACAATGGGGGCAGGCCCCAGGTTCTGAAGTAAGCGGTCTATTATCTCAGAAGTCGGAAAAAGTGTCGCTTGGCCCGTGTGGGTCCGTTGAAGCGGGCTGGCTTACGCGGGGGCCGTCACTTGAGCTCCTCGACTGGGCTCTCGGTGCGAGCGACGCGCGCGACGTCGCTCTTCAGGAACTCTTCGACGGTGGAGGCCGCGTAGGCGAAGAGCATGACCGGCTCGCTGTTGGCGCGGCGGACGTGCAGCGCCAGCCCACGGTTCGCGTAGACCCACTGCTCCCACTCGGCGGAGAGCTGCGACTTGATCTTGGCTTGTGGCTCACCGAGCAGCGTCTTGAGGGGCTGGCCGAGCTTGGGGTAGAGGAGCTGAATCACCCGAATGTCGTCGGACAGGAACCACACGAGCAGGCTGTCCTTGCCCGCCTTGTAGACGCGGTATTCGCCGAATTGCTCGAACTTGCTCGGCTGGTCGCCGCTGTCTCCGAGCGCCCGCTCGGCGTCGATGCGCCCGCACTTGCCGACGCCGTTCCATCCCTTGAGCTGGCCTTGCGCGAGCGCTTGCAGTCGCCGCTGGCACTCCGGATCTTCGGCGCGTGCTCGCCACTTGTCGACGCTGCTCCCCGCTCGGGGCGCGGCGCTCGGCGCGGTCGTGGTCGGCGCAGCGACGACCGCAGGTGTGCTGCTGGCCGGCGTCGCGCACGCAGCAGCCAGCATGGCAGGGAGCATCACGAGGAGGACGGGACGCATGGCCGACCATCATACCGATCCGCGCACCGCCGGGAGGGACAATTGACAGTTCGAGCAACCTGGAATTAGGTTCCGTTCATGTCGCGATCTCTAGTGATGAAGAGCTCGGCGCTACACAGCGCGCTCTTGTGGTCGGTTGCATGGACGTTCGCTCTGGCCCTCGGGGCGATGGGTTGCAAGCCGACCTATCCAGCCTGCGAGAACGACGACCACTGCAAAGAGAAGAAGGAATTCTGCGTCAACAAGCAGTGCCAGCAGTGTCGGAACGACAAGGACTGCAAGGACGGCCAGGAGTGCAAGGCCGGCCGCTGCGAAGCGAAGAAGACCGCCTGCCAGGACGACACCCAGTGTCCGTCGGGCGAGTCCTGCATCGAGGGCGTGTGCAAGGCGTGCACGACCGACGATCAGTGCGGCACCGGCGGCAAGTGCGACAAGGGCCGTTGCCAGCGTGCGCAGAGCACGACGGAAGATCCGAACGGCTCGCAGCCGCCGCCGTCGCAGTGCAAGTGCGACACGGTGTACTTCGACTTCAACGAGTCGAACCTCTCGGCCGAGGCGACCAGCGCGATCGAGAAGACCGCCGACTGCCTCAAGAAGATCGGCACGCGGTCGGTGGGCCTCGCTGGCTACACGGATCCGCGCGGCACGGAGGAGTACAACCTCGCGCTCTCCGACAAGCGCGCGCAGTCGGTCAAGGATCGCCTGGTGCGGCTCGGGATCGACGCGGGGCGGCTGAGGATCATTCCGAAGGGGGAGACGGAGGCGGCGGGGGCCGATGAGAGCGGCTGGGCCAAGGATCGCAAGGTGGAGTGCCAGTGGTAACCATGAGAAAGCAGATCGTTTCGACGCTGTTGTTGTGTGGAGCGCTCGGCCAGACCGGCTGCTTCGCGTTCATGACCAAGGAAGAGGGGCGTGAGCTCAAGGTTCAGATCGAGGAGCTGAAGAAGACCAGCCAGCAGAACAACGCGGAGCTGACCAAGCAGCTCGAGCAGCAGCTCGCCAAGTTGAAGCAGCTCGTCGACGAGGCGACCAAGGTCGTGACCCGAAACTCGGCGGACGTCGGGCAGACGGTGCAGACACTCCAGAAGGACCTCGGGGTGCTGCAGGGCAAGGTCGAGGACATCACCCACACGACCGAGGCCTTCACCAAGCAGTTCCAGGAGTTCCGCGCCAAGAGCGACACCCAGCTCGAGAAGCTGACCACGACCGTGACGTCGTCCAAGACGCCGCCGGTGCCGGAGACGCCAGACGCGCACTTCGCCGAGGCCGAGAAGCGGATGCAGGCGACGCAGTGGGCGGACGCTCGTCGCCTCTTCGAGTCGTTCAAGGATCGCTACCCGAACGACCCGCGCGCCGGCAAGGCGCAGTTCAACATCGGCGAGTGCTACTTCGTCGAGAAGAAGTGGGCCAACGCGATCGGGGCGTACACCAAGGTCGTCGACAACTTCCCGAAGTCGGACGTCGTGCCCGACGCGATGTTCAAGAACGGCAAGGCGTTCAAGGAGCTCAAGTACTGCTCGGACGCCAAGGTCTACTTCCAGGAGCTGCTCAAGCGGTACCCGAAGACCAACTGGAAGAGCGACGCGGCCGACGAGATCAAGCAGATCACCAAGGACCTCAAGAACAAGACGGTCTGCGAGAGCTAGTCGCGGGATGGCGCGCGAGCTGTTCGCCAACCCGTTCGCGCGCGCCGTCGCTGGTGAGGAGCGCCCGACGAGTCTGCTCGGACGGGGCGGCCTGGTCGTGTTGCGCGTCGTCGTGGGGCTGTTGCTGATCGCTGCGGCGACAGTGCCGTTCGCCATCCTGTTCGGCCTGTTCGTCGACGGCGCGCGCGGCAACTACGCGGCGCTCGGCGCCGGCGTCGCGACCGTCGTGCTGACGACGCTGATGGGTATGGGCCGCGCCAAGCCCGCGGCCGACCCGGCTGCCCCCGCCGACTCGCCACCACGCTCGCCACGATAGACAGCCCGCTCCGGCGCACGATAAGATGGCTGCCGGAGGGGCGTATGTTGCTTCGCTTCGCACTGGTCCTCGGCCTCAGCATGGTCTCAGCCTCGGCCGCCTTCGCCGTCGAGCCCAAACCCGGGGTCGACCGCAACCAGGTCAAAGAAGACTTCAAGCAGGCCAACACCTTCTACAACCTGGGTCGCTTCCTCGAAGCGGCCAAGCTCTACGAGTCGGTGTACGAGCGCTATCCGGACAACGCACTCCTCTACAACATCGCGCAGTCGTACCGCCTCGGCAACGACGCCGAGCGCGCGGTGTTCTTCTACAAGAGCTTCCTGCGCAACGAGCCCAAGACGCCGCGCCGCGCCGAGGTCAACGCGCGCATCGCCGACCTCAACGCGGTCCTCAAGGCGCAGAGCTCGGCGATCGCACGCGGCTCGGCGATCCCGGTGCAGCCGCAGGCGCTGCGCAGCGAACCGAGCCTGCCGAGCGAGCCGGTCGCAACCACCGAGCCCAAGCCCACCAGACCGCCCCCCGCGGACACCAAGGTGGCGCCGCTCGACGAGCCGACGCGCAGCGAGCCGCCCAAGAGCGAGCCACCCAAGGCGGAACCAACCAAGGCCGAGCCGACCGAGCCCTCGCAGCCCAAGCTGGCCGCCTCCACGGACAAGCCCGCGACGAGCGACGGGGCCAAGACGCCGATCTACAAGAAGTGGTGGCTGTGGACCATCGTGGGCGCGGTGGTCGTCGTCGGCGTCGGTGTGGGCGTCGGCGTCGCGCTGTCCTCGGGGCCGAGCTTCAAGGAGAACTTCGCCGAGATCGGGCCCGGCAAGGCGCTGGTGCAGTTCTGATGCGCGCGCCATTCGGTCAAGGATCTAGACTTTCTGTGCTGGCGGCGCTGGTGCTGTTGCTCGCCGGCGGCTGCAAGACGACGCTCGACAAGGGGTACGCCGTCGCCGTGACGGTGAACCTCGACACCTCGATCCCAGACAGCGCGATCGACGGCATCACCCAGATGCACGTCAGCGTGGTCGGCGCCGAGACCTTCGACTTCGACTACCCGGTCGACAATCAGCTCAGCTCCCGGCAGGGGCGGTTCCTGTATCGCCCGGGCGTCAAGCAGGGGCAGCTCACGTTCCGGGTCACGCTGCGGGCCGGCGCGATGGTGGTCGGCTACGGCGAGAGCGCGCTGGTCAACCTCGTGTCGGGCAAGACCGTCGAGGCCACGGTCGACTGCAAGGCACCCATGAACACGGGCAACGATCTCTCGGTCCCCGATCTGTCGGCGACGCCCGATCTGTCATCGTCGGACCTCACGGCGACGCCGCCGGATCTCGTGCCGCCGCCGCCTGACCTCGTGCCGCCGACCGACTTCACGGGCGTGACGCTCGACCTGGTCGAGTTCGATCTGACCGTGCAGCAGGATCTGAAATCGACCAACGACATGGTGCCGATCAACGACATGGTGCCGATCAACGACATGGTGCCGATCAACGACATGCTTCCGCAGGGCGACATGCTGTGTGGAGCTGCGCCCGCCAAGCCGCGCCTGTTGTCCCCGATCTCGACGTCGCGCGTCTCGCACAAGCAGCCCGTCGTCAAGTGGGCCGCCGCGGCGGGAGCGACGAGCTACAACGTGCAGTTCTGCAACGACAACGCGTGCACCAGCATCGCCAACACCCGCACTGGCGTCACCGCCTTGACGACCTCGCCGTCCGCCGATCTGGCGCGCGGCGCCCGCTGGTGGCGGGTCACCGCGGTCAACACCTGCGGCACCAAGGTGAGCGACACCTGGGAGTTCTTCGTCCCTGGCACGAGCAAGGCGGTCAAGACGAGCTACCTCGGGCGTGGCTTCATGGACCTCAACGGCGACGGCAAGCCCGACATGGCCGCGAGCGGCAACGGCACCACTCGCAACGCCACCGTGTATCTCAACGACGGCACCAATATCTCGACCACCGTCCACAAGACCATCAACAGCACCTTCCCCGTCGGCAACGTCGGCGACATCAACGGCGATGGCTACGGCGATCTGTTCGTCGGCAACACGATCTACCTCGGCAGCTCGACGGGACTCGGTACTGCGACGCTGGGCACGCTGACGAACACGCAGGGCAACAACATCGCCTCCGGGGTTGGTGACGTCGACGGCGACGGCTACGGTGACTTCGTGGTCGCGTCCGGCTTCGTGTCGACCTCGGGCGCGACGCTCTATTTCGGCGGGCCGACGGCGCCGTTCGCGTCGATCACGCTGCCCAACGCGGACTCCTACGCCGATGGTGGCGACTTCGACGGCGATGGCTTCGCCGACATCGTCACCGGCAACCACAACACCGGCAAGGCGTACATCTACTTTGGCGCCGCCAACGCGCGCACGACCGCGATGGCCGTCACCACCATCAACACGCCGGGCGGCGAGACCGCGGGCTTTGGCGGTGGCGTCGTCGGTGCGTGCGATCTCGACGGCAACGGCTACAGCGACATCGTCATCAACACGTACCAGCAGCGCAACGCCTACGTGTACTACGGTGGCACGCGCACGGCGACGGGCGGCACCAAGGTCGTCGAGTCCAGCGACGCCTCGGCCAACATCGACTCGCCGCGCACCCAGTGCGCGGGCGACGTCAACGGCGACGGGGTCGACGACCTCGTCGTGGGCAACCCGGGTGCGGTCGCCGGTGGAGGGGCGATCCTGCTGTTCCACGGCGGCACGACGGCCAACACGTTCGACACCACCGCCGACGTCACGATCGATGGCACCTCCTTCTCCTCCTTCTCCACCAACCGGTACGGCAACGCGGTCATGGGGCTCGGTGACGCCAACGGCGACGGCTTCGACGACATCATCGTCGCCTCGACCCAGTGCGCTGG
>CAZPEY010000076.1:0-2208 GCA_964585665.1 uncultured Polyangiaceae bacterium | reverse complement strand
CCAGGTGCGCAGCGTCGTCATCTCGGCGCCGGGCTGCGGCTTGGCCATCGTGATCAACATCTCGGCCGTGGCGCGGCGATCGCCGATCTTCCGTAGCTCGTCGGTGGCGCGGCGTCGGAGCTGCTGCGCCTCGCGGCTCCGCCCCGCCGCCTCGACGCAGTCGCCGAGAAATCCACGGCAGCGCGCGATGGCGCGGGCGCTGCCGGCCCGCTCGGCGTGGCGGAGGGCCGCCTCGGCGACCGGCAGGGCCTCGGCCGCGCCGCGCGCCTGCAAGACGAGGTGGGCAAGCTGCGCGAACATCGACCACAGCTGCGGCGGTCCCTCGGTGGCGTCGACACCGTCGCCGCCGGTGACGAGGAGCAGGCCCTCCCACAGCTCGCGCTCTGCCGCCTCGGTGTCGCCCAGCAACCCCAGCACATCGGCCAGCTCGGTGTAGAGCTCGACGACGGTGCCCGGCTCACCGCCCTGGAAGGCGACCTTGATCGCCGACATCAAGTGGTCGCGTGCGCGGGTCGGCTGCTGGCGCACCAGATCGATGCGGTACAGCGCGCGCAGCACGCTGACCTGCTCGTCGTGCTCGCCCCGTCGCATCGCCAGCGCGAGCACGTCACGGAGCAGGCGCTCGGAGAGCTCGAGATCTCCCTTGTAGCGGAAGACCACGGCGAGCTTGAGCGCGATCCGCACGATGGCGCGCTCCTCGACCTGGGCCCCCGGCGTGCGGGCTCTCTCGAGGGCTGCGCGGTACCAGCGGATCGCCGCATCGTCGTCGAAGCTCTCGCGCGCCGTATCGCCTGCCTGCTCGAGCAGGGTCGGCGCCTGCAAGGAGCCGGCGAGGTAGGCGTGATGCGCGACGACGATCGGATCGAAGCCTTCGCGCTGGAGTCGGTCACCGATGATCCCGTGCAGCTCACGCCGCCGTTCGAGCGACAGAGACTCGTAGAAGGCGCTTCGCCTCGAGGAGGCGGTTGGCTCGAGGCGCCCACCGCGCGGACGAAGCCAGCAGTGGGCGCGCAGCTCCGCCAGCGGCTTGCCCGAGTCACTCACGCCGGCCATCGAGGCGATGATCGGCAGGGGGACGTCTGGCCCCGCCGCGACGAAGACCTCGAGGAGCTGCCGCGCTTCGGGGCTGAGCACGCCGGCGCGCGCCTGCGGCGAGCTGTCCCGCAGGCCTTCGCGACGAGCCAGCAGCCAATCCTCGATGTACAGCGGCACCGCGCCGGCGAGCTCGATGATCGTGCTCGGCACCCCGACGTTGACGAGCTTCTGCGCCGCCAGGTCGTCGAGCGGGGGCAGGCGCAGCACCTCGACCTCCGCGTTGAGGACGTCGGGGTGCTCGGCGGTGGCGAGCACGACGGCGCGCCCGCTGTCGGCGATGAGCTCGGCGAGCAGGCGCCGGGAGGGCGCGTCGTAGCGGTCGACGTCCTCGAACAGCAGGAGCGCGTGTTGGCGACGAAGAACGCCGAGCACGGCGGCGGTGGTCTCCGCCCGGCGCACGTCGAGCGGCAGGCCAGAAGTGGCGCCGCCCAGGCCGAACAGCTCGCGGAGCCCGGTGCGATCGTCGGGGTGATCGGTGGTGGCTCGCTTGAGCTCCTCGTCGCGCGGCGTCTCGGAGATCCCGAGCAGCGCGGCGACCGCGGTCCGGATCGGATGCCAGGGCACCTGGGCCCCCGATCCATCGGCGCGCGCCAGCACGACGCGGCGGCGGTTGAGCTGCTCACGCTCGGCGAGCGCTTCGACGACGGCGCTCTTGCCGACCCCCGGCGAGCCGACGAGCATGAGGTGATCTTCGAGCCCGGCCAGTCGCTCGATCACCTCGTCGCGCCCGAGGAAGGGCAGCGGCACGGTCGCCCCGATCGGGTTCTGGATCGATCCGGTCGTTGGGCTCGGCGTGGGCGTCCGCTGACCCTCCTCGGCGGGACCAGCGACGGCGCGGAGGGTCGTCCCGCACTCGGGGCAGAAGCGCGCAGTGCGCGGGGCAGGCGCCCCACAGGTCGCGCACAGCGCGCCCGTGAGGCTGCGAATGGCCGCCTCGAGCGCCGACTTCATCTCCCCCGCCGAGCGATAGCGGCGCTCGCGATCCTTCTCGAGGGCGCGCAGGCAGACCTGCTCGAGCAGCGGCGGCAGATCGGGCCGGAGCCGTCGCGGCGGCTCTGGCTGATGCGACAGGTGGGCGTTCAGGATCTCGATCACCGGCCCGTTGCTCTCGAA
>CAZPEY010000075.1:8194-18125 GCA_964585665.1 uncultured Polyangiaceae bacterium | reverse complement strand
CACGCTGCAGGTCTCGGGAGACCGCGAGTTCGGCGTCAAGATCGTGCGCCGCGCCATCGAGGAGCCGCTCCGCCAGATCTCGGCGAACGCCGGCCTCGAGGGCTCGGTCGTCGTCGACAAGGTCAAGCAGGGCGAGGGCGCCTTCGGCTACAACGCTGCGACGGGTGAGTACGGTGACATGTTCGCCTTCGGCGTCATCGACCCGACCAAGGTCGTGCGCGCTGCGCTCCAGCACGCGGCCTCGGTCTCGGGCCTCATGCTGACCACCGAGGCGGTGATCGCAGAGCGTCCGAAGAAGAAGGACAAGGCGGCCGCAGCCCCCCAGGGCGGCGACGACTTCGGCGGCGACTACTAGTTTGTAGGGGGACGTTCCCGTCCCCCCCTCCGTCGAGCAAAGCTCGCCGGAGCCTCCCCCCACCACGCGCTGACCGCGCGAGGCGGAGCGGAGGGAAACAGGTAGGTCGACCGGTTTTTGGTAGTTCGAGCGGCCCTCTTCGGAGGGCCGCTTTTTTTTGGGCTTCGCGCGGCTCGCGCGGCGGGGGGAGGGCCCGATAGACCGTTTCGCGTGGCGGGTGCGTTTCAGGTGGGCATGACGAAGCGCCACTTGAAGGTCTTGCCCGACGTCGACGACTCGTTTCTCGACGACCTCCGCATCGCGACCCCCTGCTCGGCCGACTGGGAGCAGATGCAGGGCGATGACCGCGTGCGCCACTGTGGCGACTGCCGCCTGAACGTCTACAACGTCGCCGAGATGACGCGCGCCGAGGCCGCTACGCTCATCACGATGAGCGAGGGCAAGCGCGTCTGCATGCGCCTGTACCGTCGGCCCGACGGGACGCTGATCACGCAGGACTGCTGGGAGCGGCTGCGCGCCGCCCGTCGCCGCGGCTGGGTGGCGTTCGCCGCCGCGCTGGTCATCGTCGGGCTGACGCAGCTCGGCCTGCGCTTCGCGGCGCTCGGCTGGCTGCTGCAGTGGGCGAGTCGGAAGCCGCCGATCGTCACGATGGGGACGATCGCCGAGCCGATCCGCCAGGCGCCCGCCCCAGCGCCCGCGCCCGCCCCTGAGCCCCGGCCGCTGATGGGCGAGATCGAGCCCCAGCCCGCCCTGATGGGCGCCGTCGCGGTCCGCCGCCCCGAGCCGCCCGCCAAGAAGGCGCCGCCCAAGACGATCCGCAAGTAGCCGACGGGGGCCGGGGATAGATCGTTCCGCCCGCGCCTGCGTTCCACCACTCCATGAAACGCTCGGCCCGCCTGGCAGTGATCGACGAAGCCCTCCTCGACGACATCCGCATCGCCACCCCGTGCACGGCCGACTGGAACGAGATGCATGGCGACGATCGCGTCCGCCACTGCGGCGAGTGTCGCCTCAACGTCTACGACGTCTCGCAGATGACGCGTAAAGAGGCCGCGACGCTGATCGCGCTCCACGAGGGGCAGCGTGTCTGCTTGCGGCTGTATCGACGCCCCGACGGCACGCTCCTGACGCAGGACTGCTGGCAGCGCCTCGCGGCGGCGCGGCGACGCGGCTGGGTCGCCTTCGCGGCGGCGCTCGTGCTCGTCGCAGCGACGCAGCTCGGGCTACGCTTCGCGGCGCTCGGCTGGCTGCTGCGCCTCTCCGGCGAGCGCACTCCGCCCACCGTGACCGCGCCGCTGCCCGCCCCGACGCCCCCGTCGGTCGCCCCGCCCGCCCCGCTCGTCGAACCGACGCCCGAGGTCCAGCCCGAGCACGAGCCCAAGCTGATGGGCAAGATCGCGCTCCCGCCGCCCCCCCCCAAGCCGAGCAAGCCTGGCAAGCGGAGCCCCAAGGCACCGCCCCCGCCGGAGGAGTTCGTGATCGGCGACTACTCCCAGTTGTGGCGATTCCCGACCGGGGGTAAATGGGCGATTCCCGACCGGCGATTCCCGACCGGCGATTCCCGACCGGCGATTCCCGACCGCGCGATTCCCGCGATTCCCGACCGGGGGTAAATGGACCGGGCGATTCCCGACCGGGGGTAAATGCGGGCCGCGATTCCCGACCGGGGGTCGCGATTCCCGACCGGGGGTAAATGCGGGCGGGCGATTCCCGACCGGGGGCAAATGCGGGCCGCGATTCCCGACCGGGGGTCGCGGGCGATTCCCGACCGGGGGAAAATGCGGCGACTCCCGCGGCGATTCCCGGCGATTCCCGACCGGGGGTAAATGGGCGATTCCCGACCCGGGGGGTAAATGGCGCGATTCCCGACCGGGGGTAAATGAGCACGCAACCCAAAGGCTGGGGCGCCGATAACGCGGCCATGAGTTTGCCACGGCCGGTCTATCCTGGAGCAACGTACCTCATCACTCGACGCGTGAGCCAACGCATGTACCTGCTGCGGCCGTCTCGGCCGGTCGACCAGGTCGTGCAGTACAGCATCGCCGTCGCAGCGCGAAAATACGGCGTCGTGCTGCACGCCATCACGGTGATGTCGAACCACTATCACATGGTCGTCACCGACCCGCACGGGCGGCTTCCCGACTTCGAGCGTTGGTGCAACTCCATCATCGCCCGGGCGCTCAACGCGCACTACGGCCGCTGGGAAAACTTCTGGGCCACCGAGCAGCCGAGCAACGTGCGGCTCCTCGGCGCCGCGGATGTCCTGGCCAAGATGGTCTACACGCTCTCGAACCCGGTGGCGGCGGGGCTGGTGAGCCACGGGGACAAGTGGCCTGGCATTCGCCTGTTCTCGCCGGGCGTTCGCAAGATTGCGCGTCCGCGTGGCTTCTTCGTCGAGGAGGGCGGACTGCCTGACGTCGTTGCGCTCGAGCTCGTTGCGCCGCCGTTGGCGTTGCCGTCCCACGAGGCCTATCGACTGGTGCTCGAAAGCGTCACGGCCAAGGAACTCGAGCTTCGCGATTCGTTTCGACGCCAAGGGCGGTCGTTCATCGGGGCTTCGCGCGTCCTGGCCCAGAAGGTGTCCGACTCGCCGGTCACCGTGGAGCCGCGGCGCCAGCTCTCACCGCGCGTTGCCTGTCGCAATACCTGGCAGCGCGTCGAGGTGTTGCAGCGATGCAAGGTGTTCCTCGCCGAGTATCGCTCCGCGTTCCAGGCGTGGAAGAGTCGAATCAAGGGCGTGCTGTTCCCTTATGGGACGTTTCTGGTGCCGCAGCGGTTTGGAGCGATGGTCGCGGCGCCGAGCTGAATTGCCCTCAGAGTCGTTCGCGCTTAAGGCCGTCCCCGGTCCTCGCCGCGCGTTGGCCTTGCAGCGAATTCGAGCCTCTTGCGTCCGGATACCGGACATTGTCAACCACCGTGCCAGCTTGAGTTGCCTCCTTTCGCTGGGCCTCGCTGCACTCGTGTCCGTTTCCTCCGGTCTGGCGCTGCGCGCGTGTCCGTTTCCTCCGGTCTGGCGCTGCGCGGTCTGGCTCTGCGCTCTGCCGATCATGGGCGACATCGAGCTGTGACCGTGCCGGCGCGGACGCAATGCCGCAAGGCGAATGCCGCGTCGGAGTCGGCGCCCTCGGTGGCCGCCAGATAGACCCCGGCATCGAAGAGCTGATCGCAGACGACGACCGGGACGCCCAGGAGACCGCTCAGATAGACGGTCGCCTCCAGCGCCCGCGTGGTCGGAAAGCCGAACGCGAGCGCTGCAGCAATACAGAGGAGACCGAGGGCGACCACTATCGCGCCGTAGCCAAGGCCGATGCGCACGAGCCCGAAGAGCCGAGGGCGCCACACGAGGATGAGGATTTCGCCCGTCCGGCGCATCGAGGCCGGCGCGCTGACGCTCTCGCGCGCGAGTACCGGCAGCATCGCGTACAGCGAAACCGACAGGAAGACCGAGGCTGCGGCCTCGACGACCAGGCGCCCCACCGAGAACCACGTTCGCACCAGATTGTCGCTGGCCAAGCGACCCACCGCGCACTCCATCTGGTCATGGAGCATCCAGGTCGCGACGCCGAAGCTGACGATCGCACCCAGGTTGCGGCGAACGGTGGCGAACGCCTGCCTCGGGTCCGGCCGATCGCCTCGCATCACCGCGAAGCACTGGCGAGTGAGCCCAACGAGGAGGGCGGCAACGGCGATGTGGAAGACGACGGCAACGGGCACCTCGGCCAAGCCGAGGTCCGAGGCCCGTAGACGCTTCGCGCAGAACCACATCGCCGAGATCGCCGCGCCGAACGCCCAGAGCTGGGGCACCCGGACAAGCTTGCTCAGACTCTTCGCCAAGATGGGAGAGGCATCGAACTTCATACCCAAAACGACACAGAGCGGGGCCGGCCGTTGCGGGCCAGCATGAGCGCCGGTTGACTTCCGCCGCCGTCGTTGTTATCAGCCCTCTCGACATGACGATCAGCCGCGACGATCAGCGATTCTGGGATGTGCGCACCATCGACCGCCGAGTGCGACGTGGATTCATCACGCGCAAAGAGATCGACAAGCACCTAAAGGGTCTCCCCGACGTCGGCGACAAGAGCGAGAAGCTCGGCCTCGGCGCCGAGCTCGACGACGACGCCGACGAGGAATAGCCCCGAGCGCCGCGCCTCTCCGTCGCGAGCTGCGAGCACCTTCCAGGGCGCGATCCCTAGCCGCGCCGCGCATCCCGGAGGTATAACGGGCCATGTCGCAAGCGAGCCTCCCCGGTGCTGACTTCGGCACCTTCATCATCTCCCTGGCCTCGTCGGTGTTGATCCACCTCGGCGAGCTGCCCGATCCCGATCGCGGCACCACCCACGCCGACCTCGAGCTGGCCAAGCAGTCGCTCGACGTGCTCGGCATGCTGCGCGAAAAGACGCGCGGCAACCTCACCGCCGAGGAGACGCAGCTCCTCGAGCAGTTGCTCTACGACCTGCGCATGAAATACTTGGCCAAGAAGGGCTGACAAGAGGGGCTGAGTAGAACGGACATGCGAGCACTTTCGGTCGGACTCGTCGCCATCGCCCTCGTCACCGTGTCGTGCTCGGGCTGCAAGGACGCGGTGTCGCAGACGCCCGGCGCGCTGCCGACGATGCCGACCGCGCAGCCGGTCGTGCCGCGCCCCTACGCGCCGGCCTCGTTCGCCGACCTCGTCAAGCAGACGCTGCCGTCGGTGGTCAACATCTACACGACCGCGGTCGTCAAGCAGGCGCCGGTCGCCTACTTCCCGTTCGGTGAGGACAGCCCGTTCTACCAGCTCGTCGAGCCACCAGCGCGCCGGACGCGCTCGCTCGGCACCGGCTTCATCATCTCGTTCGACGGCGACATCCTGACCAACAACCACGTCGTCGCCCCCGAGGAGCTGTCCGGTCGCGTCGCCAGCGAGATCACCGTGCAGCTCGCCGACCGACGCAGCTACAAGGCGCGCATCGTGGCGCGCGATCCAGCGACCGATCTCGCCCTGCTCCACGTCGACGCGGCGGGCCTGCAGCCGGCGCGGCTCGGGGACTCGGACTCCGCCGAGGTCGGCGACTGGGTCGTGGCGATTGGTCAACCTTATGGACTCTCGTCCTCGGTGACCGCCGGCATCATCTCGGCCAAGGGGCGCCACGGCCGCGACATCGGCGCGGGCTCGGGCGGCACGGGCTACTACGACTTTCTGCAGACCGACACGGCGGTCAACCCGGGCAACTCGGGAGGACCGCTCGTCAACATGCGCGGTGAGGTCATCGGTATCAACACCGCGATCAACGCCAAGGGCCAGGGCCTGGCGTTCGCCGTGCCGGTGAACATGGCCAAGCGGGTGCTCGGCGACTTCAAGAAGTACGGCAAGGTGCGCCGCTCGTGGGCGGGATGGCGCGTCGTCGATC
Organism: uncultured Polyangiaceae bacterium; assembly: GCA_964585665.1. Classification (GTDB taxonomy): domain Bacteria; phylum Myxococcota_A; class Polyangia; order Palsa-1104; family Palsa-1104; genus CAZPEY01. The sequence goes on along the minus strand of CAZPEY010000075.1, from coordinate 12,380 downwards.
CGAAGGATGTCGACGTGCCGATCGAGCACGGCGCCATCGTCGCGCAGCTCGTGCAGGGCGGACCTGCGCATCGGGCCGGGTTGAAGCCCGGCGACCTCGTCTTGTCGTTCAACGGCACCGCCGTCGACGATGCGGAGCGGCTGCGCTACCTCACGGCCGAGGCAGGCGCGGGGCGCCAGGTGATCCTGCGCATCCGTCGCGGCCAGTACGAGCTCGACGTGCCGGTGATCACCGGCGAGGCGCCGTGAGCCCCTCGGGCCGCGACGACGACGACCAAAGCGCCAAGGGCATCGAGTGGCTGTCGCTCGGGCTCGGCCTCGCCGGAGCGGCGGCGATCGCGTTCGCCTGGGCGATCCCGGCGTTCGGGCCCGGGTCGGCGACGTTCCAGTACCTGCTGATCCAGGGCGGGCTGTGGCCGCTGACTGGCTTGGCGTGGTTCGTCGCCTGGCCGCAGGTGCGCTGGCCCGAGAAGAAGAACGCCGCGCTGTCGCGCCTGGTGACGATGGCGTCGGTGTTCGCGCTCCTCCAGCTCGCTTGGTGGGTGCGCACCGACTACCGGCTCGGCGCGCTCGGCCTGCTGCCGCCGGCGCTCTGCCTGGCGATGGTCGGGATCAACTGGCAGCCGCGCTCGGATCGCTGGGCGCTGTGGCTCTGGCGCGTGCTCTTCCTCGCGCCAGCGTTCGTCTCGCTCCTGTGCGTGCTCTGGCTGGCGATGCCGTGGCCCAAGCCCGTCGTCGAGGTGCGGCAGATCATGGCCGGCGACCTACGAGGCGGAGTCCTCGGCGTGCTGCGCTGGATCGGCCGCCACGTCCTGCACCTCGGGCTCTGACGCGATCGCAGGCAGCGTCGCCACCAGCAGCACGTTGCCCGGGTGGAGTTGACCGGCGACCTCGTCGACAGCGACGGTGAGCCCGAGCGCCGCGAGCTCGGCGATCAGGTCTTCCTTGGGGCGGAACTTGACCTGCGGGCCGCGATTCCAGCCGATGCGCACGGCCAGATTCTCCACCCAGCGGGTGAAGCGGGCCCCGCCTCTTCGCTGTGCGTCGCCTTCGCGGACGAGCAGCTTGCCCGAGGGGCGCAGCGCCTGCCGACAGCGCGAGAGGAGCTGCCGCTGCACCTCCGGCTCGTAGTAGTGCAGCATGTCGACGAGCGTCAGCACGTCGCACGCCGGGATCGCCGCCGTGCGCACGTCGCCCTCTTCGAGGGTCACGTTGGGCAGCCCCGCCGCAGCGGCCTTGGCGACCTCCACCTTGTCCTTGTCCCACTCGATGCCGTGCGCGGCGCGCCCGTCGCCGAGCTCGGCGAGCACCAGCGGCAGCATGCCGAGGCCCGTGCCGAGATCGACGGTGAGCGTGTTGGCGGCGACGTAGGGCGCGATGGCGCGGTAGCAGGGATCGAGGCGGTACTTGCTGCGCGCGTACCACTTGTAGCGGGGGTGGGCCGTGTCGAAGCGTCGGCTCGCGCGGGTGATCGCTTCGCGGATCGCGCGCCCCATCGCCCCCTCGCGATCGCGCAGTTTCTTTTGCGCTGCAGCATAGACGAGCGATCCGAAGAAGCCACCGACGAGCAGGCCGAGCACCGCACCGCCGAGCATCCAGTTGACGAAGAACTGCGCCGCCATCGGCTTGGCGTTCTGCCAGGTGAACTCGGCGCGCGTCAGCGCCAGGAAGCGCCCGTGGCGCAGCAGCTCGCCGAGCTGCACCGACGTGAACCCGAGGATCGGCACCATCGGCGGGATCGACAGGTTGGCGGCGCCGTAGACGACGAGCTTGTTGAGGCGCAGCGCGAGCGCCACCGCCAGGCAGAGCGGAAAGTGCAGCCCGAACAGCGGCAGGCAGCCGACGACGCAGCCGAGCACCACGCCGAGCGCCAGGCGGGTCGGCGTGGTGTGCTCCTCGAGGAGCATGTCGAAGAAGGCGCGGAGGCGGGCCCTCACATGACCTCGACGAAGCGCGCCACCACGGTCTTGGGTCCGACGTCAGGAAAGTAGACGATGAGCTTGAGGCTCGGGCCGCTGCCCTGGAGGCCGCGGACGACGCCCTCGCCGAACTGCGAGTGAAAGACGCGCTGCCCGAGCTGGAAGCCCGCCTCGAACGTCTCATCGACGCTCGCGTCGCTGCCCGCGTCGCTGTCGTAGACGACGTGCGAGCCGCCGCGATCGACGACGCGGGGTGCCGGGCGGCCGAAGCGCGTCGCCTCGGGCGCCGTGCGCTGCACCTCGGTCGGGCGCACCATCACCGACGCGGGGATGTCGCGCAGAAAGCGGCTCTCGCGCTGCACCCGAACCTCGCCGCCGTAGATGCGGCGCAGGCGCGCGTAGGTGAGGAACAGCCGCTCGCGCGCCCGGGTCAGCGCGACGTAGGCGAGGCGTCGCTCCTCGGCGAGCTCGTCGTCGTCGTCGCCATTGCGCAGGCTCGGGAAGATGCCGTCCTCGAGCCCGGTGACGAACACGATCGGGAACTCGAGGCCCTTGCTCGCGTGCACCGTCATCAGCGTCACGCCGCGCGCCTCCTGATCGGCGGGGCTGACCAGCGCGACGCGCTCAAGGTACGCCGCGAGCGTCGGCGGATCGCCGGGCGCGCGCTCGCCGTCCCGCTCGAAGTCGCGCATCGAGCCGATGAGCTCGAGCACGTTCTGGATGCGATCCTGGCTGTCCTGCGAGCCGTCGAGCGCCAGCTTCTCGATGTAGCCGGTCTGCTCGATGATCCGCGAGGTGATCTCCGACGGCAGGCCGGGCTCGGCGCGCATCCCGTCGATCAGCACGCGGAACGCCGCCAGCTTCTTGCGCGGCGCCGCGCTGATCTCGGGATCGCCATGGTCAACAATCTTGACCAAAGCGTCCCAGACCGACAGATCGTCGCGCCGCGCTCGCTGCACGACGCGCTCGAAGGTCGTCTCGCCGATGCCGCGCGCCGGCCGGTTGATGGCGCGCTCGAGCGCGATCTCGTCGGCCGGGTTCTCGACGAGCCGCAGGTACGCGAGCACGTCCTTGACCTCGGCGCGATCGAAGAACCGGACGCCGCCGAAGACGCGGTAGCCGACGCCGTGCGCGCGCAGCGACTCTTCGAGCACGCGCGACTGCGCGTGGGTGCGATAGAACACCGCGAAGTCCTCGGGGTTGCGCCCCTCGTCATCGACGAGCTTGCGCAGGGTGCGTACCACGAAGTCGGCCTCGCGCCGCTCGTCCTCGTGCGGCACGCAGAGGATCGGCTCGCCCGCGCCCTGCTCGGTGAACAGCCGCTTGGGCCGGCGCTCCGGGTTGCGCGCGATGATCGCGTTGGCCGCGTCGAGGATGTTCTGCGTCGACCGGTAGTTCTGCTCGAGCTTGACCACCCGCGCGTCGGGGTGGTCGCGCTCGAAGTCGAGGATGTTGCGCACGTCGGCGCCGCGCCAACCGTAGATCGCCTGGTCGTCGTCGCCGACCACGACCAGGTTGCGCGTCGTCTGCGACAGCAGCCGCACCAGCCGATACTGCACGCGGTTGGTGTCCTGAAACTCGTCGACCAGGACGTGCTCGAAGCGGCGGCGCAGGCGCTGGCCGTGCTCGTCCTCGCGCTGCAGCAGCGCCTGCAGGTAGAGGAGCAGATCGCCGAAGTCGACGCCGCCCGACTGACGCAGCCGCTGCTGGTAGACCGGATAGACCTTGGCGACCAGATCCGAGAAGTAGTCGTGCGCGACGAACTGCTCCGGCCCTTCGCCGCGATTCTTCGCGCCGTCGATCGCCGACAGGATCGAGCGCGGGGTCGCGAAGCGATCACCGATGTTGAGCTCGCGCAGCACCCGCGTCACCAGCGTCTTTTGATCGTCGTCGTCGAAGATGACGAAGCTCTTGGGCAGGCCTAGGAGATCGGCGTGCAGGCGCAGCAGCCGCGCGGCGACCGAGTGGAACGTCCCGATCCACGCCTCGTAGGCGCGCCCGGTGAGCTGCTCGACGCGCTCGCGCATCTCGCCCGCGGCCTTGTTGGTGAAGGTCACGGCGAGGATGCGATACGGGGGCACGCCCTCCTCAATGAGCCGCGCGAGGCGGGTCGTGATCACACGCGTCTTGCCCGATCCGGCGCCCGCCAGAATCAGTAAAGGACCTTGACCATGATCGACGGCCGCTTGCTGCGGCGGGTTGAGCGAGATCGACACCGCAGACGAGTTATCCGCCTCGCTCGGGGCGGTCGCAAGCCGAAAACCGGGG
>CAZPEY010000075.1:0-8094 GCA_964585665.1 uncultured Polyangiaceae bacterium | reverse complement strand
CGATTGCGGCTCGCTCATCGGCGCCTGATTCCCTATACTGCGTCGGTCATGTTGCAAGAGCCCGGGCGCGCCTTTCGCCACTACCTCGACGGGCCGCTCTTTCGCAAAATGCTGGCCGGTGGCGTGCGCGCGCTGCCCCTGCCCTTGCAGCGGGCCTCGGTGCCCGGGTGGGCGGCGCTGTTCTTCGCCCTGCTGCCGTCGCTGCGGCGGGGCATCGCGGCGAACCTCGACCAGATCCTCGGGCCGGAGCACGAGCCGCTGCGCACGGCGCGCGCCTTCCGCCTGTTCGTCAACTACTGCCAGTCGATGGCCAACGTCTACTCGCTGCACGTCGGGCACCGCCTGCCCGTCGAGCCGTATTTCGTCGGGCGCGAGAAGCTGACCGCCCACCTCCAGGGCAGCGGCACCGGCGCCATCCTGCTGACCGGCCACATGGGCTTCTGGCAGATCGCGCCCTATCTGATGCAGCGCAAGCACGATCTGCCGCCGATGACGATGGCGATGGCCGAGGAGCCGAACCGCGGCAGCCGCGAGCTCGAGGACAAGCTGCGCGAGAAGATGCGCATCGTCTACACGACCCGCTCGCCGTTCGTCATGCTCGAGCTGGCGGCGATCCTCCGCCGCGGGGAGCTCATCGGCATGCAGCTCGATCGCCACCTCGGCACCACGCACGCGATGATCGATTTCTGCGGCCGCCCGGCGCCGTTTCCCATCGGGCCGGCGACGCTCGCGCGCGCCTCGGGGGCGCCGATGATCCCGGTGTTCGTGCTCGGTGACCGCGACCGTCGACGCTGCACCTTCCACTACGAGGAGCCGATCTTCGTCGCGCGGACCCGCGATCGGGACGCCGACATCCGACGCGGCACCGAGGCCGCCGTCCGCGTGTATGAGCGCTACGTGCGCGCCAACCCGTACCAGTGGTTCAACTTCCACGACTTCTGGCGCGTGCCCGAGGCGCCGCACGGCGAGGCGCCCCCCGAGGAGAAGTCGGCATGAGAGCGCGGCGGGCCGCCGTCACGGGGATGGGCGCGGTGGCCGGACTCGGCCATGGCGTGGCCGCGATCTGGCAGGGCCTCCTCGACGGCAAGCGCGGGCCGCGGCCTGAGCCGCAGCTGACGACGCTCGGCCTCGACGTCGGCATCGGTCCGGTGGCGCTCGCCCCGAACCTGCCGCTCTCGGCGCCCAACCGCGCCACCACCCTGGCGCTCGAGGCGGTGCGCGAGGCGCTCGCGGACGCGGGAGACGTTCCGCGCGGACCGCGCCTCGGCGTCACGCTCGGCACGACGCTGGGCGGCATCACCAGCTTCCTCGGCGCCGTGCGCAGCGGCGCGCCGGCCCGTCGCTGGAGCTACGCCGGCCCCGCGCACGCCGTCGCCACCGAGGTGCAGGCGAGCGGGCCCATCGAGGTGACCTCGACGGCCTGCGGCTCGGGCAACGTCGCGCTCGGTGTCGCGCGCGATCTGATCCTCGAGGGGCGCTGCGACGTCGTGCTCGCCGGCGGAGTCGACTCGCTGCACGACTTCGTGATCTCGGGCTTCGCGTCGCTCAAGGCGCTCGATCCGGAGCCGTGTCGTCCCTTCGATCGCACGCGCCGCGGCCTCAACCTCGGCGAGGGCGCCAGCTTCCTCGTGATCGAGGAGGCGGAGCATGCGCGACGACGTGGCGCGCGGATCCGCGCCATCCTGTCCGGCTACGGCCTCTCTGCCGACGCGGTCCACATGACCGGTCCGGATCGGCAAGGGCGCGGCGCGGCGCGCGGCATGCGCAACGCACTCGACGCGGCTGGCCTGACGCCGGGCGGCGTGGACTTCGTCAGCCTGCACGGCACCGCGACGCTGTTCAACGATCTGATGGAAGCCAAGGCAATGGTCGAGGTCTTCGGGGAGCGCGCCGCGACGGTGCCGTCCAACTCGGTCAAGAGCGCGCTCGGCCACACGCTCGGCGCCGCCGGAGCGCTCGAGGCGATGATCTGCGTGCGAGTGCTCGAGACGGGGCTCATCCCTCCGACGGTGGGCCACGAGAAGCTCGACCCCGAGATTCCGCTCCGCATCGTGCACGGCGCACCGCTCGTCGCCGACGTGCGCGTCGCGCTATCGACAGCGTCGGGCTTCGGCGGCACCAACGCCGCGATCGTCCTCGAGCGCGCCTAGTGCAACCTCACCACGATTGACCAGGCAGGACACCCGGCCTACTTCCGCCCCTTGAGCAGCTCGTCGAGCAGCGCCTGGATGCGGCCACGGACCTGCTCGGAGAGCCGATTGACCAGCACCCGATCCTCCGCGCCCTCGGGGCCGAACTCGGTGTTGATGAACATCGGCTCGCCAAACGCGATGTACCACTTGCTCGGCAGCGGAATCAGCCCCGCCGCGCCCAGCCACGGAAACGTCGGCGTCAGCGGCAGGTAGGCGAGACCGAACGGCTTGCCCGGCAACCGCAGACGCCCCAGCGTTGGGTGGATCTCCTCGGCTCCGACCACAGCGGTCGGGATGATCGGCGCGTTCTTGCGCAGCGCCAGCTTGATGAAGCCGCCGCGACCGAAGCGCTGCAGCTGGTAGCGATCGCGAAACAGCTTCGAGATGCCCTTCTGCCCCTCCGGGAACACCGCGACGAGCTGCTCCTCGTCGAGCAAGCGCTCGGCGTTCTCGGGACAGGCGCGCACCCCGCCGAGCCGGTTGAGCAGCGTGCCGAGATACGGGAAGTGGAACAGGAAGTCCTCGACGAGCGGCCGCACCTGTCGGCGGCGCGAGTGCTCGGTCGCCACGGCGTGCAGGATCATCAAGCTGTCGTACGGGATCATTCCCGAGTGATTGGAGACGATCAGCGCGCGGCCGGTGTCGGGCAGGTGACCGAGGCCACGGCTCTCGACGCGAAAGTAGGTCTTGTAGAGGAAGTCGAGCAGGCCGCTGGCGCGCTCGGAGAGGCCCGCGGAGCGGCCGAACTCGTCGACGCCAGCGTCGGTGTCGTGGAGCGAAAGGTTGCGGAGCGTGCGCCACAGCGCGATCGGCCCGCGCGACGCTCCAGGGTCAGTCGGCGCGCGCTCGGGCGTGTACGCCAGCGTCGGAGCGGTCCGCTGAGTGATCGGGCCGGAAGAGGGCGTGCTGCGCGGATCGATCGACGGGCCGTAGTCGACCTCGGCGGCATCACCTGGGCGCCCCGCACGCACCCGCCGGGGCGCGGGGATCGATCCGAGGATCGGCCGGCCGGTAAAATCACTCGAGGACGCGGGGGTCGGCGCTGCCGCCGTCAGCGGCGGCGCGGGCTCGCTCGTCGGCTTACCTGGCCCTGCGGGGGCGGGGCTGGGCGCGGCCTCGCTCGCCGCCTTGGCCGTCGCCTTTGGCGCGGGTGATTTGCTCGCCGCCTTGCTCGCAGGCTGCCCGGCGGCGTCGCCTGGCTCGGCCTGGCCTGGCCCCTCTGCAGGTGGAGCGCCCTTGGCGGGCGGAGGCGCGAAGGGATCGTCGCCGAGGATGTTCTTGGTCGCCATGCGTGCGACTCCTTACGCGCCACCGACGAGAACCGGCTCGTCGCTGCGCTCGCCAGGGGGTTGCTGCTCGTGCGCGGCTCGCGGCGCTTCCGTCAACAGACCGAGGAAGTCGTCGAGGATCTGGCGCACGTCGTAGCGCGCCTGGAAGCCGAGCTGCGCCTCCGCGCGCTGCCCGTCGGCCACACACATGTAGCGCAGGAAGTCGAGGAAGTTGGGCGGGGTGTCGTAGATCTGCGTCGCCCACAGCAGCTTGGACAGCGAGAACGCGATCGGATACGGCAGCGGGAGCGGCACGCGCCCGAGGCGACCGAGCACCATCGAGTACGGCAGGACGCCGCGGCCAACGATGTTGAACTCCCCGGGGACCGGCTGCGCGACGACGCGGGTGAGCACGTCGACGACGTCGCGCTCGTGCACGAGCTGGATGAGCGGATCGTGCCCCATCATCACGGGCGCGACCGGGCGGGAGAAGAACCGCGTCACCCAGTTGCGGATCGTGGGCCCGAGGATTGGCGCGGTGCGCAGCACCGTCGTGGCGACCTCCGGGTGGTCGGTGCGAAAGCGACGAATCTGCTTCTCGGCCTCGGCCTTGTCGCGGACGTACCGCGAGCGCGACTGCTCGCCACGCAGCGCGTGGTCCTCGGACAGGTAGTTCGGGTTGGACGGGTGCGCGCCGTAGACCAGCGTCTGTGACCAGACGATGAGGTTGCGCAGCTTGGCGGCGGCTGCCGCCGCGAGGACGTGCAGCGTCCCGATCGACTCGAGCTCGTGCGCCCAGGCCGTCTGATGCGTCGGCTCGGAGAGGAACGCCGCGTGCACCAGCGTGTCGACACCCTCGCGCGCCAGGATCTGCGCCAGATCGCCGTCGGCCGTAGGCATCGTCAGATCGAGCCGATGGAACTGCGTCTTGTGCAGCGGCCGCTGCGGCTTGCGAATGTCGAGCGCCAGGATCTTGTAGTACCGGCGATCCTGCTCGAGCTGCTCGATGAGGTGCGAGCCCAGAAAGCCGTACGCACCCGTCACCGCGACGACGCGCTGCTCCTCGTCGACGAGATTTGGTCCATCGGAAGAGTCGGTCGCCCCCGCGTCGCTCGTCGGCGCGAGCGCCGCTCCGGGCTCGGCCTTGGTCTTTGTAGATCTGCGCTTTGGCGTGGCCATCGCCGCTACCCTATCGCCGCTGTGCGCACGCGGCAAGGTCGAGGTTGCGCCGGTCCTCGACGGTGAGGGGCAATCGTGGTAAGCGACTGGGCGTGTCCGAGCCGCGCATCCGCGTCCTCTCGCAGACCCTCATCGACCAGATCGCGGCCGGTGAGGTCGTCGAGCGGCCCGCCTCGGTCGCCAAGGAGCTGATCGAGAACTCGCTCGACGCCGGGGCGCGGCGGATCGAGGTGACGCTCGAGCGCGGCGGGCTCGGCCTGCTGCGCGTCGTCGACGACGGCGGCGGCATGACGCAGAGCGAGGCGCACCTGGCGCTGCGCCGCCACGCCACCTCGAAGCTGCAGGCCTTCGTCGATCTCGAGTCGCTGGCGACGATGGGCTTCCGCGGGGAGGCGCTGCCGTCGATCGCATCGGTCAGCCGGATGACCCTGGTGACCCGCACCGCCGCGGAGGAGGCCGGCTATCAGCTCGTCGTCGCCGGCGGCGAGGTCGAGAGGAGTGGCCCGAGCGGCGCGCCCGTGGGCACGTCGATCGAGGTGCGCGACCTCTTCTACAACGTCCCGGCGCGCCTCAAGTTCATGAAGGCCGAGGCGACGGAGATGACCCACACCGTCGACGCCGTGGTGCGCCTCGCGCTCGCGCACGCGTCGGTCCACTTCCGGCTCAAGTCGGGCGCCCGGACGCTCCTCGATCTGCCGCCGCATCCCACCGTGCAGGAGCGGGTCAAGGCAGCGCTCGGGCGCAACGCGCGCTCGGTCGAGCGCCTGGTGCCGGCGCGCGGCGCCGATCGCGGGGTGACGATCGATGCGTACCTCGGACCGCCCGACGAGGCAGCGCACACGACGCGCTCGACCTACCTCTTCGTCAACCGGCGTTTCGTGCGCGATCGTGCGCTGCTGTCGGCGCTCGGGCTCGGCTACGGCGAGCTGCTCGACAAGGGGCGCTATCCCCTCGCGGTGGTCTTCCTGACCCTCGACGGCAAGGCGGTCGACGTCAACGTCCACCCGCAGAAGACCGAGGTGCGCTTCGCCGAGCCGCAGTGGATCGCGAGCGCGCTGCGCCACACCGTCGCGCAGGCGGTCGCCGAGGCCCGCTGGAGCGCCAGCGTCGAGTCGACGCCCGTCCGCGTCTACTCGATGCCACCGACCGCGGTGAGCGATCCGGGGCGCGGCTACCCAGGCCACCGCAAGCGCGCCGCAGAGGCGCTCAAGCTGTTCGCACCGCCCCCTCGCTCGGTCGACGAGCGCGGGCCGCCCCCATCCCCGCTCTTCGTCCAGGCGCTCGAGGGTGGACTCGCCGTCGAGGACGCAAAGCGCGCGGCGCGCGGCGAGCTGCCACCGCTCGCGCCGACGCTGACCGAGCTGCCGGCCGGCGCGGCGCTCGGTCCGGGCGGGGTCTCGTCAAGTCCCTTGACTACCATGCCGGGCTTCTTCTCCGGCCTGCGTTACCTCGGGCAGCTCGATCGCACCTACCTGCTCTGCGAGGCCGATCGCGAGCTGGTGCTCATCGATCAGCACTCGGCGCACGAGCGCGTCGCCTTCCAGCGACTCAAGGAGAGCTACGAGCATCGCCGCGTCCACACCCAGCGGCTGCTGCTCCCGATCGCCCTGCCCTGCTCTGCCGAGCAGGGCGCCGCGCTGCAGGCGGAGCGCCCCTTCGTCGAGGGGCTCGGCTTCGAGCTGTCGTTCGACGACGCAGCGGCGGGGACCGTCTGGCTGCGCGGCGTGCCCGACGACCTCGCCAAGGCGACCCCCGAGGTGCTCGGGCAGGAGCTGCTCGCGCAGCTCGGCTCGGCGAGCGCTCCGGGCGCTAGTCGCCTCGACGCCATGCTGGCGCAGCTCGCCTGCCACTCGGTGGTCCGCGCCGGCGACGTGCTCGCGCCCTCCGAGGTCGAGGCGCTGCTCCGCGCGCTCGACGCGGTCGACCACCGCGCGCCCGCGCCGCACGGGCGGCCGGTGCTCTTGCGAATTTCCCTGGCTGAGATAGAACGCCGCTTCGGTAGAACGTGATCGCCCACGCCCCAGCTTGTCGTCTGCTCGCGATCGCCGGCCCCACGGCGTCGGGCAAGAGCGCGCTCGCCATGCAGCTCGCCGAGCGCTACGGCGCCGAGATCGTGTCGTGCGACTCGATGCAAATCTACACCGGCTGCGACGTCGGCACCGCCAAGCCGTCACCCGCCGAGCGGGCACGCGTGCCGCACCACCTGATCGACGTGACGACGCCTGACGAGCGCTACTCGGCCGCACGCTGGGCCGAGGAGGCGAGCCGCGCCCTCGCCGCCGTCGCGGCGCGCGGCAGGCCGGTCATCCTCGTCGGTGGAACGGGCCTCTACCTGCGCGCCCTGCGCTTCGGCCTGGTCGATGCGCCGGCCTGCGACGACACGCTCCGCGAGCGCCTCGTCGAGCTCGAGCGCGTCGAGCCAGGCGCCCTCCACCGTCGGCTGTGCGAGGTCGATCCCGAGGGCGCGCGCCGCATCGGTGAGCGCGACCTCGTGCGGCTGGTGCGCTCCCTCGAGGTCTACGAGCTGACCGGGACCCCGCTCTCTCAGCTCCACGCCAACCAGGGAGAGCGCGAGCGCACCGCGATGTGCGTCCTGGCGCTCGACCCGCCGATGGACGAGCTCACCCAGCGGATCACCGATCGCGCCGAGGCGATGCTGCGCGGCGGTCTCATCGAGGAGACGCAGCGCCTGCGCGCCCAGTATGGCCCCGCCATCCGTCCCCTTGCAGCGGTCGGGTACGCCGAGGTCTCCGCCTTCCTCGACGGTAAGCTGCGCTCGTCGGAGCTCTCGTCGGCGATCGTCCGCGCCACCCGCCAGTACGCCCGTCGACAGCGCACCTGGTGGAAGAAGGAGCCCGGCGCCGCGTTCTATCCGTCGGCGAGCGCGCTGTTCGCCGCCGAACACGATCACCTCTCGGAGCTGCTCGCCGCATGAGCCGTCGCCTGCTCGATCCCAAGCAAGCCATCGAGCTCGAGCGGCCGCTCGTCGAGCTCGAGCAACAGATCGTCGCGCTCACCGAGCTCGGGCAAGACACGATGGCTGGGGAGCTCGACCGCCTCGCGGCGACGGCGCGCCGGCTCGAGGAGCAGATCTTCGCCGGACTCACCCCGTGGCAAAAGGTGCAGCTGTCGCGTCATGGGCAGCGCCCCTACACGCTCGACTACATCGCGCTGCTCTGCGAGGACTTCACCGAGCTGGCAGGGGATCGCCGCTTTGGTGACGACGCGGCGATCGTCGGAGGGCCGGCGCGTTTCCTCGGTCGCTCGGTGATGGTGATCGGTCATCAAAAGGGCCGCGGCACCAAGGAGAACGTCACGCGCAACTTCGGCATGCCGCGCCCGGAGGGCTACCGCAAGGCGCAGCGCCTGATGGAGCTCGCGGCGCGCATGGGGATGCCGGTCCTCACCTTCATCGACACGCCGGGCGCCTACCCGGGCATCGACGCCGAGGAGCG
>CAZPEY010000074.1:0-18329 GCA_964585665.1 uncultured Polyangiaceae bacterium | reverse complement strand
GGCGCGGGGGCTGGCGCGGGGGCTGGCGCGGGCTTCGGCGCGGGCGCCGGCGCAGCTGGGGCTGCTGGGGCCGCGGACGCCGTGCCCTCGGCGGGCTTCGGCTTGGCAGCAGGCGGATCTTCCTTCTTCGCCGCTGCAGCCGGTTCGCTCTTCTCCTTGGGCGCCTCCGCCTGGGCAAGCAGCTTGGCGTTCGCTCCCGACGCTGCGATCAGCTTGCCGTCCTTGATCATGAACGACCTGGACCAGAGCTGACCGGGCTGCAGCGCGATCTTCTGGGTCTCGCGAACCCCTGCCCCCGAGTTGAGCAGAACGAGGGTGTGCTTCCCCGGAGGGACCGGCGAGTCGAGGATCGGCGTCATTCCGAGGGGAAGGCCATCGAGGAGCACCTCGCACTTGGGCTCGGAGATGAGGGTCAGGTGAGCCGACTCCTTGGTCGCAGGCGGACGCGAGACGGCAGGTCCACCCTTGGCGGGCGTCGCCGCCGCGGCCGCCGGGCCAGCGGGTGCTGGGGCTGGGGCTGGGGCTCCCGGGGCGGGCGTCGTGCCTGGTGCGGCGGGGCCGGTGCCTGGCGCGGCCGGACCGGTGGCTGGTGCTGCCCCTGGCGTTCCCGCCGCAGGGGGCGCGCCTGGCGCGGTGGCGACCACAGGCCCGGTCGCAGGCGCTGCGGGCCCGGTCGCAGGGGCCGTACCGGGCGCGTTGGCCGCGCTGCCGGCGAGCGGAATCGAGGGCAGCGGTGCTGTCGTTGGCGGCCTGGTCTTCCACCAGACGAACCCGCCAGCGGCACCCAGAACCGCCACCACCGCACCGCCCTGCAGGACGCGCGACAGCAGGTGCTGTCGACGGGCCGAGACGAGCGGCGCGACGATCTTGCTCGACCGACGCGAGCTCTCGCCAAGGTACGACGGGCTCGACGTCGACGTCTGCATCTGCGACGCGAACACCATCGCCGCCGGATCGCCGCTCTTCTGCGCGGCCAGCTCGTCGGCAAAGATCCGCTCCATGTACTGCGCGAGCGGCACGGTGCCGATGACGAGCTGATTGTCGCGCGCGAAGGCGTCGAGGTCCGAGTGGAAGTCGCGCACCGTCTGGTAGCGATCCGCCGGATCCTTGGCAAGGCAGCGCATCACGATCTGGTTCAGCGCCGCCGGATAGAACGGCAGGATATCGCGCGGCGAAGGCACCGGCCCTTCGATGATCTTCTTGAGCGTCTCGAAGTCGGAGCGCTCGTGATAGAGGCGCTTGCCCGTCGTGAGCTCGTACAGAATGATGCCGAGCGCGAAGATGTCCGAGCGCCGATCGACCGGCTGGCCACGGCACTGCTCGGGCGACATATAGCCGATCTTGCCCTTGAGGGTTCCCGCGAGCGTCTCGACTTCGCGGGTTGCAGCCTTGGCGATACCGAAGTCGACGATCTTGACGCCACCGTCGAAGCTGACGACGACGTTCTGCGGCGTCACGTCGCGGTGCACGATCTCGAGCGGCCGACCGTTGAAGTCCTGCTTCTCGTGCGCGTAGTGGAGGCCCGCCGACACGCCCGTCAACATCGAGATGACATGCTCGAGCGGCGGCTTCGAGTAGCCGAGCTTGGCGCCCGCGCGCACGATCTCGATCAGGTTGTGACCACGCAGGTACTCCATCGCGATGAAGTACTCGTTGTCGACGTGACCGACGTCGTAGATCTGGACGATGTTCGGGTGATCGAGCGTCGCGGCGACGCGCGCCTCGTCGAGGAACATGCGCACGAACTCTTGATCGTTGGTTCGATTGCGCAGGATCTTCTTGATGACGAGGTACTTCTCGAAGCCCTGGATCGACTTGGTGCGGGCGAGAAAGATCTCGGCCATACCACCCGCAGCGAGTCGAGTGAGGAGCTCATATTTTCCGAACGGAACCGGATTAAAGGACATCGGCGCCCGTAGAATACCGCGCGACTTTGTCGTCGGTCAAGTGGACCGCCCCGCCGCGGGTGCGCGAAGCGAGAGCGATCCGTTTAGCCATCTTGCACCCGCACTTCCAGCCGCACTGCCACTCGCACTGCGAACGCGGACAAACTTTAGAGCTCACTACTTTCACTCTACAACGAAGTGAGCTGGGAAACGATCCGTTTTACGAAAGAAAGCTCGTGGGTCTCCCTCGGATTGAGATCCGCGGGCCTCGAACTACGTCGCGCTGGAAAATTGCGCCGCCTTACTCTCTAGCAGCTCGGCGATGGTCCGATACTCACGCACCCCGAGCTCGTCGAGCCGATCGAGCGCGTCTCTGACATAACGGATGCTGCTCGGGATATGGCGAAGGAAGCTTGGGTTCTTCTTCACCCGATCGATGAACACGAAGCGCCCCGCGTCCTTCAACTTGCGCTGCACCGTCTGCATCGCGAAGTGGAGCTGCGTCTCCTCGACGGAGCGCCGCGACAGCGTCGCGAAGTGCTCGACGAGCTGACCAAGCAGCGACGGCGAGAGGACTACGTAGCTGTCGCGCAACAGCCCGACGAGATCGTAGATGTACGGACCGAGCAGCGCGTCCTGAAAATCGACGACGCGAATCTTGGGTGCCGCGCCGGGCGCTCCCTCCTGCACCATCAGGTTTCGACTCTGATAGTCGCGATGCACGAGCAGCCGCGGAAGCGCCGCGAGCTCATCGGCGAGGCGATCGAACGCCGCCTCCATCGTCGAGCGCTCGATCGTCGTCAGCGCGATCTGCTGCGCGTCGATGCCGTACTCGCGGAAATGATCGAGCTCCCAGCGCAGTAGCGCGCGATCGAACGATCGGCCGAACGCGACGCAGCTCGGATCGGGGTGCTCGCTCGCGTAGCGCTGGAGACGGACCAGCTCGGCGATGGCCGCTTCGTAGTAGCGCGCTCGCTCGGCGTCGCTGGCGTCCTTGACCGCTGCCTCGAGCGTCTGGTCCCCGAGATCTTCGACGAAGAGCAGCCCCTTCTCCTCGTCGCGCCCCAGCAGGCTCGGCACGCCAATGCCGCCCGTGGCGAGGTAGCGCTGCACGTTGAGGAAGGGAATCTCCGTCGGCGCGGCCCCCGCCGTGACCTCCTCGGGCTTGTGCGCTTCGGGCCCAAGCTCCATCACGATCACCGATTCGATCGAGGCCCCCGGCGCGCGCCCCTTCAAGCGATGGAAGCGGCGCAGCGACGCACCACCCGGAAGCTGCTCGTGCACGAACGGCCCATTGCCGAGGTGGCGCTGCGCGGACTCGAGGACGGCCTGCGGATCGAGATACATTCTTCGTTCTCCCTTTTCCCGCGACATACTAAAACCTCTCCCCCGCATGACGCCAGGAAACGCACTCGCCAGCCCAGCCGCTTGGCAGCGCCTCGAAGCGGAGGCCCGCGCGCTCGGGATCGCGCTCGACGCCTCCCATCGTGAGCGGCTCGCGCGGCTGCTCGCGCTGTTGCTCGAATGGAACAAGAAGATCAACCTGACCAGCGTCGATCGTCCGGACGAGGTGCTCGACAAGCACTTCCTGGACAGCCTGGCGGCCGCCGCTGCGATCCCTCCGACCAGCGGCTCGGTCCTCGATGTCGGCTCCGGCGCGGGATTTCCCGGCCTGGTGATCGCGCTCGTCCTACCCAAGGTGCTCGTGACCACGGTGGAGCCGATCCACAAGAAGGTCGCGTTCACGCGACAGGCTGCCCGTGAGCTGCAGCTTGCCAACCTGACCGCGCGCGCCGAGCGGCTCGAGCAGCTCGAGGCGCGACATGAGCGGTTTGACGTCGCGGTGTCACGCGCCACCTTCGAGCCGAGCGAGTGGCTGGAGCGAGCCGTGCCGATGGTCGCCGCAGGTGGCCTGGTGCTGGCCATGACGACCGCTGCCCTACCCCCGCTCGCGCCCCCGCCCGAGCTCGGCTTCGATCACGCGGTCTCCTATCGCGTCGAAGGGGTGGCGCGCGAGGTGCGGTGTTTCCTCCGAAAGGGTGCCTGATGTTCCACGTGGAACACACCGACCGACTCCTCGACTCCCTGAACGCCGAGCTGGCCGACCTGGAGCGCCAGGGCCTGCGCCGCGCGCTGCGGCCGCTCTCGGGCACGGCGCTCGAGCTCGAGCTCGCCGGCCAGCCCGTCGTCAACTTCTGCTCGAATGACTACCTTGGGCTTGGGGGAGAGATCGGGAGTGTGTCTGGCCTGGAACAGGGTGCAGGCGCCTCCCGCCTCATCTCAGGCAACCACCCAGCCCACCGCGCGCTCGAGGAGGCGGTTGCCGACTGGCTTGGCTGTGAGGCCGTGTTGCTCTTTGGCTCCGGCTACCAGGCAAATCTCGGGCTGGTCAGTGCCTTGGTTGGGCCTGGAGATCTGGTGCTCTCCGACGCGCTCAACCACGCGAGCCTGATCGACGGCTGTCGCCTCTCCAAAGCCCGGATCGAGATCTTTCCCCACGGCGACGTGGACGCGGTCGCTCGCCTCCTGACCGCGCTTCGCCGCGACCACCGGCGCTGTCTCGTCCTGACCGAGTCACTCTTCAGCATGGATGGAGACCGCGGCCGCCTCGAAGAGCTGCACCAGCTCGCGGAGCAGCACTCGGCCGGCTTGATCGTCGATGAGGCGCACGCGTTTGGCGCGCTGGGGGACGCGGGCCGGGGCCTCGGTCCCCATGGAGCTTTTGCGCGCGTCGGAACCTTTGGCAAGGCGCTCGGCACCTACGGAGCGTTTGTCGCTGGCCCCCGGGCGCTCATCGAGCTCTTGACGACGCGGGCGCGGTCGTTCGTGTTTTCGACGGCGCTTCCCCCGGTGGCGGTGGCGAGCGCGCAGCGAGCGCTCGAACGAGCGATTGGCCCCGAGGGCGACGCCCGCCGCGTGCGCCTGGCCGAGAACGTCGCCACCGTCGATTCGCACCTGGCCCGCCTGGGCCTGCAGCGCTCGGGGTCGCACATCGTCCCGCTGCGGGTTCGCTCGGGCGAAGCGGCCGACGCCATGCGGATCGCCCAGCTGCTGCTCGATCGCGGGCTGTTCGTCCAAGGAATCCGTCCCCCGACAGTACCCTCCGGAACGGCGCGGCTCCGGCTCTCGCTCTCCGCGGCGCACCGGCCCGATCACCTCGATCGACTGCTCGCTGCGATCACCGCCCTTCGCACGGAGCTCCTCTGACATGCCCGGTTCCAGCCACACTCCCGATCTCAAGCAGCTCGACGCCCGCCACGTCTGGCACCCCTTCACCCAGATGGAGGAGTGGCTCCCCTCCGACCCCCTGATCATCGAGCGTGGCGAGGGCAACTGGCTCATCGACACCGAAGGCAGGCGCTACCTCGATGGGGTGTCGTCCCTGTGGGTGACCGTGCATGGCCACCACCACCCCCGACTCAACCAGGCGATCCGGGAGCAGCTCGACAAGATCGCCCACACCACGCTGCTCGGCCTGGCTAGTCCGCCGTCGATCGAGCTCGCCGCTGCGCTCTGCTCGGTCGCGCCGGCGGGGTTGCAGCGGGTCTTCTACTCTGACTCCGGCTCCACTTCGGTCGAGGTCGCGCTCAAGATCGCGTTTCAGTACCAGCAACAGCGCGGCCAAGCGCAGCGTACGAAGTTCCTCGCGCTCAAGGAGGCCTACCACGGGGACACGATTGGTGCGGTCTCGGCCGGTGGCATCGACCTCTTTCATCAGATCTTCGCGCCTCTATTGTTCCACGTGGAACACATCGAGCCCGATCCGGCGCGGCTGGAGCAGATCCTCGCCGAACGTGGGCACGAGCTCGCGGCGTTCGTCGTGGAGCCGCTGGTCCAGGGCGCCGCGGGCATGCTGCTCCAGCCCAACGGCTTCCTGAGCGCGGCCCGCGAGCTGACCCGAAAGCACGGCGTCCTGCTCATCTGCGACGAGGTCGCGACCGGCTTTGGCCGCACCGGGACGCTCTTCGCGTGCGAGCAAGAACGAGTGAGCCCCGATCTCCTCTGCCTGGCCAAGGGCATCTCCGGGGGCTACCTCCCGCTGGCAGCGACGCTCGCGACGGACGAGGTCTATGGCGCCTTTCTCGGTCCCCTCGCGAGCAAGCGGACCTTCTTCCACGGCCACACGTACACGGGGAACCCGCTCGCCTGTGCTGCCGCGCTCGCCTCGCTCCGCCTGCTCCAGGAAGACCAGGTCATCGAGAAGCTCCCCGCCAAGATCGATCTACTCGCCCGCGGCCTCGCCGAAAAGATCGCGCCTCTGCCCCACGTCCTCGAGATCCGCCAGCGCGGCCTGATGATCGGCATCGAGCTCGCGGCGGATGTTCCGACCCGCACTCCCTACCCGTACGACGCGGCCGTCGGCGCCAAGGTCTGTCGTGCCATCCGCAAGCACGGAGTCATCCTGCGCCCGCTCGGACCGGTGATCGTCTGGATGCCGCCGCTCTCGATCACCCCAGCGGAGATCGAGCACCTGGTCGACGCAACGGTCGCCGCGATCCGCGAGGTGACCGAGGCATGAGCGGCCGCCTCCTCTACGTCACCGGCACCGATACGGGCGTCGGCAAGACCGAGGTCGCGCTCGCGCTGATTGCTGCGCTGCAAAAGAAATCGCTGCGCGTGGCGGCCTACAAGCCGTGCGAGACCGGCGGGGGCGATGACGCCGACCGCCTGGCCCGAGCGACCGGGCAGGCGCTGCCGACGATCCGCTACCGCCTCGCGGTGCCCGCCGCGCCCCAGGTTGCGGCCGCCGTCGAGGGCGTGCGCCTCGAACCGCGGCTTCTCATGGACGATATCGAGCGCCTCCGCGCCGACGCCGACTGGCTGATCCTCGAGGGCGCCGGTGGACTACTCGTGCCGCTCGCCGAAGATCGGTCGCTCAGCGACCTGCTCGCCCCGCTCGCCCCGCAGACGCTGATCGTCGCGCGCCCGGGCCTTGGGACGATCAACCACACCGCCCTCACGATCGAGGCAGCGCGCCGCCGTGCCCTGCCGCTCCTCGGCTTCGTCTTCTCCCGACCAGGTCCTCCAGCCGGCCCGGACGAGCCCATGAACGCGCTGACGATTCGTCGGATGACGGGCGTGCCCTATCTCGGCAGCCTGCGCCGCAACCCCGAGGAGCTGAGCGCCGTCCTCGACACGCTCGCGCTGCACTGACCGGAGCGCGCCGAGGACGCGCCTACTTCCCGATGCAGAAGCGGGCGAAGATTGCGTCGAGGATCTCCTCGTCCGCGGTCTCGCCCGTCACCCTGCCGAGCGTCGCCAGCGCGCGGCGACACGCGACCGCGGCCACCTCCTCGACGCCCGGCTGGGCGAGCGCGTCGACCGCCTCACGAACCCGCTCGGCGGCTATCGCCAGCGCCTCGGCTTGTCGCTCGCTCACCGCGACTGCACCCGGAGCGACTCCATCGCGCAGCGCGGCTGCGATCGCAGCGCGGATCGCATCCGCTCCCTCGCCTCGGCTCGCCACCGCCGGCAGCGCGGCCGCAGGGAGGAGCTGCTCGGGTAGCCGCTCGGGCGCGAAGGCGGCGCGATCCGCCTTGTTCCAGACGACGATGCGGCGACGCGGCAGCTCCTGCCACAGCGCCGCCTCGAGCTCGCCCCAGCCGCGCTCGCCGTCGACGACGAGCACCGCAACATCGGCCCGCCCCAGGCGCTCGCTGCCGAGCGCGATCCCGCGCTGCTCGAGACGATCCGGCTCGTCACGCCGGCCCGCCGAATCGGTCAAGAGAACGGACCACTCCTCCAGCCGCAGCGGCGAGGAGATCAGATCCCGGGTCGTGCCGGGCGCCTCATCGACCAGCGCGCGCTCCTCGCCGCACAGCGCGTTGAACAGCGACGACTTGCCGGCGTTGCTGCGCCCGACGATCAGCACCTCGGCAGAGGCCCATAGGTGTTTCTGATAGCTCTTTGCGAGTGCCCATAGGTCCTCTGCGACACGCGCCAGCCCGCTCTGCAGCTCGCCGAGCGGCCGCGGCTGCAGCTCGTCCTCCGGAAAGTCGAGCGCGCCCTCGAGCTCGGCGAGGGTCTCGACGACGTGACGACGTGCCTCGCCGACCCGGCGCGCCAGCGCGCCGCCGCTCATCGCCCGCGCCGCCGCGAGCGCCGCGTCGCTCTCCGCCCCGACGAGCTGCGCGATTGCCTCGGCGCGGGTCAGATCGATCCGCCCCGCGACGAAAGCACGCCGCGTGAACTCGCCGGGCGCGGCTCGCGTGGCCCCCTCCTCCACCGCGGCGGCTAGGATCTGCTGCAGGACCAGCCGACCACCATGCGCCTGGATCTCGACGGCGAGCTCACCGGTAAACGAGCGCGGCGGCCGCATCACGACCAGCATCACCTCGTCGAGCAGCTGGCCGTCCTGCCGGTGCACCCTGCCGTAGTAGAGGCGATGGCTCTCGACCGTCGCGGGCCAGGGTCGAAACAGGCGCGCCGCGATCGCCTCGGCGTCCGGGCCCGACAGGCGCACGATGCCGATCGCTCCCCCGGTCGCGGTCGCGATCGCGGCGATGGTCGAGGCGCGCGCCATGGCAAGAACCTAGCGGAGGAGGACGACGACGCGGCGCATGGGCTCATCTCCCTCGGAGCGCGTCTCGAGATCGGTCTCGTTGGCGAGCGCGAGGTGGACGATGCGCCGATCCTGGGGCGGCATCGGCTCGGCGCGAACCGGGCGCTTGGTCCGACGGGCCTGCTCGGCGAGGCGCTGCGCCAGCTCGGTGAGCGAGTCGGCCCGCCGCCCACGATAGCCGGCCGCGTCGACATGGATCGCGCGCTCTAGCAGCTTCTTCTGCGCCGCGATCCGGTTGAGCACGTACTGAACCGCGTCGAGGGTCTGCCCCTTCTTGCCGATGACGAAGCCCGCGTCCTCGCCATCCACCTCGAGCAGCACGCGTTCACCATCCTCGGCGCCCACGGTCACCGTGACGCTCAGCTTCATCTGCTCGAACAGCGACGCCAGCTCGGCTTGCGCTGCGGTTGCTTCGTTCGAAATCTCGTCGGCCACGGCTCGACTCCCTCGGCTACGACTTCTTGTTCTTCTTGTTGCTGTTCCCGCTCGTCACCAACGCCGGCGCGGGCGACTTCTTGTTGGTGATCCACTGCTGCAGCAGGCTGGTCAGCGTATTGGTCAGCGAATAGAGCGTCAACCCTGCTGGCCACATCAAGCTGGCGACGACGAAGGCGATCTGCATGCCGTACATCATCGTCTTCTGGTTGGCGTCGGGCGCGGTGGGCGAGAACTTCTGCTGCAGGTACATGAGGCCACCGAGCAGGACCGGCAGGACGTAGAACGGATCGGGCTGCGTCAGGTCGATGATCCACCCGGCGACGAACGGCGCGCGATACAGCTCCACCGACGATCCGAGCATCGAGAACAGACCGATGAAGATGGGGAACTGGATCAACATCGGCAGACAGCCGCCGGCGGGGTTGACTCCTTCTCGACGGTAGAGCTCCATCACCGCCATGTTGAAGCCGTTCTTGTCGTCGCCGAAGCGCTCCTTGAGCTTGTCGACCTCGGGCTTGAGCGCCGCGACGCGCTTCATCGACTCCATCGACTTCTGCGTCGGCCACCACAGCGCCGCCTTGACGAGCACGGTGAGCAGGATGACGGCAAAGCCCCAGTTCGGGATCACCGAGTAGACGGCGCGCAGCACCGCGAGCATCGGTCGCGCCACGAACTCGGTGAGGCCGTAGTTCATCACGTCGCCGAGCTTGACGTCGACCTGCGCCGCGCCGACGCGCACCTTGTCGAGCTCCTTGACCAGCTTCGGTCCGAAGAAGCCGCTCAGCTCGACCTCGGTCGTGCCCTTGGGCGAGAGCGTCCGCTCGGGCAAGGTCACCTGGGCGAGCATCTGCCCAGCGCCATTGGCGGCGACCGAGCACTTGGCGGCGCCGTCGCTGGCGGCGGGCGCGAAGCCAAGCGCAGCCACGAAGAACTTGCGATCGATCGCCGCCCACTGCAGCTTGCCGCTCTTGTTGATCGGCTCCTTGACGAGCTTGTCGTAGGGGTTGCGCTCGACCTTGCCGTCGACGTGGCACGCGCCCTCGGTGACGATGACGCTCGGCGAGAAGAAGCCGCCGCCCTTCTCCTCCGGGTTGTGATAGCCCGGCAGGTCGATCGTCAGCGACTGCTTGATCGCACGATCGAGCTTGTTCTCGACCGTAACGTTGAGCTTGACCTCGTAGCTCTTGGGCTGGAACGCGTAGGTCTTGGTGACCTTGACCGCGTCGCTCTCGTACACGAAGCGCTTCTGCCCAGCGCCCGCCGGCACCTCGCTCCACACCGCGTCGGGCGGCACGGGCAGCTCGCCGCCCGCGCTGATGGTCAACATGCTTGACGTTCCGTACTTCTCGGCGAGCTGGATCGGCTTGGCTTCTTTTCCCTTGCCGGTGAGGTACTGGGGCGAGAGGAGCTCCCAGTTGGTCAGCACGGCGCCGTAGGTGCTGAGGGTCGCGCGGTAGAGGCCCGGCTCCTCGACGGTGATGAGCTGCTCCTTGGGCTTCTCCACGGCCGCAGCGGGCGGCGTGCCCGGGGCGGCAGGCGCTCCGGCGGCAGGCGCTCCGGCGGCAGGCGCTCCAGCGGCAGGCGCTCCAGCGACGGGCGGGGTCTGGCTCGCCGCACCCGCGGCATTGGCAGCGGGCGCAGGCGAGCCGGGGGTGGCGGGCGCAGGCGGTGGCGGCGCGACAGGCGGAAAGAAGTAGTTCCAGCCGAAGATGATGGCGACGGAGAGCCCGAGCGCCAGCGCGAAACGCTTATCCATGGTTGTCCCCAAGGGGGTGAGTTGCCGGTTTGCGCGGCGGCACGGGATCGTACCCGCCGGGATGGAGCGGATGGCAGCGGCCGATGCGGCGCGTGCCGAGGTAGAGGCCGCGGAAGACGCCATGCACCGAGAGCGCCTCGGCCATGTAGCACGAGCAGCTCGGATGAAAGCGGCAGCGCGGCCCGAGCAGCGGCGAGATCGCGCGCTGGTAGACGACGATGATCGCGCGGAGGAGCGCGACGACGGCCCGTCCGATCAAGCGAGTCTCCCGACGAGCGACCGCCACTCCTGCTGCAGCGCAGCAAAATTCGCGTCGGCGAGGCTCGCGCGCGGAATCAACACGAGGTCAAGGTTGGCAGGAAGCGCCGGTCGCGCCAGCCGAAACAGCTCCCGGCAGACGCGCTTGCAGCGGTTGCGCACCACGGCGTTCCCGAGCTTCTTGGTGACGACGACGCCAAGGCGCGCCTCGCCAGCACGATCGGGCCGAGGGTGGACCAACATGATGAGGTGAGAAGAGTGGAGTCGCTTGCCCTGTCGTTGCACGGCAAGGAACTCACTGCGCCGACGAAGGCGGCGCTGCTTGTCGAAGGTGAGACGCACAGGATCCGTCACACCCGCGCTCGCGACTGTCGCAGTTACTTCTTGGCGACGGTGACGACCAGGTTCTTGCGACCCTTCTTGCGGCGGCGGTTGAGGGTGAGGCGACCGCCGACGGTCTTCATCCGCTTGCGGAATCCATGGGTGCGCTTGCGACGCTTGTTCGAGGGCTGATACGTCCGCTTCACGGCGGTGCTCCTTGGTCAGTGACTACGTGCTAATGGGGTCTCGACGGAAAAAGTGCGTCCGTCTCAAAGGCGGCGGCGATCTAAACCACAGGGCGGGATGCTGTCAAGGATCGGAAGCGATCGGATTCGTTGCTGCAGTGCAACAAAAATCCCAATTAGTCCGATCGCTTGACTACCTGCTACGCAAATTTCGGATCGAAAAAAAAAACTCAGGGATCCCGCTGGCACTTACGGGATTGCCTCGGATTTGTGCTTGCCACGACCTTTTGCCGCTGGTAAATCGACTCTCCCTTGTGGCCAGCTCGTCGACAGAGTTTCACCGGATGTTTCGTCTTTTCGACCAATGGGCGACATACGGGGATCGACCCAGAGCCGGGTCCTAGTCAGTAGCGCTTAGCCAATCCTTACAACTCGTTGAGTCTCGGTTATCCACACCTGTGGATGGCCTGTGCATGGTTTTGCCTTGGGTTTTTTTGGGGGGTCAATGCCGGACATCTGGGAAGCAGCTCTTTCAACCCTTGAAGGACGGATCAAGCCACACAATTTCGACATGTGGTTGCGGCCGATTCAATGCCGCACAGTCGAAGGACAGAAGATCGTCCTCAGCGCGCCGAGCAAGTGGATCAAGGAGTGGTTCCAGGACAACTACCAGGACATCGTCCTCGATGTCCTGCGCCTCCAGACCGCACAGGAGTTTGCCATCGAGTTCGAGCTCGCCGAGTCGGAGCCAGAGCCCCCTCCGGTCGAGGTCGCCGCGGTCATCGAGCCGCCCGTTGTCAGGCCGCCCGCTCCCGGAAACGGACCCGCCGAGGGGCTCGACCTGCTCGACAAGTACTCGTTCGACTCGTTCGTCGTCGGTCCGTCGAACCAGCTCGCGCACGCCGCCTCGCGCGCCGTCGCCGAGATGCCCGCCGGCAAGTACAACCCGCTGTTCATCTACGGCGGCGTCGGCCTCGGCAAGACGCACCTCGTGCACGCCATCGGCCATCGCATCCGTCAGATGCACCCGCAGTGGCGCATCGTCTATCAGAAGACCGAGACCTTCATCAACGAGTTCATCAACTGCGTCCGCAACGGCAAGATCGACGAGTTCCGTCGCAAGTACCGTGAGCAGTGCGACGTGCTGATGCTCGACGACATCCAGTTCCTCGCCGGCAAGGACCGCACGCAGGACGAGTTCTTCCACACCTTCAACTCGCTGTTCGAGTCGCATCGTCAGATCGTCCTCACCGCCGACAAGTACCCGCACGAGATCCCCGATCTCGAGGATCGGCTGCGCTCGCGGTTCCAGTCGGGCCTGATCGCCGACATCCAGAGCCCGGAGCTCGAGACCCGCATCGCCATCTTGAAGAAGAAGGCCGAGCTCGACGGGATCGACCTGCCTGACGACGTCGCGAACTTCCTGGCGACGCACATCAAGTCGAACGTCCGCGAGCTCGAAGGCCTGCTGATTCGCGTCGCAGCCTTCGCCAGCCTGCAGGCGCTGCCGATCACGATTGAGTTCGCCAGAGAGACGCTCAAGCAGTTCCTGACCCAGGCTGCACACTCGCTCACCGTCGAGAACGTGCAGAAAGAGGTCGCCAACTACTTCAACGTCAAAGTCGCTGACTTGAAGAGCACCAAGCGGCACCAGGCGATCGCCAGGCCGCGCCAGATCGCGATGTACCTCGCCCGCAAGCTCTGCCAGGCGTCGTATCCTGAGCTCGGACAGAAGTTCGGCGGCAAGGACCACACGACGGTGCTGTCGGCGTGCCGCAAGATCGAGCAGCTCGCCCAGAACGACGTCAAGACGCGCCACATCGTCGAAGAGCTCGAGCGTCAACTCTCGCAGTAGCGCTCCTCTGCCCCGCCTCTGTACACCGCGCGGAGCAGCTTTTCGGTCTCGTCATCGACTTTGGAAGCAGAGCGCGCGTTCGACCTTGAGCGCGCCTGGAGGACTTGTTAGGTTTCGGCCGGCTGTGGATGAACTGGGGATGGCGCCTGTGTGCAGCATGTGGGTACATCGGACGACATGCCAACCTGTGTACGAGCGTGGAGAAACGAGCCCTGTTGAGCACCGATCAAATCGACGATTAGCCTCGGAATCTCAGGGACCTCGACGATCCGATCACATGCCCACAGCGCTTATGATTGATACGGTTTGATCTAGATCTTCTCTTTAGAAAGAAAGACGGAGTGTGGATATGGAGCTCGCCATCTCCAAGCAAGCGTTCCTGCAGGGCCTGTATCTCGCGCAGGGCATCTCGGATCGAAAAAGCACCATGCCGATCCTCGCCAACGTGCTCTTGCGCTCGGACGGCAAGGACAAGCTCTTGCTCGCCGCCTCCGATCTCAACCTGACGCTCACCGCCGAGATCAACGCCAAGGTCGAGTCCGAGGGCGGCATCACGGTCAGCGCCAAGCACCTCCACGACGTCGTCAAGGGGCTGCCCGGTGACATGCTGTCGTTCCGTCGGCTCGACAACCAGTACGCCGAGATCAAGGCGGGCAAGACGCAGTACAAGCTCGTCGGCATGGCCGATCGCGACTTCCCGCGGTTGCCGAGCGCCAAGGACGTGCAGTTCGCGTCCGTCGACGTGGCGACGCTGCGCGACATGATCCAGAAGACCTTCTTCTCGGTGTCCACCGACGAGACGCGCCACCACTTGAACGGCGTCTACTTCGAGTCGGACGGTGCGACCGCCAAGATGGTCTCGACCGATGGGCACCGGCTCTCCAAGGTCGAGCGGCCGCTCGAGGGCGGCCCCAAGCTCGCCGCGGGTGTCATCATCCCGCGCAAGGGCCTCCAGGAGGTCCGCCGGCTGCTCGAGGCCGCCGAGGGCAAGATCGACCTCGGCTTCCACCAGGGGCACCTCTTCCTGCGCCGAGGCGACGTCACGCTGTCGTGCAAGCTCATCGACGCGCAGTTCCCGCCCTACCAGCAGGTCATTCCACAAGCCAACGAGCGCGTCGCCATCGTGCCGCGCCTCGCCCTGCTCGAGGCGCTCCGCCGGATCGCGCTCGTCGCGCCCGACAAGACCTCGGGCGTGCGCCTCGGCTTCGACAAGAACACGCTCAAGGTGTCGAGCGACAACCCCGATCTCGGCGAGGCGCGCGAGGAGCTCGACGTCACGTTCACCGCGCAGTCGGTGCAGGTCGGCTTCAACGCGCGCTACTTCATGGACATCCTGACCGAGATGAACGGCGACGAGGTCCGCATCGAGCTGGCCGGTGAGCTCGATCCGGCGCTGGTGCGGCCGATCGACAACACGCAGTACGTCGGCGTCGTCATGCCGATGCGCATGTGAGATTCGCCGCGTGTGAGCTCTTCGCGTTCCGCAACGTCGGCTACGCGCTCCTCCAAGCTCACCCTCGCTTCAACGTCCTGTGGGGCGAGAACGGCGAGGGCAAGACCAACTTTCTCGAAGCGCTCTACCTCGTCGGCACCCTGCGCTCGTTTCGCGCCGGTCGTCTCGACGAGCTGATCAAGTTCGGCGAGCCACGCGCCGTGGTGCGGGCGCGCACCGAGCAGGGCGGCACCACGAGGCTCGTCGAGGTCACTGTACAGCCGGGGCAGAAGCTGATGAAGGTCGACGGCAAGAGCCTGCGCTCGACCGACTACCGCAGCGGCGTCAACGTCGTGCTGTTCGCACCCGAAGATCTGCTGCTGCCGCGCGGCGCACCCTCGGCACGGCGGCGCTTCCTCGATCGCGCGATCTGGAACCTGCACCCGTCGTACCTCGGGGAGGCCCAGACCTACGAGCGCGTGCTCAAGGCGCGCAACGCCCTGCTGCGGGCCGACCAGCTCGACGTGCAGCAGCTCGCCGTCTACGACGAGCAGCTCGCGCGCGCGGCGGTGCCGATCGTCGAGCGTCGGCGGGCCATCGTCGAGGGGCTGGCGCCGCGCGTCGCGGAGGTGGTGGCGCGCCTGCTCGGGCCGTCTCGCCGCTTCACGATGCGCTACCGCTCGACGGTGGACGCGGCGGAGCCGGCGGCCATCGAGGCGACGGTGCGCGCGCAGCTCGCGGCCAATCGAGCGCGCGATCGGGCCAGGGGCACGACCAGCGTCGGGCCGCACCACGACGATCTCGAGCTCCTGCTCGACGATCGCGCCGCCTCGGCGTTCGCGTCGCAGGGCCAGGCGCGGGCGCTGGTGCTGTCGCTCAAGATCGCCGAGATCGGCCTCGTCGAGGCGACGCTCGGCGAACCGCCCGTGCTGCTCCTCGACGACGTCTCTTCCGAGCTCGACGCCGAGCGCAACGCGCAGCTCTTCTCGTTCCTCGCCGAGACGCGCTGCCAGACGTTTCTGACGACGACCCACCCACGCCACGTCCTGCTCCAAGAAGATCGCAAGGATTTCCAGGTGGTTAGCGGCTCCATCGCCGGCTGAAATGCCTTTACCCTGCGGGGCCTGCGTGCTACACCAAACAGGCCATTTTCCGTCGGAAAACTAGCAAAAAAACATGAGCGAAACAGCCGCCTCCGTCCCCAGCTCCGAGCTGGCCCAAGATAACTACACCGCCGACGCCATCCAGGTCCTAAAGGGCCTCGAGGCGGTGCGCAAGCGCCCCGGCATGTACATCGGTGACACCGACGATGGCGCGGGCTTGCACCACATGGTGTACGAGGTCGTCGACAACTCCGTCGACGAGGCGCTCGCCGGGCACTGCACGCACATCGACGTGGTCATCCACTTCGACAACTCGATCACCGTCGAAGACAACGGCCGCGGCATGCCGGTCGACATCCACAAGACCGAGAACCGGCCGGCACCCGAAGTCATCATGACGGTGCTGCACGCCGGCGGTAAGTTCAACCACGACAGCTACAAGGTCTCGGGCGGCCTCCACGGCGTCGGCGTCTCCGTCGTCAACGCGCTGTCCGAGTGGGTCAAGCTCGAGATCCGCAAGAACGGCAAGGTCTACTACCAGGAGTATCGGCGCGGCGATCCGTCGACGGAGTTCCGTCAGATCGGCGTGACCGATCGCGGCTCGGGCACCAAGGTGACCTTCAAGCCCGATCCGGAGATCTTCCGCCTCACCGAGTTCAACTTCGACACGCTGGCGCAGCGCATGCGCGAGCTCGGGTATCTCAACCGCGGCCTCGAGATCTCGATCGTCGACGAGCGCAACAATGGTCAGCGCCACGACTTCAAGTTCGAGGGCGGGCTGGAGTCGTTCGTCCTCGATCTCAACCAGAGCAAGACCGTCGTCAACGAGCGGCCGATCTGGTTCACCGACAAGAAGGACGGCATCGAGTGCGAGATCGCCATCCAGTGGAACGACTCGTTCTCGGAGAACATCTTCTGCTTCACCAACAACATCCGCAACAAGGACGGCGGCACGCACCTGACCGGCTTCCGCCAGGCCCTGACCCGCACGATCAACGCCTACGCGACGGAGAGCAACCTCCTCAAGGAGCTCAAGCAGGGGTTGTCCGGAAATGATCTCTCCGAGGGCCTGACTGCCGTCGTCAGCGTCAAGGTCCCGGATCCGAAGTTCTCCAATCAGCCCAAGGACAAGCTCGTCTCTTCGGAGGTGACCGGTGTCGTCGCGGCGATCGTCAACGATCGACTGGCGATCTGGCTCGGGGAGCACCCCAAAGAGGCGCGCTCGATCATCGCCAAGAGCGTGATGGCGGCGCGGGCGCGCGAGGCCGCCCGCAAGGCGCGCGAGATGGTGCAGCGCAAGGGCGCGCTCGATTCCTCGTCGCTGCCTGGCAAGCTTGCCGACTGTCGCGAGCGCGATCCGGGCAAGGCCGAGCTGTTCATCGTCGAGGGAGATTCGGCAGGCGGCTCGGCCAAGCAGGGCCGCGACTCGCAGTTCCAGGCGATCCTGCCGCTGCGCGGCAAGATCTTGAACGTCGAGCGAGCGCGCCTCGACAAGATGCTCGGCTCCGAGCTCATCGCGACCCTGATCACCGCGCTCGGCTGCGGCATCGGCGAAGACAAGGACATCAACAAGCTTCGCTACCACCGCATCGTCATCATGACCGACGCGGACGTCGACGGAAGCCACATCCGGACGCTGCTGCTCACCTTCTTCTTCCGCAACTACCCCGAGCTGATCAAGCGCGAGCTCGACGGCAAAGAGGTGCACCACGTCTACATCGCGCAGCCGCCGCTGTTCAAGGTCAAGCGCGGCAAGAAGGAGCAGTACGTCAAGAACGAGGCCGACCTCGAGGACTACCTGCTGACCAGCGCGACCGACGAGGTCAAGCTGGTGACACCGAAGAAGAGCGCCGAGGGCGACGTGCTGCGCAGCCTCGGCAAGAGCGCGCTGCGCTATCGCCACATCCTCGGCTTGCTCGACAAGCGCCTCGACTCGCGCATCATCGACGGCCTGCTCTCGACCGGACTCGGCAAGGACGATCTGCGTGAGCAAGCGCGCACCGAGCGCGCCATCGAGCGGCTGCGGGCGCACTTTGCCAAGCATGTCCCCGAGCTCGCTGGCCTCGAGTGCCAGGTCCGACAGGACGCCGAGCATGGCACCTTCACCATCGTGTGCCCGGCGCGGTATGGCGGCGCGCGCAAGAACACCGTCGTCAACTTCGCGCTGCTCGATGCGCCGGAGTGCGAGGAGCTGCGCAAGCTCGCGGTGGAGTTCGACGCCTTCGGCGAGGGTCCTTTCGAGCTGGTCAACAGCGACTCCGGGGCGACGACGCCTCTACGGCGCATCGATGAGCTCGGCGGAGTCCTCGACGCGATCGCGCGCAAGGGGCTGCAGATCTCCCGCTACAAGGGCCTCGGCGAAATGAACGCCGAGCAGCTCTGGGAGACGACGATGGATCCGACGAAGCGCACGCTGCTCGAGGTGCACGCCGATGATCTCAACGCCGCCGAGGAGATCTTCTCGAAGCTGATGGGCGAAGAGGTCGAGCCCCGCCGCGCCTTCATCGAGAAGAACGCACTCAACGTCCGCAAC
>CAZPEY010000073.1:0-18346 GCA_964585665.1 uncultured Polyangiaceae bacterium | reverse complement strand
TGCTGCCATCCATCCCGGCCGAGGTGGGTCTGCTCAAGCAGCTCAAGGTGCTAAAGCGTCAAGCGGGATCATCGGAGCGGTTTTCAGAGTCCGACTTTGACGCGCTGATCGTGAATCAGGCGAGCTGCATCTCGAGCGCGATGAAGTGCGAGTCCTCGACGCGACCGAGATCGAAGATCTGGGCGATGTTCGCGTGGCTGAGCTGCACCGCGATCTTCGCCTCGTCGATGAACATCGTGATGAACTCTTCGTCCTCCGCGATGTTCGGCAAGATGCGCTTGACGGCCAGCACACGCTCGAAGCCCTCGACGCCGATGGTCTTGGCGCGGAACACCTCGGCCATCCCGCCGACGTTGATTCTGTCGAGCAGGAAGTACTTTCCGAAGGGGACCGGCTTCTTCAAGACAGGCACCTTGTCATTCGTGCGACGCGATCCCCCGACGCTTGCTTCGATCATGTGACCTTACCGCAAAAACGACGCAAATCCGCCGTTGGGCAGACGGTGTAGCACAAACGGGGCCGCACCGCGCGGTCAATCTGTTCAAGGCGTTAGCAGAGCAGTGGGGCATACAGTACCAGGGCTTATACGCCGCGTCGAGGGCAGAGGTTCCCAGCGCAAGCAGTCGACCGCGCTACTCGATCCAGACCCGCAAGATCTGGTCGCCGCCCTGGATCTTGTCGATCACCTCGGCGCCCGAGATTGTCTGGCCAAAGACCGTGTGCTTACGGTCGAGGTGCGGCTGCGGGGCGTGGCAGATGAAGAACTGCGAGCCACCGGTGTTGGGGCCAGCGTGGGCCATCGAGAGCGTTCCACGGACGTGCTTCTGCCGCTTGCCCTGCGTCTCGCAGTTGATGCGAAAGCCCGGGTTGCCGGTGCCCCAGCGCGCCTTCTGATCCTCGTGGCGAGTGAACGGATCGCCGCCCTGGATCATGAAGTTCGGGATGACGCGATGAAAGCGGAGCCCATCGTAGAACGGCACGCCCGAGTGCTTTTGCCCGGTCTTCGGATCCGTCCACTCCTTCTTGCCGGTCGCGAGGCCGACGAAGTTGGCGATGGTGCCGGGAGCGTCATCGTCGAAGAGCTCGACCACGATCTCACCCCGTTGCGTCTCGATGTGCGCCTTCTGCATGACTCGCTCCTTGCCGGTTAGGGGTTTTGCAGCGCCTCGCTCGGCTCGAGCCGGCGGGCGCGCCACGCTGGCAGCAGCGCGCCCGCGAGGGCGGCGACGATACCACAACCGATCGACGCGCACACCAACCCAAGCGGAAAGGCGAAGTAGCTGTCGGGACGAAACGGAAACTCGGGCAGGAAACGAGCGGCCGCCCGATCGGCGAGCAGCGACATCCCCCATGCCGCGACGAGGCCGAGCACGCCGCCGAGCGCGCCCACGAGGCTCGCTTCGCACAAGATCCAAAGGAACAGATCGTTGGCGCGTGCACCGACGGCGCGCATCACCGCCATGTCGCGACGACGCTCGGCGATCGTGCGAAAGAACGTCTGCGCGATCGACAGCGTCGCCATGAGCAGCACGCAGAGCGCGGTCAGGGCGAGCAGTCCGGTGACCACGAGGAGCAGGACGCCGACGCGCTCCTTGCCAGTGTCGGCGACGGTGTAGCCCTCGTCGCGGACCCACGAGAGGAAGCGCCCCTCGCTGGCGTGCGGTGCGAGCTCGACGAGCAGCGAGGTCGGGCGGCTCGCCTCGTCCGCGCTGGCGTAGAGGCGGTTCCACTCGACGATGTACGGCAGCGGGATGGTGACGGCGAGCGGCGCGGCGCGCGGCGACAGGCCGACCAGCATGAGGCGGCGCTGGCGCGGCGGCTCGGCGGTGCGCGAGCGGCCCATCATCGACCGGCCGAGCTCGACGGAGAACGAGAAGCCCGCGAAGCGATCGAGGACGAACTTGCCGAGGCGGGGTAGGCCGTGCGACGGCGCGATCGCCGTGTTGTAGAGCTCGACGACGAACGGCGACAGCAGCACAGGCACCGGCGGCTCGCAGCGGCCGGTGTCGAGCGGGCAGTACTCGGGCGCGCGGCAGTCCCCGTCGCTGCTGCAGGCGCTCTGCGAGCCGAGGTTCTTGGCGAACGGCAGCGGTGAGGTGGTCTCGCCGTCGAGGGCCGCCGGGTCCAGGCCCTCGGCGATCAGCTCGGCGTGCAGATCGCGCGGCAGGATCGGGCGGCCACCCTCGGCGCGCGCCGGAAACGCCATCTGCATGCGAGCGTAGGCGGCGCGCACGTCGGGGCGGCGCCGGATCGTCGCGACGAGCTCCTCGGAGAGCGGCTTGGGGCCGGTGAGCAGCGACAGCGGCCCCGCGTCGTAGGCGGCGCGGCGCGGCACGATCTCGAGCTGCCCAGGCGGAAAGGCGCGCTGCAGCAGGTTGCGATCGACGCCGATGCCGAGCGCCAGGAAGAACGACAGGAAGGCCACCCCGACGGCGATGCCGCTGGCCGAGTGGACGACGCCGCGCCGGTTGCGGCGCGCGTAGAGCCACACCAGATCGAGGAGAGCACGCAGCGTCACGACGTCCCCCCCTCCGGCTGCAGGCGGCCCTCGCGCAGCACCAGCGTCCGGCTGGCTCGGCGCCAGACGCGCGGCTCGTGCGTGACGACGATGAGCGTCCTCCCCTCGGCGACCAGCGCCGCGAAGAGATCGAGGATCGCCTCGCCGGTCTGCTCGTCGAGGTTGCCGGTCGGCTCGTCGGCGAGCAGCAGCGCCGGCTCGGTGACCAGGGCACGGGCGATCGCGACGCGCTGCCGCTGCCCGCCCGACAGCTCGGTCGGTCGCGCCTCGGCCTTGGCGGCGATGCCGACGCGCTCGATCGCCGCATCGACCCGCGCCCGCACCGTCGCTGCGTCGCGCGAGAACAGGGCAGGGAGCGCGACGTTCTCTCGCACCGAGAGGTGCTCGATCAGGTGAAACGACTGGAACACGAAGCCGATGCTGGCGCTGCGCAGCGCCGCCATCGCGCCGTCGGAGAGCGGCTGCAGCTCACGCCCCAGCACCTCGACCCGCCCCTGGTAGTCGCGATCGAGGCCCCCCAGGATCTGCAGGAGCGTCGACTTGCCGGAGCCCGAGGCTCCGACGATCGCCAGCCACTCGCCGGTGGCGACCTCGAGCGAGACCTGGTCGAGGACCACGGTCTGGCCGTAGCGCTTCTGCACCTGGTCGACGCGACACAGCGGCGCCGGTCGGGGGGTGGGCATGGCAGCGCGAAGGTATAGCACCGCGCAACCCGCCCTCAAACATGCTAATGTCGCAGGGCGATGGCAGAGAGCTCGTCGGGCGGCAGAAAGGGCCCACCCCGCAACCAAGGCAGCGGGACCGGCATGGGAATCGACGCGGCGCGGCCCACCGGTGCGGCGCGGCCGACCGAGGAGGTCTCGCCGGTCGATCGCAGCGACGCGGTCGACGAGACGAGCGGCGCGACGGCGATCGAGCGGACCGGCCCGGTCACGGCGCCGCCGCCGACCGACGCTCTCGACGCCGTCGTCGCGACGCTGGCCGCCGATCTGCGCGCCGGCAAGATCTCCGTCGAACAGGCGGTCTCGACGCTGGTCGATGACGCGATCGATCGTCAGGTCCAGCAGGCCCTCGGGGCCTCGCCCGATCTCGAGGCCGAGCTGCGCACCCTGCTCCGGCGTCACCTCGCCGAAGATCCCTACCTCCTCGCCAAAGTGCGTCGCCTCCACCAAGCCAAGTGAGCGCCATGAGCCCGATGCCCTCCTCCGATTCGCGCCGCTCCGCCCCGCGTTTGCCCCTGTCGCTGTTGTTGATCACGGCGCTGCCGCTGGCGCTGTTGCCAGCGACGGCGTCCGCCGACGAGCCGCCGAAAGATCCGCTGGTCCGCGTCACCGCGCTGATGCTCAAGCATCCTGGCGTCCCCGACGTGCAGCTCGGGCCGCTGATGCGCGCGTTCGACGAGGCGCTCAAGAAGAACCCGCGCCTCGAGCAGAAGGATCTCGAGACCAGGCTCGAGGACTTCTCCCAGGACAAGCCCGTCTCGGAGATCGACGCCGCGCGCACCGCGTACACCGAGGGCATCAAGGCGCTCGGCGGGCTCGACCTGCCCAACGCGATCAAGCGCCTGTCGACCGCGGTCGACGAGCTCTCCAAGGTGCTGCCCTTCATCAAGAAGCAGGAGCTCGCCGACGCCATGTGTGCGCTCGGCGTGGCGTACTTCCAGCAGGGCGACAAGAAGGAGGCCAAGGCCACCTTCGTGCGACTGCTCGTCTGGCGCGCCGATCACGTCTACGACACCGAGAAGTTCCCCCCGTCTGTGTTGAGCACCTTCGAGGAGGCCAAGAAGGCGCTCGAGAAGATGAAGCGCGGCAGCCTCGAGATCCGCAGCGAACCGGCGGGCGCCCAGGTCTACGTCGACGGCAAGTACATCGGCATCACGCCGGCGGTCGCCGAGGGCTTGGTGGTCGGCGAGCACTGGATCACCTTCAAGAAGGAAGGCTTCCGCAAGTCGGTGCTCTCGGGCGGTGTGTCGCCGAAGTACCAGCAGACCGTCACCGCGATGCTCGAGCGCTCGGGCAAGTACCTGCTCGTCGAGCAGGCGATCGCGGCGGTCGAGAAGATCGTCGGTCAGGACAAGCTCGACGACACCGCCGACAACTTCAAGGACTTCCTGCTGCTCGACCACGGCGTGTTCGTCAAGGCGACCGCCGGTGCGCAGCCCAACACGCTCAACATCGACACGTTCCTCTACGACCTGCGCACCCGCGAGCGCTTGAAGAAGGTCACCCGCACCGTCACCGCCGACTCGCCGGGTCAGGACGTCGCCCAGATCGTCGAGGCCCTGTATACCAAGATCAGCTACGAGGCCGAGCTCACCGTCCCCAAGGAGGCCGAGCCGCCCAAGCAGATCAAGCGCAAGCCGATCTACAAGCGCTGGTGGTTCTGGACGATCATCGGGGTCGCGGCCGGTGGAGTGATCGCCGCAGGCGTCCTTGCGCCCAAGCCGAAGAACTGCGGCGACGGCAGCTTCTGCCCGGGCATCACCTTCTGAGCAGCGCTACGGAGCGGGGTTGGCGAGCCGGTCCGTGACCGGCTTGCGCCACTTCTCGACGAGGGCGCGCGCCTGATCGGCCATGAACACGTCCTCGAGATCGAAGCGGGCCAGCGCCTGCGCCAGGACCTGCGCCTTGTCACCGTCGGTGGCTCGCTTGTCGACCAGCACCCGCCAGTGCCCCTTGATCCGGCACAAGCCGCCGGCGCCGCTGTCACCCGTCAGCGTCTCGTAGGTCACGGTGATGTCCTTCTTCTGCGCGACGCCCTCGAGCTCGCGCAGCATGTCGGCGGCCTTCATGTAGATCTATCCTCCGACGGGAAGTGTTATCACAAAGCGCGTGCCTTCGCCGAGGCGGCTCTCGAACCGGATCGCGCCGCCGTGCGCCTCGACGATGTGCTTGCAGATCGGCAGCCCGAGGCCCGAGCCGCGCCCCTCGGGCTTGGTGGTGAAGAAGGGCTCGAAGAGCCGCGCGTGGTGTTGCTTCTCGATCCCCGAGCCCGAGTCGATCACCTCGAACACCGCGTCCCCATCTACGGAGAACGAGCGCACGCGCACGACGCGGCGCTCGCCCTGCAGCGCGTGGCACGCGTTGGTGATGAGGTTGA
This sequence comes from uncultured Polyangiaceae bacterium, assembly GCA_964585665.1. GTDB lineage: Bacteria > Myxococcota_A > Polyangia > Palsa-1104 > Palsa-1104 > CAZPEY01. Next base: position 12,729 of record CAZPEY010000073.1, on the reverse strand, counting down.
TCACGACCTGCTGGATCTGCGACGGGATCATGCGCACCGCGGGCACGTCCGGGTCGAGCTCGAGCACGAGCTGCGCGGCAGACTTCTCGACCACCAGCTCGCAGAACGTCACGGCCTGTCGGATCACCTCGTTGAGGAAGCCGACCTCGTACTCCGCCGAAGGGCGCGCGTAGCTCATGAGCTCCCGTGAGAGGCGCTCGATGCGCTGCGCCCCTTCGACGATCTTGCGGGCGCGATCGAGATCCCCCTCGACGCCGCGCTGGCTGAAGAGCTGCACGAAGTAGTTGCCGTAGACGCTGATCGAGGTCAGCGGGTTGTTGAGCTCGTGCACGAGGCCTGCGGCAAGCTGTCCGAGCGTCGCCAGCTTCTCGGCCTGCACGATCTGACGCTCGAGCGAGCGGATGCGATCGCGCTCCTGGCCGATCGCGATGACGCCCTCGACGTGCCCGTCGGGGCCGCGCAGCATCGAGACGTTGAACAGCGCGATGCCCTTCTCCCCGTTGCCGCGATCGAGGACGACCTCGTCGGGCGCGATCGCGAGCCCTGCCTGGGCGCGACGCAGCAGCCCGACCAGGCTCGGCTGGGGCAGCGCCGCCGGCTCGAGCGCCTGGAGATCACTGCCCGTCGCGATGCTGCGCCCGAGGTAGGCCTGCAGCGCGTGGTTGACGACGGCGATCTTGCCGTTGCGATCGACGATCACGATGAAGACGTTGGCGACCTCGAGGAGCTGTCGAAGATAGTCGCGGTAGTAGCGCGCCTCGTGGAGCAGGCTGACGCCGCGCAGCGCCACTGACAGCTGGTTGGCGAGCGGGATCGCCAGTACCTCGTCGCTCGAGGCCAGCTCCGGCTGGCTCGGATACTCGACGTTGAGCAGGCCGTACAGGCGCCGCGCCGCGACGAGCGGCACCGAGAAGCCCCCCTGCGAGCCGCGGAAGATCGAGCCGTACCGATCGGTGGTGCGCACGCGATCGTGGAGCCGCGTCGGCAGCACCAGTCCCGTCGCCCGCAGGCTGCTGGCCTTGAGCTCGAGCGCCGCCTCGTCGAGGCGAACCTGCAGCGGTCCCGAGGCGAGGAGCGCGGTCAGCCGAAAGTCGGTCGGGTCGATCACCCGCACCGAGATGAAGCGCCCGGGCAGCAGGCCGACCAGCACCTGCATGAAGATGCCGACCGCCTCTTCCTCGCGCATGTCGACCGACAGATCCTTGGCGAGGCGAAACGCGGCGAGCATCGCTTGCTCGGGCGAGGGCGGAAGCAGCACCTGGCTCTGCTCGCTCGCCATGGCGCCGGCGCGCGCGTCCATCACTCGTCGCCTCCCGTCGAGCGCTCGAGGTCGAGGATCTTCGTCGAGCCGACGTAGCTCTTGGTCTCGTAGTGCGTGATCCGGCCGATCTTGCGAACGATCTCGGCCATGCGTTCGGCCTCCTGGTAGATCGTGCTGATGCCTCGGTGGCGAGGATCCTCCTGATCGAGCTTGCGGAGGAGGAGCTCGGCGTAGCCCATGATCGAGGTCAGCGGCTGATTGAGCTCGTGTGCGGTCGTGCCCGCCAGCTCGGCGATCGCCGCCTGGCGCTCGGAGATGTCGAGCTTCTCCTGGGCCTGCGCGAGGCGCTGCTCCATGCGCAGGCGATCCCGGAGATCGGTGAGGATCCCGACGGTGGCGATCTCCTGGCCATCGGCGTACACGATCGCCGCCGAGAGCGACACCGGCACGATCTCGCCGCCCTTGGTGACGATGTCACGACGCGACGGCTCGAGCCGCCCGTTGGCCGAGGCGCGCAGATCGCGCATCACCGCGTTGGCGCCGCCTTCGGGATAGAGCCCTTCGACGGTGAGCTCACCGAGATCCTCGGTCGGATCGTAGCCGTAGAGGCGCCGCGCGCCCTGATTGAAGAGGATGACCCGCCCGGTCAGATCCGCGGCGATGATGGCGTCGACCGTCGAGTTGATCAGGCGCTCGAGGAAGTCGCGGTTGCGCCCCAGCTCCTGCTCGAGGCGACGCGCCTCGGACACGTCGCGGAAGGTCAACACGACGCAGCCGTGCTCGGCGAGCGCCGACGACGCGACCACCGACAGCGCGAGGACCTCACCCGAGGTGGTGCGGACGTGTAGATCGAACGGCGAGGGCACAGCCTGGTTGAGCACCGCGTAGAGCACGGCGGGGATGCGCTGCCGCTCGTGCTCGAGGACGATCGACTCGAACGGATGCCCGGTCAGGCCCCCCTGGGCGTAGCCGGTCAGCTCCTGGGCGGTGCGATTGAGATAGAGCACCGCGCCATCGCCATCGAGCACGACCATCCCGTCCGCGAAGCTCTCGAAGAACTCGCGGTGCTGGTCGAGGGCCCGGCTGCGCGCCTCTTCGGAGATCCGACCGATGGCGAGGCGCCGCGTCTGCTCGCGGAGCGTATCGAGCACGCGCCCCGAGCGCAGCAACAGGCCGAGCAAGAGCGCCGCGGTGCGGAGGAAGTCGTGGGCCCGCACGTCGAACTCGGGGATCCGCTCGGTGGAGCGCAGGAGCAGCGCGCCGACCGCGCGGTTGTGGACGAACAGGGGCGCCGAGACGATGGTCTTGCCGCCGTGCTGCGCCGCGAGCTGCGCCCACGGCCCCATGAGCGGAGACGCCTGCACGTCATCGACGATCACGACGCTGCCGCGCTCGAGGCTGGCCCGCACCTCGGGGTAGCGCTCGAGGTTGATGGTCTCGCGCAGCAGGCGCTTCTCGTCGGAGGCCGCGACCAGCAGGCCCTGCTCTTCGTTCTCGGTCAGCAGGATCAGCGCGACGCGCGAGCAGTCGAGCGCATCGGCGATGCGCGCCAGCACGTCGTGCAAGCCCTCTGGCGACTCGAGCGAGGAGTCGACCGCGGCGCCCGTCTCGGCCAGCGCATCGCAGTAGCGACCGACGCGCAGCAGGGAGAGGCGCGTCTGGTGCAGGCGGAGCGACGAAGACGCCATGATCCGCAGATCGACGACGGTCGCCGGCAGGCTCAGGATGTGATCGGCCCCTGCGTCGAGGGCGGCGGTCACCGCGTCGTCCGCGTGCAGCCGATCGATCGCGCAGACCAGGCTCAGGTTGCTCGCCGCCCGTCGCAGCTCGGCGATCAGGTCGATCAACGCCGAGAGCGGTTCGCGACGGGATCCGGGCTTTCCTCCGAGGACGATGACCACCGCGAAGCGATCGAGCGACCCCTCGACCGTCGCCGCGTGCTCGGTCCGGTAGCCGAGCGCGCGAAGCTGTAGGTCGATCTGGACCCGGAGCACGTCCGAGCCCCCGAGGAGCAAGAGAAGTGGCGAGGCGATCACCGCCCCCACTATCGCACCTTTTGGTGTGGCTGCCCAGATTCCACGGGCGGGGGGCGAGGCGGGCTCAGCCTTGGCGCGAGCGCCAGCGCAGCAGCAAGCCGTCGAGCTGATAGTAAAGCTCCTTGACGGTCATACCGTGCGCGACCGCCAGCCGCGCCACGTCCTCGTACTCGAGCGCCGCGTGGCTGACCACTCCGTCTCTCTCGCCGAGCTTGACCCGCACCTCGCCGTAGGGCGTCGAGAGGCTCTCCCAGCGACGGTGCAGCTCGCTGCGCCCGATCGTCCAGCGCCGTACGCCGAGGGTCGTCGAGTTGGCGAACAGCGCCTGCTCGACCGCCGAGCGCCGCGCCTCCTCCACCAGCGCACCGACGAGGAAGCCGGGGCGCCCCTTCTTCATCACGATCGGGCAGAGCCACGCGTCGCGCGCCCCCGCCGCGAGCAGCGCCTCGACGAGTGGCGCCAGGAGCTGCGGGCTCAGATCGTCGAGGTTGGCCTCGAGTTGCACGAGCTGCGCCGCGTCCGCGCCGGCGGCTGGAGGATCGACCAGCACGACGCGCAGCAGGTTGGGACGGCCAGGAAGGTCGCAGGTGCCAGCCCCGCAGCCGATGGCGCGCACCGTCCCGCTCGGCAGGCCTGGCGCTGGCGTCGCCACCGCGGCAACAATGGCCGCGCCGGTCGGCGTGGTCAGCTCCATCGCCACCCCGCCATCCTCGATCGGGAAGCCGCGCAGCAGGGCCAGGGTTGCAGGCGCGGGAACCGGCAGGCGACCGTGTGCGGTGCGCACCATGCCATGGCCCGTCGGGATCGTCCGCACCGTGACGCGGCTGGGGCGCAGCCACGCCAGGGCCGCCGCGACACCGACGATGTCCAGGATCGAGTCGAGCGCACCGACCTCGTGGAACACCACCTCGTCGAGCGCGCAGCCGTGCTGCGCCGCCTCGACCTCGGCGAGCTTGCCGAAGATCGCCAGCGCCAGCGCGCGGGTCTGCCCGTCGAGGCTGCGCTCGAGGAGAGCGCGGATCGAGGCGTACCCCCGGTGGGCATGCTCCTGGTGCGCGCCGTGGGGATCGTGATCGTGGGCGTGATCGTGGGTGTGATCGTGGGCGTGATCGTGACCAGGGGCCTCCCCGGCCCCATGGGCCTGAGGATCGTCGTGCGCGTGCTCGCTCTCGGGCAGCGCCGTCGGCGTGATGCGCTCGCTCCCACGCTCGGCGACGAGGTGCAACCCGACGAGCGAGCTGCGCGTCACCCGCCCGAACCGCAGCGTCACGTCGCCAAGACCGCAGGCCGCCAGCGCCTCGCCGATCACTGCCTCGGGGACCCCGAGGTCGACGAGCGCCGAGAGCGTCATGTCGCCCGCGATCCCCGAGAAGCAATCGAGGTGGAGGTGTCGCCCCGTCAGGTCCGCCGCGCTCATGAGTCTTCGCTCGCGCCCTTCGACTGCCGAGCGATCTGCGCAGCGAGGTAACCAGCGCCGAAACCGTTGTCGATGTTGACCACCGCGACGCCGGCCGCACACGAGGTCATCATCGCGAGCAGTGGCGTCAGCCCGGCCAGGTGCGCGCCATAGCCCACAGACGTTGGCACGGCGATGACCGGCCGGCGACACAAGCCAGCGACCACCGACGGCAGCGCCCCCTCCATGCCGGCGACGACCACCAGCGCGGCCGCTTCATCGAGCCGCGCCCTGACCGCCAGCAAGCGATGCAACCCGGCGACGCCGACGTCGGAGATCAGCTCGACCTTGCAGCCCGCCACCGCCGCGGTGCGCGCCGCCTCCGCCGCCACCGGGAGGTCGAGCGTCCCGGCGGTGAGGACGAGCACCGGGGGCGAGGCCGCAGCGACCGGTTCGACGGCGCGGTAGAGGCAGCGCGCCGCCGCGTCGTAGACGAGCTCGGGCAGGGCGCTCTGGACCGCCTGGGCGATCTCGGGAGAGAGCCGCGTCATCAAGACGGCCCCGCCACGCTCGAGCAGGACACGCCCGATCGCGACGAGCTGCTCGTCGGTCTTTCCCTGCCCGTACACCACCTCGGGGAAGCCGGTCCTCAAGTGGCGATGACCGTCGATCTTGGCGAAGCCCAGCTCGGCGAACGGCAGATCCTTGAGCGCCTCGATGGCCGCTTCGACGGGAAGCGTGCCGCTTTGGACGCGCTCGAGCAGCGCGCGCAGCGTCTCTGGCGTCATCGCATCAGCTCCGGGTCGGCTCGCGCACGTCGCGCTTCTTGGCGATTCGAATCAAGACCTCGTCGATGCCACGATCGGTGGCGCGGGTCACGCGCAAAAGCAGCCCTCCGACGCGGATCGACTCCCCCTCGCGGGGGATGTGCTTGAGCCGCTCGAGCATCAGGCCACCGATCGTCGTGTAGTCCTCGCCCTCGGGAAGCCCGAGGCCGAGCTGGCGGTTGAGGTCCGCCACGGGCGTGCGCGCGCCGACCCGCCACACTCCGTCGGCCTCCTTGCGCACCGCGGACGGCGCGTTGTCGTGCTCATCGTCGATCGGCCCCACGATCTCCTCGAGCACGTCCTCGACGGTCGCGATGCCGATCGCACCGCCGTACTCATCGACGACGATCGCCATGCTCTGCCGCGAGCGCTGCAGCTCGACGAGCAGGTCGACCGCCGGCTTGCTCTGCGGCACGAAGATCGGTGCGCGCCCGAAGTCGCCGACCGCGTGGCCGTGGCCGCCACTGCCCGCCTTGAGCACGTCGAAGGCGTGGACGATGCCGACGACGTGGTCGACGCGCTCGCGATACACCGGGTACCGCGTGTACTGCTTGTCGTCGATGGCCGCGGCGAGATCGGCGAGGGTCGCCTCGGCGGGCAGCGCGGTGACGTCGGACAGCGGCACCATGACGTCCCCAACCGTCGTCTCCTTGAAGTCGAAGATGCGCGAGATCATCTTGCGCTCGCCTTCGCTCATCCCGTGGGTCGCGGGCCCTTGCAGGATCAGACCGAGCTCCTCGCGGGTCACGAGCTTGCGCTCCGCGAGCCCCATACGACGGGTCAACCAGCTGGTGATCGCGGTCATCGAGTAGACGAGCGGCCAGAACAGCTTCTGGGCGAAGAAGAGCGGGACCGCGACGAGGCGCGCCACTTGATCCGAGTGCTGACGCGCCAGGGACTTCGGCACGATCTCCCCGAAGATGACCGTCATCGGCACCAGGCCAAGCAGCAGGTACAGCTCGCCGCGCGCACCGTAGCGCCGGTGCAGCGCGTAGGTCATCACGACGGTCGAGACGACGATCGTCAGCTGCGTCCCGCACAGCGTGGTGGCCAGGAGGCGCTGCTTGCTCTGCAGGAACTGCTCGAGGATCCGGGCGGTGCGCGATCCCTCGCTCGCCTCGCGACGCAGCCGCAGACGATCGCACGAGATGATCGAGATCTCGGAGAGCGCGAAGAAGGCCTCGCCGAGGAGGCACAGCCCCGAGACGACGAGCGCCGCCTGGACCACGTCGAGCTGCTGGAACCAGCCGATCACGATCCGCTCTCCTTCTCGTCGGCGAGCTCGCCGAAGAGCTCCTCGAGCAGGTCCTCCATCGTCACCAGGCCAGAGAGCTGACCGAACTCGTCGACGACGAGCGCCTGGTGCGTCTTGCGACGCTGAAACTCGCGGAAGAGGTTGTCGCACTTGGTGGTGCGCGGCACGAACAGCGGCGGATGCAGCAAGTCCTGCACCGTGTGGCCTTCGAGGCGACCGTAGCGATACCCGACCAGATCCTTGGCGAGCAGCACCCCCACGACATCGAGCGGGGTGCGCTTCTGCGAGCTCGAACGCGGGCCGCCGCGCCCCGACCGGTAGATCGGCACGCGCGAGAACTTCGACTGGCTGACCGCCTCGACGAGCTTGCCAAGTGGCATCTCGTACGGAAGTGCGAAGACCTTGTCGGCCGGGGTCATGATCGCGCCGACGGTCTTGTCGCCAAACTCGAAGACGTTGTGGATGAGCCGCTTCTCTCCAACCTCGAGCTCGCCGCTCTCGGAGCCGACGTCGACGAGCGCCAGGAACTCCTCCTCGCGCAGCCCTTCGGGCGAGCGTTCGTCGCGGCCACCGACGAGTCGCACGAACGCGCCCGAGACGACGTAGAGCACGTAGCGAAGCGGCGCGATGAGCTGCATCACCGTCTCGAGGAGGCGACTCGTGATCAGCGCCCAGCGGAGGCTGCTCCGGATCGCGATCGACTTCGGGACCATCTCGCCGAACAGCAGGACGAGCGGCACCGTCCAGGCGGTCGTCACGAGGACCTGCAGCGGCGACGGGAGCTGCGGCAGGAGGCGGGCCGTCATCTCTGCGGTGATGGTCGACGCGGTGATGTTGATGAGCTCGTTGCCGAGGATGATCGTGACGATGACGCGGCGCGGATCGTCGAGCAGCCGCAGCACGCGGTGGCCGCGCCGATCCTCGCGCTGCGCCATCGCCTCGCGCTCGACGCGAGTGAGCGAGAAGAGCGCCGTCTCCGAGCCAGCGAAGAAGCCGGCGCCCACGATCAACGCCGCGACCAGTAGCGCGCGCTCGAGGAGCCACCACTCCATCGTCAATCCAGGGGCGGTGCGAGCGGCAGGGTAAAGAAGAACGTCGCGCCGTTGCCGACCTGGCTCTCCACCCACACCGCGCCGCCGTGCGCCTCGACGTAGCGACGCACGATGTTGAGGCCGAGCCCCGTGCCGCCGTACTCACGCGTCGAGGAGTTATCGACCTGGAAGAACGGATCGAAGATGCGATTGTGGTTCTCTGGCGCGATGCCGATGCCGGTGTCTCGCACCGCGACGCGCACCGCGCTCGGCGTCTCCTCGGCACCGAGCGGCAGCAGGCTGGCCAGCTCGGCCCGCACCTCGACGACGCCTCCCTCCGGCGTGAACTTGACCGCGTTGCCGAGCAGGTTGAGCACGACCTGCCGCATCTTGTCCTTGTCCCCGATCACCCGCGGCAGGGCCGCCGCCGTCTCCCCATCGCTCGCTCCCCCTTCCGATGGGATCCCGTTGATCAAGCGAATCCGTCGTCGCCGCGCCACGGGCGTCACGGTGATGAGGCAGTTCTCGATCACCTTGCCGATGTCGAACGCACTCTTGTGAAAGTGCATCTGGTTCGACTCCATCGTCGAGATGTCGAGGAGCCCCGAGATCAGGTCGAGCAGGTGCTCGCCCTTCTCCATCACCGTCTGCACATACTCGCGCTGCTCCGGGTTGAGCTCGCCGGCGAGCCCCTCGAGCAGCATCTCCGAGTAGCCGATCACCGAGGTCAGCGGCGTGCGCAGCTCGTGGGACATGGTCGCCAGGAAGTTCGACTTGAGGCGATCGGCCTCTTGCAGTCGCTCGACCGCCTCGGCGAGGCGACGGTTCTTCTCCGCCATCTCGTTGTGCGCTTCCTCGACGGCGAGGACGTGCATGCGGGCCGACATCGCGCGCCGCATCCCCTCGTGCAAGAAGGCGTCGCTGAGGCGCACGAAGTGCCGCACCATCCGCGCCGCCACCTCCTGATGCATCGCCGCCGCGAAGGGACCGACGAAGATCGTGCCGACCACGTCCCCATCCGCGTAGAGATGCTGGCGCCCAAAGCGGCGCCCCTCGATCTCGACGAACACGCTCTCTTCGTCGCTCGGCGCGAGCGCCGAGGCCGGCGGACGGTTCCCGAGGACGACGCGCTGATCGCGGTCGACGACGACCAGCTCGAACCCGAGCTCGCGCGACGACTCGGTGAGCGTCTCGCGGGTCGTCCGGTCGAGCAGCTCGTCGAGCGAGATCGCCGCATCAAGGTTGATCATCGCCTTTTGGCTCAACCGCGAACCCCCAGCTGCGCCGCCAGGCCCGCGAGCAGCTCGTCCTTGGGAAAGCCGTGCTTGGAGCCGAGGCCGATCGACCGTTCGAGCGAGTCGTAGACCGCGTCGACGAGACCGAGCAGCGTCTCGGCGACCCCTTCGCCCCGAAACGCGACCGCAGAGAAGATCGGCTCCTTGCCGCGCGCCGCCAGCCGCCGGATCTCCTCGTCGGTGCGGACCTCCGGCAGATCCCGCTTGTTGAACTGGATGACGATGGGGATCTCGTCCTCGGCGAGGCCATTGTCGCGCAGGTTCTGCTGCAGGTTCGCGAAGGACTCGTTGTTGGCCTTGGTCTCTTTGAGCTGCGAGTCGGCGATGAAGGCCACCCCGTCGACCCCCTGCAAGACGACCTTGCGGGTGTTGTTGTGGATGACCTGCCCAGGGACGGTGAAGAGCTTGAACTTCACCGTCGAGCCGCTCTTGCTGCGCACCGACAGCGGCAGGAGGTCGAAGTAGAGCGTGCGATCATCTTTGGTATCGAGCGTCAGCAGTCGTCCTCTTCGCCGTGGATCGAGACGCGCATGTACCTGCTGCAGGTTGGTAGTCTTCCCCGACAGCGCCGGCCCATAGTAAACGAGCTTGACGATGATCTCGCGGTGCTGGAAGTCGACTTGAGCCATATCTCCGCTACGCCCGGAAGATTCATTTTATCAGAGTCCGGCGACGACAGCTACCAGTGCAGCGTTACCCGCAGGAGTTGCAGTACAACGACGACCAGGGCGACAGCGACCAGGATCGACGCGACGCGCAGCGAGCGCGGGATCTCTGCCGTCGCTGCGCGCTGCCCGCCCATCACGGCGGCCAGGTGCGCGGCGCGCTCGAGGCCCTGCCGCGCGAACGGATCGTCAGGACGGTCGCGCAGGCGGTGGCGATAGAGCGCCGCCGCGGTGTCGAGCTCGCCGAGGTTCGCCGCCAGATCGAGGAGCCGCTTGTGGGCGCTCTCCTCCTCCCAGCTGTCGAGGAGCTTGGTCCAGGCCGCGGCCAGCGGCTCGGACGGCGCGGGCGGCGCGACGGTGAAGCTCGTCCAGCGGTCGACCATCAGACCGCAGCGTGGGCAGGCGGCGCGATCCTCTCGACGCGCCTCGCCGCACTTGGGGCACGCCTCGCGCGGGCTGCTCATTGCGGGCGAGTGCCTCCAAGACTGGCCACCTTCTCGAGGAAGGCCCGGCGCTGCGGGAGCGCCTCTTCACCGAGAGCCGCCTGCCACGCGGCCAGCTGGGCCCGCTGCTCGTCGGTAAGCGCCACCGGGGTCTCGACGAGGACGCGGACGTGCTGATCGCCGCGACCGAGGCGCCCCTTGAGCCCGCGTCCGCGCAGTCGGAACAGCGTGCCTGACTGCGTGCCGGGGGGAATCTTCATCTCGACCGGCCCATCGAGCGTCGCCACCGAGATCGTCCCACCGGCCGCCGCCTCGGCGAAACCGAGCGGCACCTCGACGACAACGACGTCGCCCTCGCGCTTGAAGATGGGGTGCTCGAGCACGCGAATGTGGATGTTGAGATCGCCGGTCGCGCCGCCGCCGTGCCCCGGCTCCCCATGGCCGCTCAGCTTGCGCGTCGCGCCGTCTTCGACGCCCGCCGGCACCTGGACCTCGAACTCTCGCTCGACGGTCCGCAGCCCCTCGCCCTTGCAGGTCGGGCAGACCGTGACGACCAGGCGCCCCTTGCCGAAGCACTGGCTGCAGCGCTTGCCGACCGCGAAGAAGCCCTGCTGCACACGCTGCTCGCCCTTGCCGTCGCAGGCGGGGCAGGTCTTGGTCCCCGCCATCCCGCCCTTTGCGCCGCTGCCTTCACAGTCGGTGCAGGGCTGCTTGCCAGGGACCTTGATCGAGCGCTTGGCTCCGAGCGCCGCCTCCTCGAAGGTCACCTCGAGCGTGTAGCGCAGATCCCGCCCCTCGGTGCGCGCCTTCTTGCGGCCAAACAGATCGCCGAGCAGGTTGTCGAAGATCTCCGAGAACGCACCAAAGTCGACGCCCGCCTCGGCGCCATCGGCGGCGAAGCCGCGCCGGTCGTAGTTGGCGCGCTTGTCCGGATCGGAGAGCACCGCGTACGCCTCGGTGAGCTCCTTGAAGCGCGCCTCGGCATCGGGGTTGTTGGGGTTCTGATCGGGGTGGTACTGCAGCGCGCGCTCGCGATAGGCACGCTTGAGCGTTGGCGCATCCGCGTTGCGAGGGACGCCCAGAACTTCGTAGTAGTCGCGCTTGCTCATGGGGTCCTAGCCTGGGCGTGTCCTCAACGTGGTGCCTGCTGATCCGGCGAGGATTGGGTCACCCGTCCTCGGCGTCGACGGAAGCGGCGGCGTACATCGCCTCGCCAATGCGCTGCGCCGCGCCTTCGAGCCGCGTCCGCACCTCGTCGATCTCGTTGGGCGCCTGAGCGATCTCGATGACCCGCTTGGCGGCCTGCACCTCTTGCTCGACCTGCTCGCGCTCGAGCTGCGACAGGACGTGCCCGAACTCGGCGAGCGAGCGCTCGGTCGTGTAGAGCAGCGACTCGAGCTGCAAGCGGCTGTCCGCGAGCTTGAGCCGCGCCTGATCGGCTTCGCGCTGCGCGTCCGCGTCGCTGATGATGCGCTGGATCTCGTCCTCGGTGAGCCCCGAGGTGGGCACGACCTTGACGCTCTGCTGGCGCCCGGTGCCGAGGTCCTTGGCCGAGACGTTGACCAGGCCGTTCTGATCGATGTCGAACGACACCTGGATCTGCGGCACGCCACGCGGCGCGGGCGGAATCCCGACGAGCTGAAAGCGCGCCAGCGACTTGTTGTCGACCGCCATCTCGCGCTCGCCCTGGAGGACGTGCACCTCGACGAACGATTGGTTGTCGACCGCGGTCGAGAAGACCTGTGCCTTCTTGGTCGGGATCGTCGTGTTCTTCGGGATGATGCGCGTGAAGACCGCGCCGGCGGTCTCGACGCCAAGCGACAGCGGGGTCACGTCGAGGAGCAGCACCTCCTTGACCTGGCCCTTCAAGACGCCGGCTTGCAGCGCTGCACCGACGGCGACGACCTCGTCGGGGTCGACCTTCTTGTTCGGCTTGCGCCCGAAGAACTCCTCGACGACCTGCTGCACGCGCGGCATGCGCGTCTGCCCGCCGACGAGGATGACCTGGTCAATCTCCTTGACCGTTAGCTTGGCGTCGTTGAGCGCCGTCTGGCAGGGGCCGAGCGTGCGCTGCACCAGCTCCTCGGTGATCGACTCGAGCTTCGAGCGCGTCAGCTTGGTCTGGAGGTGGAGCGGCTGCCCGGAGCGCGTCGCGATGAACGGCAGGTTGATCTCGGTCTCGAGGCCCGAGGACAGCTCGTGCTTGGCGCGCTCGGCCGCCTCCTTGAGGCGCTGCAGCGCCAGCTTGTCGGCGCGCAGATCGATGCCGTTGTCCTTGGCGAAGGCGTCGGCCAGCCAGTCGATGATCTTGCGATCGAAGTCCTCGCCACCAAGGTAGGTGTCGCCCGAGGTCGAGCGGACCTCGAACACGCCCGCGCGCAGCTCGAGGATCGAGATGTCGAACGTGCCGCCGCCGAGGTCATAGACCGCGATGCGCTCGTTGCGCCCCGCCGCGCCCGTCGGAGACTGCTGCCCATAGGCGAGCGCCGCCGCCGTCGGCTCGTTGATGATGCGCAGCAC
>CAZPEY010000072.1:0-18348 GCA_964585665.1 uncultured Polyangiaceae bacterium | reverse complement strand
TCAAGGCACAGTTCTACAACTTCACCGGCTGGTCGGGTGACTGCTCGGGCACCGCCGAGAGCGTCAACGTCACGATCACCAAGAACATGACCTGCACCGCACAGCTCACGGCGGTGACCTTCCCGCTGACGATGTCGGTGCTCGGGCCGAACGGCGACGCGGGGCCCTGGGGCACGCTCCAGACCGCGCCCGACGTCGGGAGCTGCAGCGCCTCGACGTGCGCGGCGGTCAACGTCGCGGGCGGCACCGCCTTGACGATCACCGCGGTGCCAGCAGCCAACTATCAGGTATCCGACTGGGGCGGCGACTGCATCGGCACCGGCTCGGCCGCGACGATCAACTCGATCGTCATGAACGCGGCCAAGAGCTGCTCGGTGCGCTTCGTCAAACAGAAGCGCAAGCTCGAGCTCGTCGTCACGGGCGGCGGGCACGTCACGTCGGACACGGGCGGCATCGATGCGCCCGGCGCGCAGACGTCCGCCGAATACGATCACGGCACGGTCGTCCAGCTCACGGCGGCACCGACGGCGGTCGGCGCGACGTTCAACGGCTGGGGCGGCGACTGCGCGGGAAGCGGGACGACCACGCCGATCAACGTGACCATGGACAAGGCCAAGTCGTGCACCGCGGGGTTCAGCACCAACGTCCCGGTCGCGCTGACGTTTGGCATCAACACCGCGTCCACCGGCACGGTCGACATGTGGATCGACAAGCCGGCGAACGGTTCGCCAGATCAGAGCTGCACGACGGTCAACCCGACCGGCTGTACCAACAGCACGACGATCAACGCCGGCCAGAAGGTCAACCTAAAGGCGACGGCGCAGGCTGGTTACGTATTCGATCATTGGTCCGGCACCAACGGCTCGGAGTGCACCGGCTCGACGAACCCGTTCCAGCTCTCGATGAACTCGGACAAGACCTGCACCGCCTACTTCGTCAAGGAGTGGACGATCACCTACAGCGGCACGACGAGTCCGTCGGGGACGGGCGGGACCGTCACCGGAAACGCCAACTGCGCGACGAGCGGCTGCAAGGTCAAGGACGGCACGGCGATCGTCTTGACGGCACAGACGAACGATCCGACGGGGTACCGAATCGAGACCTGGGGCTGCACTCAGACCGGCGGCTCCTCGACGGTGACGCTCAACCCGTCGACCTTCTCGAGCGCCACCCCGGCGACCACGGCCACCGCAACGTTCAACGCAAACTCGAACGTAACCTGCACCGCGGGCTTTCGTCAGCGGGTCAGCGTGATCGGCTCGGTGGTTGGCACCGGAACGGTTGCGCCGACGGCGGCCAAGACCATCGATGTCGCCAACGGCGAGAAGTACAGCCTTACCTTCAGCGCGTCACAGTCGGGTAGCCCGCGCCGTATCAAGGCGCTGACCGGGACGTTCGCGAGCGGCTCGGGGACCTCGTCCCCAGCCGACGTCTGCAACAAGACCTTCACGGACGCGCCGACCAGCGCCGTTGTTGACGTGGCGATTGCGACGAGTCCGCTCAACGGCAGCTACAAGTGCGAGGCGACGGTGGTCAACCGCATCACCTTGAGTGTCAACACGAAGGTCGACGGCGTGGTGCAGGCGTCACCGGCGGCGGCGATCAGCCCGACGGCGGGGCTGGGCGCAGTCCCGGCCGACTGCTCGGGTGGCGGCTGCTCGATCGATGCTGGCGGCGGGACGCAGGCGACGCTGACCGCGAAGACGGGCACGGCGGCTCCCGGCCTGATCTTCACGGGCTGGACGGGCAACACCCCAGATTGTCAGACGACGGGGATGAGCGCGACGCCGAACCCGGTGGCGACGATCATCGGCGAAACGGCGAACGTCAGCTGCACGGCGAACTACATCACCGCCACCACCGTGCCCTCTCTGGTCTCGACCGCACAGGTCGCGACGCCGACCTGGTCAAAGGTTCATGACGGCAAGACCTGCGGGGACAATCAGGTGACCTTTTCAGGCGCCGCGGGCACGGGTACGTTCATGTGTAAGCTCGCGCCGACTTCGGCCAGCGCGGGAGCCGAGAGCTTCGACAAGGCGACTTACGTGAAGTGCGCCAACGCTGCGGGCGCAAACACCGGACAGCTGATCACGCCGGCCAAGGTCTACACACAGGGCAATTATCGACTGAGCGTCGTCTGGGACAGCGGCAACTATCGCTCTCCGGAGCTGTACTCGAGCGATTTCTACATGCACTCGACGCTCGACTGCGCCGTGCCCTGCAAGTTCAACCTTGGAGAGCAGAGCTACTTCGACTTCGCTGCCCAGACGACGAGTTTCAAGTACGCCAAGTACAACTGGGAGTCGGGGCAGTCTTATGCCAGCCGAGCGCTCGCGGGGCAGGGGAAATTCGACCCGGTTCCGACGCTGCGCAACCCTTCCGTCGAGATCACGTTCAACGGTCTTCACCACCAAGCCCGGTTGGGCGGCTACTTCGTCGAGACCAACTTCCCTTTGAAGACCCAGGTCATCAAGCGCAAGTCGCTGCGCCGCACCTTCACGCTCAGCGGAAAGGGCGATCTTCTTCTAATTCGTCGCAACTTTGAGTCTTCGCGAGTCAAGGCTGCGATCGGGACGCACAAGTGCTCGATGAGCATCGAGACGGGGGTGACGATTCCCGTTCGCTATAGCCAAACCCAGAAGCTGTGGCGCGCGCAGCACGCCTACAACAGCCACCGGTCGCTCGCTTGCGACGGCATCCTGCTCAACTCGCGCGGCGAAGGCATCTGCGTCAAGGAGGTCGAGGCCTCGCCTGGCAAGTGGGTGATCCAGCGAGTTGACCACGCGCAATTGCCAGTGACTGGCGCGTCGCTCGACATGTGGATGCGGCTCCTCGACACTGTGCATAAAGAGGATTGGCGGGCCGACGAGCTGACCTTGCCCGAATGACCTTCGAAACCGGCGGGCCCCTGCGCAAGCAGGTCTCTCCCGTCTTTGCAGAGGCTGCGGCCTTGCGCGACGGAAATCCTATCCTAGCGGGCAACATCAGGAAAAGGTAGTCACCCCGCCGGTTTCCCTTTTTCTCTCCTCGATGCGCTGAATGTCGGTCCTCTCCTTTCTCCGAAACCCAGACGTGCTGCTCGACAGCATCACGCGTCTCTTGGCGCGCAACGCGCTGCATGGTCTCGATGCAGATCTGCTGCGCAACGAGGCGCGCGCGGTCGCCGCGAGGGTCGCTAGCGACGTGCGGAAGGGACAGCACGTCGCCCGACCGGCGCGACTGCACTGGGCGATGCTCGACAAGCGGCGCGAGCTCTACTCCTTCGAGCTAGCGGATGCGATCCTGCATGACGCGTTCGCCAACTGGCTCGCCCTTCACCTCGAAGCAAGCTTCTCCCCGCAGCTTTTCTCCTATCGGCGAGGGCGCTCCGCCTACCTGGCGATAGAGAGTTTCCTGTCCTATCTGCAAGCGCACCGCCGGCGCCATCCGGACCCGCGGCGACGCGGCCTCTTCGTCGTTCGATGTGACATCAAGAGCTACGGCGACTCGATGCTGATGGGTAGGTCGTCTCCGCTTTGGGACGAGCTGCTTGGTTACCTCGGCCCGCTCACCGACTACGACCGGGGGCTCGTGGAGTCGCTCGTGCGACCGACGGTGCTTCGGCCTGACTGTGGAGAGGCGACACCCCTCCGCGGGCTGCCAACCGGGTCGCCGCTCGGTCCCGTGCTCGGCAACCTCTACCTCATGCCGATTGACGCGCACTTCGCGGGCACGGACCTGTTCTATGCGCGTTTCGGCGACGACATCCTGTTCGCGCACGAGAGCGTCGAGCGGGTCGACGCCGCCGTCACCGAACTCTCACGGCGGTTGTCCGATCGCGGCCTCCAGCTCGCCCAACACAAGCTCCAGCGGATCTTCCTCAACGGCGCAGCTCGGCCGTCTCCGGCGCCGGAGTTTCGTGGCGCCGCATCCTTCGTCTACCTAGGATGGCAAATTCAGTTCTCGGGGACGATCGGGCTACCGCGGGACAAGATGCGCTCGCTGCTCCTCGATCTGCGCCAGCGGATCCGTCTCGCCAATCGGCTTCTCGAGGGTCTGCCCCCGCCCGAGCGCGCCCGCGAGCTCGTCGCGATCGTAGGGGAAGCTCTGGATGAACGCTCGCCGATGGCGACGCACTATGCGGCCTGGCTGCGGAGCAGCGTGTCCGACCGCGGTCAGCTTGCGCAGCTCGACTATCTCGTCGCGCGCGCCATCGCTGCCGCACTCTCGCCGCGCCCGGGTGTTCGCGCCTTTCGGGACATGCCCTACTCGGCGCTGCGACATGACCTCGGTCTGCCCTCGCTGGTCGCCCGTCGGAACCGCGGTCCCTGGCGATGAGCTCCTTTGCGGAGTGGCATGGGCGCCAGCGTGCGCGACTGGAACGGATTCCTCGCCTCGAGGCGGCGCTACTCGCTGCAAGAGTGTCGCGCTACCTCGGAATGCGACTGACGCCGATCTTGATCAACAGGACCTTCGGCTACGCGCTTCACGTCGCGGAGGCGTTCGTCTTGACGCGTTACCTCCGCGGCCACCACCTCGTGCGCTCCTTCTTGGTCGCAGCCGCCTGCCAGCTCGTGCTCGCAGCGCACTGGTCTGCAACGGAGCTGATGCGCCAGCAGCTCAAGGCGGCGCCCACCAAGGCACAGGCGCAGCGCATCGCCAACGCGTGGCTGACGGCGTCTCTGATTGGCGCCGCGTCCTTCTTCGTCCTCGGAGGCATCGCCATCCACCTTGTCTTCGAGGGTGGACCCACCGAGTGGATCGCAGAGAGCTACGGGCTCGTCTGCGTGGTCCGTACCGCTATCGATCTCTACGTACGCACGGTCTACTCATCGGCCTTCGCGTTCGGTCGGATCTTCCGCCCCCTGTTTTCGTTGTGGGGCCCCCAGTGGATCTCCTTTGGCAGCCTGCTGCTTTCGGCCAAGCTCCTTGGTGCCGCGGGGCTCCCGATTGGCTTGCTCCTCGGAATGCCTTGGAGCCGGCTGCTGACTCTGCACTACGTCGCGCGGTCGTGGCGGGCAGCGCGACGTCCGCCGTCTTCCCCGAGCTGGCGCGCGCTCAGAAAGATCGAGTGGCGGCCACGCGAGCTCGTCCTTGCAGCCCTGGCCGGCGCCCTGACTCGACTGGGGAGCTTCGCTGTGTTCGCCGCCGCCTTCACCACGGACGATCCGTTTCGCGTTGCGCTCATGTACTTCCTCGGACCACCGATGGCCGCGGCAGCTGCATTTGCGCAGAACCTCTATCCCGACTTTCGACGCCTGCTGCGGCCAGAGGCGCGTCTGCTCTTCATACGCTTCGTTTGGGCATGCCTGGCAGCGTCCGTTGTCGCGGCTCTCTACTGGTGGGCCGCGGCGTCCTTTGTGCTGGCGCTTGTTCTCCAGCCGCTGACCGTGGTGCCGATCCCGATGCCGCCCTATCTACTGGTGTTCCTCATCGGCGGAGCGATCCTCTCCGTGCCGCAGATCGTGCTGCTCGCTCGCGGTGATTTCGGCGGACTCGCGATCGCGGGGCTGCTGGCGGTCTGCGTGATCGTCGTTCCGTTCTCGCCAGTCTCTGGCCTGCTCAGCCTGCTCGGCGGCGTACTCCTCTCGCTGATCCGCGCCTTTCGCGCGCCGCCGAATCGCGGTGCCCTAGCTCAGGGCAGCGCCAGGACCTATTCGCTGGACGCCAGCCAGCTCAACTCCCAACAGCGTCGCGTCCTGTTGGAGCGGTTGCCAAAGACGGTGGAGCTGGTTCGCCATGCCCGGCGACACATGCTGCTCTCGAGCACCCTTGAGCAGCGCGAGCTCGCGCGTGCCATTCTGCTTGCCAGCTCTGGGCTCGCTGGCGAGCTGCTGGAGGCACCCGCGAGTCCCCCTGCGCCGCGCGATATCGAGTCGACGCTTGCGCGGATTGTGGCCGCGACCCCGGAGGCGGTCGTATTGCGGCTCCGTCGGCCGCGAGCCCAAGCCATCAGCTCCGCCGTGCTTCAGGCCGTGTGGGGCGAGGTGTTGCGAGCCGGTCGAACTGGACGCCGACGACAGCGTGACTACGAGGTGGCTGCCCTGCGCGTTGGCCAGCATGTCGAGGCGATTGTTCTCGTGCCCAAGGAGATCGCGCGACAAGTGCCATGGCGACGGGCGCTACAAGAGTCCGCCTGACTCGACGAACCAGTGCCAGTTGCCGTGCCGACGCGATACAATGAGGAAATGAGGTACTCGATGACTCAACCTTGGCTTCGCTTTGTCCGCACTGCTTGTTTCGTCGCGCTGCTTGGGTTCGTCGGTGGCTGCCCAGAGGCGCAGAACAAGAACGACCAGGACGGTGGCAACAACACCGATGGCGGGACCGGCGTCTCCGTGACCATCAACCGAACCGGCACAGGCTCGGGAACCGTGACCTACGGTACCGACGGTAGCTGCACGACGGCGAGCTGCACCCTGTCGTGGCCGCAGGGCACGGCCCTGTCGCTGACGGCGGTGCCCGCCGCCGACTCGACCTTCGTGAGCTGGAACTGCGGCGGGGGCGTCCAGACGACCGCAGCGATCTCTCCGATCGTTTCGAGCGGGATGACGTGCGTCGTCGAGTTCGCCAAGAAGAAGTTCAGCCTCTCGGTGACCGTGACGCCGAACGACGGCGGCACCGTCATCATCACGCCCGGCTCCCTCCAGTGCGGTATCGGCGGGACGATGTGCTCGGCGACCGGGCTCGACGCAGGCACGAGCGTCACGCTGAACCTCATCAAGGCGCAGAACTTCGCCTTCGTCGGCTGGTCCGGCTCGGCGGCGTGTACGGGCACCAACGCCAACCTGACCTTCGCCCTCGACGCCGACACCGCCTGCACGGCAACGCTGCTCAAGAACGCCATCGCGATCTCGGGCAGCATCTCGGGCGCGAGCGGAACGATCCAGTACACGGCGGGGTCGTCCGCGGTCGGCTCGACCTGCACGACCTCGGGCTGCGGCGCGAACCCGGACGCGTCCGGCGCCAATGTGCAAGCTACCATGACCGCGCCGGTGATCGATGGCTTCTTCTTCACCGGCTGGAGCGGCACCGGGTGCGACGCGACCACCAACTACACGATCAACGTCAAGGGCCGCACCGTCGACACCCAGTGCGTCGCCAGCTACGTGTCGATCGGCTCGAAGATCACCAGCCGCTGGCCCGATCCGACCGGGGTCATCGCCAAGGGCTGCGACGCGGGCACGATCGGTATGGTGTTCGACCGCAGCGGCCTGCCCTCGGACGCGCAGTTCCTCTGCCGCGTCGGACCGACGGGCGATGCCGCCAAGAAGGCGAACGACGACGTCGACAAGATCGCGTTTACGCCCTGCCAGGACAAGGCGGCAACGAACAATGGCCTCGAGCTCAAACCCTACAAGACCTACATCGATGGCAACTACCGCGCCGATGTGCAGATCACGATCCCGAGCAGCGGACGCACCGAGAGCTTCTACAGCTACTCGTTCTACATGCACCACTCGCTCAACTGCGTCACCAAGTGCCCTGTCCATCCGGTCTCGGACGCCGAGTTCTTCGCGGCGGCGCTCGCGAGTGACGGGTACTACGACAGCACGACGAAGACCATGCGCTCGCTCAACCCGAGCGGCCAGACGTTCAGCAAGATCAGCACCAAGTCGCCGTTCATCCGCGTCGA
This sequence comes from uncultured Polyangiaceae bacterium, assembly GCA_964585665.1. GTDB lineage: Bacteria > Myxococcota_A > Polyangia > Palsa-1104 > Palsa-1104 > CAZPEY01. The sequence continues at coordinate 10,733 of CAZPEY010000072.1, read as the reverse complement.
GCTGACCAACCCGAAGAACGACTCCACCTCGCATGTCACCGCGCCGGCCTCGCCCTACACGCTCAAGCGCAACTCGCTGCGCCGGCGCTTCGCCACCTACACTGCGCCCGGGGCCTCGGCACCGTCTCTGTTCCTGGTGATGCGTCAGTACGAGTCGACGCAGCAGCGGCTCAACGCCAACACGAGCTGGTGCTACAACGGCTTCCCCTTCGGCATTTACGACGTGAACCCGACCGTGAACCCGACCGCGCACACCAAGTCACGCGGCATGGATTGCACCGCGCTGGTCGTCGCGCCCAACGGCGAGGGGTCCTGCTTCGGGGTCTACGCCAGCAAGCCGGTTCGCATCCTCTCGAGCCAGAGCGCCTGGTACAAGATCGCTCACGACATCGCCGGCTCGAACCTCGGCAAGTGGTTCAGCTTCACGCGAAAAGACCTGGTCGACGATCCCGGGTGAAGACCTTCGGGTGCTCGCGGCTCGGACCTCGGTCCTCGTCGCACATCGGTGAATGGAGGCTGCGGCCTCGTCACCGTCAAGCGATTCCCTTCCAGAATCGCAACTCTCCCGCGAGCACCCACCTCTCCTCATGGCCCACTGGTTTGACGAGCTGAGCTCCCAAGCAACGCTGCGCGCCGCAGTGGTGCGGATCGCGGCGCGTAGCGAGCAGCAAGGGCGCCTCGATCGTCTGCTGCGCTCCGACGCAGACGGCGTCGCGGCGTCCATCGCCAGCGCGCTCGCGCGGCGGGAGAGCTTCTGGCGTCCCGCCAAAGAGCGCTGGGTCATGCTCGATCGGAAGCGGCGACTGATCGAGCTCGAGCTGCCCGATCGCGTGCTCAACGACGCGATGGCCGAGCTCTTGCGCCAGCGCATCGAGCCGCTCTATTCGCGCCAGCTCTTCTCGTATCGGCGCAAGCACTCGAGCTCCGTCGCGCTGCGCTCGTTCCTCGACTATCTCGCGGCACATCGCCGGCAGCACACCGATCGGCGGCAACGCGGCGTCTTCGTGCTGCGCACCGACGTAAAGAGCTACGGTGACACGATCCCCGTCGCGCCCACGTCACCGCTGTGGAGCGATCTCGCGCCGCTCCTGCCGGCCGAGGACGACTACCAGCGCGCCCTGCTTCGCCACGTGATCAGCCCCACCGTGCAGCGAGACGACGACGGCGGAGAGGCGTCGCCGCTCGTCGGGGTCTCGATCGGATCGCCGCTCGGCACGCTGCTGACGAACCTGTACTTGATGCCGCTCGATCGGCGCATGGCGGAGCTCCCTTGCTACTACGCGCGCTATGGAGACGACCTGCTCGTGGCGCACCCGGAGCGAGAGCACGTCGATCGCGCCACCCGTCAGATCGAGGAGCTGTTGGCTGCGCGAGGACTGCGCCTGTCTCCCGACAAGACCCAGCTGTGCTTCTTCAACGGCGCCGGTCGCCGGGCGGCCGTGGCGTCCGACGTGCCTGGACGGGCCCAGCTCGACTACCTCGGGACGCGGATCGACTTCACAGGGACGCTGGCGCTGCCGTCGGCCAAGCTCAAGTTCGTGCTCGACGATCTGCGGACGCGGTTGCGCGCCGCGGATCACCTGCTTGGCGGGGCCGCGCGGGTCGAGCGAGCCAGGGCCCTCGCCGCGGTGGTGCGGGCAGCCTGGTCTCCCGATCCGGGCGTCGCCGATCGCCACGCGCCCTGGCTGCAGCATCGCGTCTCCGATCGGGCGCAGCTCCGCCAGCTCGACTACCTGGTGGCGCTGGCCATCGCCGAGCTGTTGAGTGGCCTGCGCGGAGTGCGCGCCTTCCGTCTCGTGCCCTATCGCTGGCTGCGCAGTGAGGCAGGTCTCCCATCGCTGGTCGTGATGCGCAACCGAGGGGACGATGGCGAGCCTGCTCGCTGAGCGGCTCGCGCGACGACGCGCCGAGCTCGAGCGTCTACCGCTCCTCGAGGCGAGCCTGCTCGGCGGCTCGCTCGCGCGCTACCTGGGCGTGCGCGCCTTCCCGGTCGTCCTCAATCGCCTCTTCGGCTACGCGCTCCACGTCGTGGAAGCCATCGCGCTGAGCCTCTTCGTCGACGGTCCGCTGCTCGCGCGATCGCTGGTGGTCGCGACGCTGTGCCGGCTGGTCGTTGGCATGCACTGGTCGGCGAGCGAGGTGCTGCGCAGTGAGCTGCGGGGGCTGCCCAGCCGCGGCGCGGTGCTGCGGACCCAGAACGCCTGGTTGACGCTGGCGACAATCCTGGCCGTGGCGCTGTTCATCGTCGGGGGGATCGCGGTGCACTTCGCTTTCGAGGGTGGACCGCGCGAGGGAGTCGCCGAGCTCTACGCGCTCGCCTATGTCGCGAGGACCGCTCTCGACCTCGTCGTGCGGACCTATCACTCGGGCGCCTACGCCTTTGGTCGGATCTATCGCCCCTTCTGGTCAATCTGGGGGCCGCAGCTCGTGGTGTTCTCGGTCCTGATCGTCAGCGCCTATGCGCTCGGCGCGGCGGGGTTGGTCCTCTCGCTGGCGATCAGCCTGCCGATGCGGTGGCTGACGGTGCACTACGCCGCCCGGGCGCTCCGCGCGCACCGTCGCCCGCTCCCGCATCCCTCGATTCGTTCGCTGCTGCGCTATCGCTTCGCGTGGCGCTCTGTCCTGCTGGCGGCCGTCGGCGGTCTGTTCGCCAAGGCCGGCCTCCTCGCGGTGTTGTTCGTCGCTGTCGATGCGCGCGATCCGCGGCGGGTCGCGATTGGCTACTTCCTCGCCCCGATCGTCGGCGCAGCCGCCGCGGGAGTGCAGCAGTTCTACCCCGACCTCAAGCGGCTCGACGGTCCGCTGCTGCGCCTGGCGATGCTGCGCTTCGTGCGCGGCCTGCTCGCGCTGTCGGCTGTACTCGCGGTGCTCTGGTTGGCGATCGGCTGGGCGGTGTTCCTCCTGCTGCTGGAGCCGCTCTTCCCGATCCCGCTCCTGGTCCCGCTGCAGCTCTCGCTCTTGACGCTCGTCGTCGCGACGCTCGGGGTGGTCCAGCTCGCGCTGCTGGTGCGTCGGCAATTCGGTTCGCTCGTCTTGCACGGGCTGCTGCTGCTCGCCGCGCTGCTGGGCACGCTGCACGTCGGCGTCGTCGTCATCGCCTTGCTCGCCTCCCTGCTGGTCGCCGCCTGGCGGATCCTCGTCGAGCTGCCCGGGGATCCACTGCCGCTCTCGCTGCAAGGCGCCGCGCGGCTCGTCACGTACGAGCTCGAGCTCTTGCCGCAGGGGCGGCCGCGCCGAAGGGCGCTCGCGGATCGGATCGGCCGCGCGCTACCCGAGGCGCTGTGCTGGATCGCGCAGCGCCGTCTCATGGTGCTGTGCGACGCGGCGGCACCAGCGCTGCAGCCCCGACTGGTCGTCCTCACCGGAGGGCTGGCGCGCGCCATTCGACGGAGCGAGCCCTTCGCCGCGCAGGAGCTCGCGCAGCGCCTGCGCCGGCTCTCCACCCCCACCGAGCCGCTGGCGACGCTCCTCGAGCGCGCAAGACTCGTCGTTGCGGAGACCGAGGTGATCGATCTCGTCCAGCCCCAGGCGAGCGTGCTGCCGTCGGTGACCCTCGCGGCGCTCTGGCGCGAGGGCGTCGCGCGCGCCAACGGGCGGGTGCTGAGAGTGCAGCGCGACGTACACGTCGCGCCGGTGCTCACGGGCTCCTCGCTGCGCGCGCTGCTCGTCATCCCGCGGCAGACCTCGGCGGAGCAGGTCCGACTGTGGCGCCGCGTCGTCGGCGGCGAGGCGTGAGGTAGGCTACTGGGTCATCTGGCGGATGCGGCGCGCGGAGACGAGCACGAGGACGATCGACATCGCGGCGAGCGCGGCGACGTGGCCGACGAGCTGAGAGGGGCCAGCGTCGCGTAGCACGACGCCGCGCAGGATCGCGATCATGTGCGTCGCCGGAAACAGGCGGCCGATGTAGTAGAGCGGCGCGGGGAGACCCTCGGCGGGGAAGATGTAGCCGGAGAGAAAGATCGACGGGAGCAGCAGCATCTGCGCCATCTGCTGCGCCTCGAGCTGCGAGGTAGCGCGGGTCGAGATGAACAGGCCCATCGCGAGCAACGCGAACAGGTACACCGTCGCCATCAAGAACAAGAACGGGACGCTGCCCCGGATCGGCACCTGGAACCCGAAGCGCATCAGCGCCAGCACGAGCGCCACCTCCGCGAGGCCGATGAGCAGATACGGGGCGAGCTTGCCGAGCATGAGGCCCAGCGGATCGAGCGGCGTGACCAGCAGCTGCTCGAGGGTACCGCGCTCGCGCTCGCGGACGATCGCGACGGCGGCGAGCACCAGCGCGACGATCTGCACGAGGATCGCGATGAGGCCCGGGATGATGAAGTTGGCGGTGCGGCCCGATGGGTTGAACAGGAGCACCGGCTGCGCCGAGAGGGGCGGCGTGAAGCGGCCGGCCGCCCCGACGGCGTTGAGGTTCGCGGTGGCGATGAGGCCGTTGATCGAGCCGAGCGCCTGCTGGCTCACGTTGCCGTCCGAGCCGTCGAGCAGCACGAGGAACTGCGCCGGCAGGTTGCGCGATCGGCGGCCGTGAAAGTCGGGCGGGATGATCACGCCGACGCGGGCGCGACCCGCCGAGATGTCCTCGCGCGCCTCCTTCGGATCGGGCGTCACCTTGATGATCTTGAACGTCCCCGACGCCTTGAGCTGCGCCTGCAGCTCACGCGAGTGCGACGAGCGATCCTGGTCGACCACCACCGTCGGGAGATCGTGCACCGTCTGATCGATGAAGCCGAACAGCAGGAGCTGAAACACCGGCAGCGCCAGCGCCATGGCCAGCGTCGCGCGATCGCGCCGCAGGTGGATGAACTCCTTCTTCAGGATCGCGACGAACGAGGCCCACATCAGGCGACCTTCCCGGCGCGCTTGGCGGCTGACATGTTGGTCAGGGTCACGAACACGTCCTCGAGCGAGGGCGTGATCTCGCGCAGGTTGATGTGGTGAAAGCCCGCCCCGTTCATCTCCGCGGTGAGCTCCGCGTCAGACAGGCGCTGCTCGATGACGACGTGGACCGCCTGGCCGAAGATCGTCGCGCTCTTGATGTAGGGACGCTCGGAGAGCCAGGCCATCGCGCGCGCCGGCGGGCTCGCCTCGACCTCGAGGCGCCGCGTACCGGCGACGTGCAGCTCGGGCCGCTCCTTGAGGGTCGACGGCGTCCCGGTGACGAGCAGCTCGGACAGGTAGAGGTAGCCGATCTCGCCGCATCGCTCGGCCTCGTCCATGTAGTGCGTCGTGACGAGCAGGGTGATGTTCTTGGCGGCGAGCTTGAACAACAGGTCCCACAGCTCGCGGCGTGCGACGGGGTCGATGCCGGCGGTCGGCTCGTCGAGGAAGATCACCTGCGGCTCGTGCATCAGCGCGGCCCCGAGCGCGAGCCGCTGCTTCCAGCCGCCGGAGAGCAGGCCGGCGCGGCGATCGAGGTAGGGCCCGATGTGGGTCAGCTCGACGCTGCTGGCGATGCGATTCCGCCGCCGCTCGCCCTTGAGGCCGTACACCTGCGCGTAGAACTCGAGGTTCTCCTGCACGGTGAGATCTTCGTAGAGGCTGAACTTCTGGCTCATGTAGCCGATGCGGCTGCGGATCTCTTCGCCGTCCTTGGCGACATCGAGCCCGAGCACCGTGGCGCGCCCCTCCGTCGGAGGAAGCAGCCCGCACAGGATGCGGATCAGCGTCGACTTGCCTGAGCCGTTGGGGCCGAGCAGGCCATAGATCGTGCCCGGCGCGACCTCGAGCGACACGTCCCGCAGCGCGACGAACTCGCCGAACTTGCGCGTCACGTTGTCGACGACGATGGCGCTCACTTCTTGACCTTGATCTGCGCGGCCATGCCGGCCCGCAGCTCACCGAGCCCCTCGCGTAGCCCGACGCGCGCCGCGAAGACTTGGTCGGCGCGCTCGTCGGCAGTCTGCAGGTTGCGCGGCGAGAACTCGCCGACCGAGGCGACGAACTCGACGACACCCTTGAAGGCGCGATTCGGGAAGGAGTCGACGGTGACCGGCACCTCGAGCCCCGGGCGGATGAAGCCGAGCTGCGTCTCGGGCACGTAGATGCGCACGTACAGCTGCCCCTCTTCGAGCAGCACCGCCACGGGCGCTGTCGGCGCGACGATGTCGCCCGGCCGCAGATCGAGCGCCTCGACGCGCGCCGGGTTGGGCGCCTTGACCGTCAGCTCGTCGATCATCACCTGGATCTGATCGAGGCGCCCCTGCGCCGCCTTGACCTGCGCCCGCGCCGCGGCGAGATCTTCGCGCCGCGTGCCCGACTCGACGAGGCGCAGCCCGGCCTCGGCTTCGCGCGCCCGCGCTTCGATCTGGCGGACCTGCTCGGAGCGCACGCCGTTCTTGAGCTCGTCCAGCTGACGCTGGCTCGCCTCGCGCTGGGCGCGCGCCTGGCGGAGCTGGATGTCGGCGTTGTCGAACTCCGCGCGCGAGGCGGCGCCGCTGTCGAAGAGCCGCTTGATGCGGCCGAAGTCGAGCTCAGCCTTGTCGACGAAGACCTGGGCGGAAGCGAGCCGCGCTTCGGCGGCTTGGATCTGCTCACGGCGCGCGCCCGCCCTCGACTCGTCGAGCGCAGCAATCGCGCTCTGCGTGCGGGCCTTGGCGGCCTGCAGCTCCTCGGGGCGGGCGCCCTTCTCGAGCTTCTCGAGCGTCGCCTTGGTCTGTTCGAGCTGCGCCTCGGCGATGAGGCGCTGCGCCTCGAAGTCCGCCGGCTCGAAGCGCAAGAGCGGCTGCCCGGCGGAGACGCGGTCACCCTCCTTGACCAGCACCTCCTTGACGCGGCCGCCGGTGCGCGAACCGACCGAGACGGTGCGCGCCTCGACGGTGCCGTTCCACTCGAGCGGCAGCGAGCGTCGGTAGACGACGTACCCTCCGTACGTGATGCTGCCGAACACGAGCAGCAGGATCGGCCCGATCGGCGGACGCTTTCTCGACGGAGAGCTCGCCCCTTCGCTCATCACTTTCCTCCGAGCTTGCCGAGCGTGCGCGCGACCTGGACTTGCGCCGAGGCGACGTCGAACCGGGCCTGCGCGAGCCCGACCTCGGCGAGGACCAGCATGTCCTGCGCCTGCAGCAGATCGAGCTGCGTTGCGGTACCGGCGTCGTGCTGCACCCGCACCAGGTTCAACGTCTCCTGCGAGAGCGCCACCGCGCGCTGCGCCGCCTCGACGGCGCGCCGCTTGGTGGGCAGCGCGCGGACCGCGGTGCGCACCTCGTCGCTGATCGAGCGATCGAGCTGCTTGCGACGCTCCTGGCCCTCGCGGACCTGCGCCTGAGCGAGCCGGCGCTGCGCGTAGCTGTAGCCGCCGTCGAACTGCCAGTCGAGCTGTACACCGACGAGCCACTGGTAGGGATCGCCGACGAAGCCGCGGTAGTTGAAGGCGCGCAGCGCGCCGAAGGCCGACACGCTCGGTACCCACGACAGCAGCGCCGATTGCGCCTGCAGCTTGCCCGCGCCGATCGAGGCGTCGAGCATGCGCAGCTCCTGACGATTGCGCTGCGCCTCCCCGATGAGATCGTCGACGGCGCCCGCCCCGAGCTGCAGGCTGGCGTCCTTCGGATCGACGCGGAAGTCGCCCTCGAGCTCGAGCAGTGTGCCGAGCGCCTGATAGGCGTTCTTCTGGAGATCGCGGGTCTCGTTGAGCGTTTGCTCGGCGCGCACCACGGCGAGCTCGGCGCGCGTCACCTCGACGCGGTTGACCGTGCCGGCCTCGAAGCGCGCCTTGGCGTTCTTGAGCGTCTGCTCCGCGACCTTGACCGCGTTCTGCCGCGCCTCGACGAGCTCGTCGACACCGGCGGCCGCGTAGAACGCCTGCGCGACGCCGGCGAGGAGCGCCTGCTCGGTGGCGGCGAAGCCGAGTTGCTGCGCCTCGACGTTGCGCTTGGCCGCTTGCAGCGCAGGGTAGGCGGACGGAACGATGAGCGGGATCTGCGCACCGAGCTGGAAGTCGACCTGATTGGCCTTCTGGATCACGATCGACTGGATGCTGGTGGCGTTGAGCTGCGCTTGGTACTGCTGCAGCGCGCCGGCCTGCGCCGGGTTGTCGGTCGTCGCGGCGAGGATGCCGGCCAGCGTCGTGATCGGCAGCAGCTGGCTCGACAGGTCGAGCTTCGCTTCCTTGTAGTTGCGCGTGTACTTGAGCTGCACCGAGGCCTTGGGGAGCAGCGCCGCGGTCGCCGAGATGACCCCCGCCTCGGCCTGATCGACGCGGCTCCGCGCCGCCTTGAGATCGTGGTTCTGTCGGCGCGCCAGCGTGAACGCCTCGTCCAGCGTCAGCACGCGCCCGCTGGCGTGTGCCGTGCTCGCTCCAATGGAAAGTGAGCCCACACTCATGATTGCGGCGAGCGCGGACGAGATCAGCAGAGGGCGCGACGAGCGCACCGAGCGCGAGTCCTTCATCGGTCGGAGTCCTTGTCATCGTGCGGGCCGATGCCCGCGTAGAGGTGGTGGACGAGCTGCTGGACGAAGCTCTTGGCGTTGTGGGTCGACAGCGTCGACGGCGCGGCAGCGGCGGCGGCGGCGTTGCGCTCGAGCAGGAGGCCGAGCAGCACGTAGTTGGTCAGCGCGCCGAGATACATGCGCCCGACGACCTCGGGCGAGCAGCGCCGGATCCTGCCGGCGGCGATCTGGCGCTTGAAGAAGGCCGTGATCTCACGCAGCGCGTGCAGCGGCGGGGGATCGGGGACGTCGAGCGGGTGCGGCAGTCGATCCTGAAACTTCGGGTTCGACCAGGTCATCATCATCAGCGGCATCAGCTTGCGGAAGAAGCCGATCGCCTCGACGCCAGCGTCGAGCAGGATCTGCTTGCCGTCGACGTCGCCTCGCGCCTCGCGCAGCAGCTTGAGCCACGGCAGATCCTCGAGCTGGCCCTGCATCGACGCCGCGAAGAGCGCCGCCTTGGTCGGGAAGCGCTTGAAGATGGAGCCCTCCGCGACCCCCGCCTCGCGGGCCACCTCGGCGGTCGTGGCCGAGCTGCCGTTCTGCAGGAACACCCGCCGCGCGGCGGCGAGGATCTGCTGATCGGAGATGGAGGGTTTGCGTGCCATGGGATTAGTGAGGGCTCACTCACTAATAATGCCGCGCCCTCCGTTCGTCAAGCCAGATCGTGACTGACCGCAGATCGGCAAGAGCACGGGCTCGATCGGTGAGATAATGACGAGCCATGCTCCCCGTCCTGGTCGCCGCCTCCGCCGTGATCCCCAGCATCCTGCTCGTCTGGTACTTCAGGGCGTCCGACGAGAACCCGGAGCCGGGGCGGGTGCTGTGGTGGACCTTCTTTCTCGGCGTGCTGACGGTGATCCCGGTGCTCGTCTACTGCGCGCCGCTGTCGCCGTTCGTCAAGGGCTACGCCGATCCCGCCGTGCGCGGCACGCTGTCGGCGCTGCTGCTCGCGGCGCTGCCCGAGGAGTTCTTCAAGTTCCTCGTCGTCACCGGGTACGCGGCCCGCCACAAGGAGTTCGACGAGCCCATGGACGGCATCGTCTACGGCGCGGTCGCGTCGCTTGGCTTCGCCACCCTCGAGAACATCCTCTATGTCTCGTCGGGCGGGCTCGGGGTCGCGGTCCTGCGCGCGTTGACCGCGGTGCCGGGCCACGCGGCGATGGGCGCGATCATGGGCTACTACGTGGCGCGTGCGCGCTTCGGCCTCGAGGACAGGTCGAGCGCGATGGCCAAGGCCTACTTCATCCCGGTCGTGCTGCACGCCGTCTACGACGCGCCGCTGCTGGCGCTCAAGGAGGGCGCGGCGGGTGTGCACCCTGCCGTGGCCGCGTCGCCGCTGCTCTCGATCGCGGTGCTGATCTTCGAGATCGTCTGGGTGCGCCGGCTGGTGCGTCAGCTGCGCTCCGAGCAGCTCGCGATCCGGGCCCGTACCGCCGCGGCCGTCGCGGTCGAGCAGCCGGACGCAGCGTCGGTGGCGGTGATCGCGGCGGAGTCCGCGGCGGTGGAGGCGCGTATCGCCAGCAAGTATGGCAAGCGGCCGTCGACCGCCGGGACGCTGTTTCGCCTGGTGCTGGGCGGACTGCTAGCCAGCATCGGGGGGCTGTTCGCCCTGGCGATCATCGCGGCGTTCGCCACCGGAGGCGTCGCCCCGGACAACCGCACCAACGTGGTCGCGGGCACGCTGGTCCTGGCGGTCCCGCCGCTGCTCTTCGGCCTGCTCCTGTTCCGGAGCGGCCTGCGCAGGCTGCAGCCCGTCGCCGCGCCGGCGTGAGCCGCGGCGGGGCAAAAAAAAAGCCCTGACGAGACGTCAGGGCCTTTCGGGGTGAGTGACGGGGCTCGAACCCGCGACACCCGGGACCACAACCCAGTGCTCTACCTGCTGAGCTACACCCACCGTGTACCTTCGTGCTGACAGGTGGTTTGCAAGTAGCACAATCGAAAGCGGACTGCAACGGGGCTCAGAATCGGGGCGTCGGCCTCGGGAGCGGCCTCAGAAGCGCGCCACCGCGGCGACTCCCCGTCCGCCGCCGCCGACCATCGGGACGAGGAGGGGCAGCGCCTGGGTGAGCTTGCGCAGCTCGGGCGTCGTCGACCACCAGCCGAGGATCGCGGCGCTCAACACCGAGGCCGCGCCGATGCCAACGAGGATCCCGCCCGGCAGGGCGGCGTCGAGGCGGGTCTGCTGCCGAGTCCCGCCGAGCGCGTCGCCGGCGGAGCGGTGGCCGCCGTCGACCGCGAGCAGCGCGGCGCCTCCGGCGAGCAGCAGCGCACCGCTCGCGCCGAGCCCGATC
>CAZPEY010000071.1:11193-18529 GCA_964585665.1 uncultured Polyangiaceae bacterium | reverse complement strand
CCTCAAGGACACCTACGGCGTCATCGTCTACCAGGAGCAGGTCATGCAGATCTCGTCTGCGCTGGCCGGCTACTCCCTCGGACAGGCCGACCTCCTTCGCCGCGCCATGGGCAAGAAGAAGAAGGAGGTCATGGAGAAGGAGAAGGGCAAGTTCCTCGACGGCGCGCGCGAGACCGGCGTCGACGAGAAGCTGGCCGACGAGATCTTCGAGCTCATGTCGAAGTTCGCCGCGTACGGCTTCAACAAGTCGCACTCGGCGGCGTACGGCCTCGTGACCTACCAGACGGGGTATCTCAAGTACCACTACCCCGAAGAGTTCATGGCGGGCCTGCTGACCTGCGACAAGGAAGACACCGACAAGGTCGTCAAGAACGTCGCCGAGGCGCGCGCCATGGGCATCGAGGTCGAGCGGCCGGACGTCAACCTGTCCGAGTCGGACTTCTCGGTGCTCGACGTCGTCGCCGCCGATCCGACGGTGGCGAGCAACGGCAACAAGAAGGCGGCGCCGGGTTCGCCGCCCAAGAGCAAGAAGCCCAAGATCGAGCGCAAGCACATCCGCTTCGGTCTGTCGGCGGTCAAGGGCGTCGGCGAGAACGCGGTCGTCGCGATCCTCGATGCGCGCGCCTCGGGCGGGCCGTTCTCGGATCTGTTCGACCTGGCCAGCCGCGTCGACCTGCGGCGGGTCAACAAGAAGGTCTTCGAGGCGCTGACCAAGTCGGGCGCGTTCGACGATCTGCACCCGGAGCACAACCGCGCCTCGCTGCTCGCCGCCGTCGAGAGCGCCGTCGAGGAGGGGCAGCGCACGGCGCGCGATCGCGAGAGCGGGCAGGGCTCGCTGTTCGGCCTGCTCGGCGGCGGTGCTGCGACGCAGCAAAAAGCGGCGCGCTATCCCGCCGTCGAGGACTGGTCGGCCAAGGAGAAGCTGCAGTACGAGAAGGAGTCGCTCGGCTTCTTCATGTCGGGGCACCCGATCGATCGCTACGTCCAGGACCTCAAGCGCTTTCGAGCTTTGCGAACCGTCGACGTGCAGGAGAAGGACGAGTGGGAGGAGGTGCAGGTCGGCGGCGTCGTCACCGACTATCGCGAGATGCCTCTGAAGAGCGGCGACGGGCGCATGGCCTTCTTCGCCCTCGAGGATCAGTACGGCCAGGTGCGCGTCGCCTGCTTCGCCAAGGCGTTCGCGCTACACGAGCAGACGCTCAAGAGCGACGAGCCGATCGTCGTCGTCGGCAAGGTCAAGGTGGCGCGCGCCGGCATGGGCAAGGACGACGACCAGGGGGGTGAGGATCAGCCCAAGGTCAAGGAGCTGACGCTGTCCGACGCGGTGCTGCTGTCGAAGATGCGCACCGAGCGGACCAAGCAGATGCTCATCGATCTGCCGGCCGACGCGACGACCACCGAGCGGCTCGATCAGCTGAAGACGGCGCTCGAGAAGTCTCCCGGTCCGGTGGCGACGGTGCTGCGCCTGCGCGTGCCGCTGCGCAGCTACACCGACTGCCAGCTCCCGGCGTCGTTCAACGTCACACCGTCGGACGAGCTGCTGACGCGCATCGAGCGCCTGTTCGGCCAGGAGGCGGCGCGGCTACGCTGAGCGGGCGGCGGCAATCGCCGAGACGGTGCGGGCGATTCCGTCGGCGGGCGCGGTCGGGACGAAGCCGAGCTCGCGCTCGGCCTTGCTCGTGTCGAGCGAGACGTTCCACTGCAGGAACTCGAGCTCGCCGCGCGCGACGAGCGGCGTGAAGTGGAGCAGGCGCCCGAGCGGCGCCATCAACGCGGCCACGGCGCGCAGTAGCCAGAGCGGCGCGACCGGCGGGGGCTTGCGGCCCTTGCCCTCGGCCGCGAGGACGAGCTTGGCCAGCTCGTGGAGCGAGACGCGCTCGTCTCCGACGAGGTAGCGCTCGCCGGTGCGGCCGCGATCGCGCGCCGCCAGGTGCGCCGCGGCCACGCCCTCGACGAATGCCAGCGGCATGCCGCCTGGCGGCAGCATCGGCACCTTGTCGGCGAGCAGGCGGGCGATGAGGCCGTTGACCGCAGCCTCGGTTCGAAGCGGGCTGGGCCCGTAGACGGCGGCCGGATTGACGAAGACGATCGGGAGGCCCGCCTCAAGAAACGGCTGCGCCTCGCGCTCCGCCGCCTGCTTGCTGCGCTCGTAGGCGGTCGGCTTGCGGCCCTGATCGAGGTTGGTCTCGACGAGCGTGCCGCCCGGCGGCGCGGCGAAGACGTCCATCGTCGACGTGTAGACGACGCGCTCGACCTTCGCCGCGGCGCACGCCGCCAAGACGTTGGCGGTGCCCTGGCGATTGACGCGATCGAAGATCGCCTCGTCCTCGGCCCACTGCTCGGGGATGCCGGCAGCGTGGAACACGGCCCGACAGCCGGCGACGGCGGCGGCGAGCGTCGACGGATCGGTGATGTCGCCGGTGGCGAGCTCGACCTGCGGATCGAGGAGGGCACCGGCGCGCGCCGGATCGCGGACCAGCGCCCGCACCGGCTCGCCGCGCGCGACGAGCTGGTCGACGATCTCGAAGCCAATGAGTCCGGTCGCGCCGGTGACGAGGTTCATGCGGGCGACGGTAGGCGAGCGCCGAGGAGACAGCAAGCGCGGTGCAGTCGAACCGCTCTCGCGGTCGGCGGTGCGCTCAGGGCAGAGGTGCGGTCGGCGCGGCGCCGGGCGGGGGCGGGACCGTCTGCTGCGGGATCAACACTGGCTCGGCGGGTTGACGCTCCTCGCACATCGGCACAGCGCCGGAGCGATTGCAAAACTGATTGGCGCCGCAGCCGCGCGCGCAGGTCCGCTTCTCGCACAGCCCGTTGGCCGGATTGCACACCGTGCCGTCGATGCACACCGCGTAGCAGCCGCCGCGCGACCGCTGGAACGCCGAGGCGGTGACCGCGATGCCGGTGTTGATCGCCGCGTTGGCCACCGCCGCGCCGGAGCCGCCGCAGCCGCTGACCAGGAGCCCGAACATCATCCACGAGTTCGCCCTCATCGTTTCCTCAACGCCGAGTCTGTGTGAGGCATTCCAGTGCGTTCTCGGATTGTTGTATACTGCGGCTTCCGTGTCGGCGCGCACCTTCGTCATTGGCGACATCCACGGCGACCTGCTCGCTCTGGAGAACCTGCTCGGCAAGCTGCCAATCCTTGCCGAGGACACGCTGGTGTTCATCGGCGACTACGTCGATCGAGGCAATGACTCGAAGGGGGTCGTCGATCTGGTGCGCGACCTCTACGCCGAGCGCAAGGAGCGCACCGTGCTCCTGCGCGGCAACCACGAGGATCAGTGGGTCGAGTCGTACGAGCAGGCCGACGTGCCCTTCCTCGTCCAGCGGCTCAACGGCTGCATGCACACCTACCGCTCCTTCGTCGGCCAGCCGATGCTGACCGAGGAAGAGTCGTTCGAGCGCGAGGAGTTCCTGCGCTACATCAACGTGTCGAGCTGGCTGCCGGCCGAGATCGCCGACTGGATGGCGACGCTGCAGCTCTGGTACGAGGACGAGCACGCCATCTATGTGCACGCGGGCCTCGAGCTCGACGAGCACGGCAACTGGAAGCACCCTGGCGACTGCGCCAAGAAGCCGCTTCTGTGGATGCGCAAGAACGAGTTCTTCCTCGGCTACCGGGGCAAGACGCTCGTCTTCGGTCACACGCCGGTGCTCGATCTGCCGCAGGAGCCGGGCAAGGAGACCGATCCGCCACCCGACTGCGTGTGGAAGCGCGGCGATCTGATCGGCATCGACACCGGCTGCGGCAAGGGTGGGTTCCTCTCGGCCGTCGAGCTGCCGTCGGGCAAGGTGTACGAGTCGCGCTAGCGGGCCTCTATCACAGGTCGACGAAATCCCAGGCGCGCGTCTCGACGACCAGCTCGACGAACGCGCGCAGGCTGGCCGAGACGAGGCGTGAGGCGGGGTAGACGAGCTGGATCGGCAGCGGGGGTGGCTCGAGCTTCGGCAGGACGACGCGCAGCGTGCCTCGGCGCACCGAATCGGCGACCTGGTACGAGAGCACCATTGCGATCCCGCCGCCGCGCTCCGCATGACCGATGGCGGCGTCGGCGCTGTTGGTCACGAGGCGCGGCCGAAAGGCGACGTGCTCCTCGCCGTCCCGAGTCGGGAAGCGCCACTCCGGGGCCGGTGACAGCGAGGTGAACTGCAGCAGCGCGTGATGCTCGAGATCGCGCGGCCGGCGAACCTGCTTGTGCGCCGCCAGATACGAGGGGCTCGCGACCAGCACGCGCCGGGTCTTGCCGACGGGGCGAACCCGCATGGTCGAGTCCTCGAGGTGCCCGATGCGCACGGCTACGTCGATGCCCTCCTCGAGCAGGTTCACCGCGCGGTCCGCGAGCATCAGCTCACCGGTCACGGTCGGGTGTCGGGTCAAGAACTCCTGGAGGACCGGCGCCACCTCGCGCCGGCCGAACACGAGCGGCGCGGCGACGGCGAGCCTGCCGGTCGGGATCGCCACCTCGGCGCGCGCGCTGCTCTCGGCGTCGGCGATCGCGGTCAGGATCCGGCGCGCGCTCTCGAGGTAGCGCGCCCCCGCGTCGGTGAGGGTGACCGAGCGAGTGGTGCGCTGCAGGAGGCGGATCCCGAGGTGCGACTCGAGCGCCGCGACGAGCCGGGTCGCTGCGCTCGGGGAGATGCGAAGCTGGCGCGCCGCGGCCGCAAAGCCGCGCGACTCAGCGACGGTGACGAAGGTGGTCATCGCCTCGATGCGGTTCATCCGGTTCATGTTGATTATTGCAGCATGCGCAGCAGTGTATTGTCCATTGTCGTGATTGTTGATTTCAAGGGGATCGCTAGATTGGCTCCACGGCTGAACGAAACGGCCGCAACGAAGCCCAAGGAGCCCGCCATGTCGCGCATCGCCATCCCCGGTACCATCGACGCGTCCCCCTCCGCCTCGCAGCCGCTCCTCGCCGCGGTCAAGGCGCAGCTCGGCTCGGTGCCGAACCTGTTCCGCCTCCTCGGCAACAGCCCCGCCGCGCTCGAGGGGTACCTCGGCCTGAGCGGCGCGCTCGCCAAGGGCGCGCTCGGCGCGAAGCTCCGCGAGCGCCTCGCCATCACGGTCGCCGAGCGCAACGGCTGCGACTACTGCCTCTCGGCCCACACCTATCTCGGCGAGCGGCTCGCGAAGCTCGACCACGCGGAGCTCGAGGCCGCACGGCAGGCGAAGTCCGCCGAGCCCAAGGTCGAGGCGTCGCTGCGCTTCGCGTCCGCCGTGATGGAGGCGCACGGGCATGTGTCGACCTCCGCCCTCGACGAGGTGCGCCGCGCCGGCTACTCCGACGCCGAGATCGTGGAGATCGTCCTTCACGTCGCGCTCAACACGCTGACCAACTACCTCAACAGCGTGGCCTCCACCGAGGTGGACTTCCCGCGGGTGGCGGCGCGGGCCGAGTACGATGGACTCTGCGCGGTCGCGGTCTCCATGGGCGAGCGCGTTCCGTCGGACGCGAGCTCCACGAGCCAGCACGCCGGGCGCACGTTCCGCTTCTCGAGCCCGGAGGCCAAGGCGATGTTCGACGCGGATCCGGCGAGCTTCGCGGCGAAGGCCGACGTACGCTGGCCGCAGCTCGGCTAGCCGGCGTGCGAGGGCGCGCAGCATGCCGCGCCGACTCCAAGAAAGGACGATCTCATGAGCCGCCCACCACTGCCCCCGTTCGACGTCGAGACCGCTGCACAGAAGGCCCGCCTCGCCGAGGACGCCTGGAACAGCCGGGACCCCGCGCGCGTCGCCCTCGCCTACACCGAGGACAGTCGGTGGCGAAATAGGTCCGAGTTCTTCGCGGGGCGGGAGGCGATCCGGGCCTTCCTCGAGCGCAAGTGGCGGGCCGAGCTCGAGTACCGGCTGATCAAAGAGGTCTGGGCGTTTCGCGACAACCGCATCGCGGTGCGCTTCGTCTACGAGTGCTGCGACGAGAGCGGCGCGTGGAAGCGGTGCCACGGCAACGAGCAGTGGGAGTTCGACGAGAGCGGGCTCATGCGGCGCCGGGAGGCGAGCATCAACGACGTCCCGATCACCGAGGCCGAGCGGCTGTTCCGTTGGCCGCTCGGCAGGCGGCCGGACGATCACCCCGGCCTGACGGCTCTAGGGCTCTAGCGTCGCCCCTGCCGCGCAAGGAGGATCGAGATGGCAACGCCACGCGTGTATCCGAGCGACGTGGCCTTCACCCCGGCGGTGAAGGCCATCCAGGAGCGCCGGGGATCGCGCGCGAGCTACGCGCGCATGGAGCGGTCGCGGGGCTGGAGCACGGACCTCGACGAGGACCTGATCGCGTTCGTCGCCGAGCAGCGCAGCTTCTTCCTCGCGACCGCGAACGCCGAGGGGCAACCGTACATCCAGCACCGCGGCGGGCCGCCCGGCTTTCTGCGCGTGATCGGGCCGCGCACGCTGGGGTTCGCCGACTTCCGCGGCAACCGCCAGTACATCAGCCTCGGCAATCTCTCCGAGAACCCGAAGGTGCACCTGTTCCTCATCGACTACGCCCAACGAGCGCGGATCAAGATCTGGGGCACGGCGCGTGTCGTCGAGGACGACCCGGCGTTGCTGGCCGCGCTGACGCCCGCCGGCTACGACGCCAAGCCGGAGCAGGCCGTGGTCATCGACGTGGTGGCGTGGGACGCGAACTGTCCCCAGCACATTCCGCAGCGCTTCGAGGCCAGCGACGTGGCGCGGGCGCTGGCCGAGCGGGACGAGCGGATCGCGGCGCTCGAGGCGGAGCTGCAGGCGCTCCGCGCGACGGGATGACCGAGCGTGATCAGCGATCGTCGCGGCGGGCGCGGAGGCCGAGCCCGACGATCACCAGCGCTCCGAGGATCGTCGACGCTGCCGAGGACGGACCGCCGGTGGCGTTGCAGCCCGCGGTGCCGACGCCGAGCGCGCCTTCGGACGGCGCCGAGCGATTGCCCGCCTCGTCGATCGCGGTCACCGAGAGCACGAAGCGGACGTCCTCGTTGCTCTCACCGAAGACGAAGCTGAGGCGCGGCGGAGTCGTTCCTCCGTAGGGACCGATCTCGACGGCCTTGCTCGGCAGCGCGAACGCCTTGGGCAGGTGCCCCGAGACGAGGTGGATCTCGTAGCCGATCTTGGCGAGCTCGGTCTGATCGTCGCTGACCCCGTCGAGCTCGATGGTGAGACTGCTTAGATCCCCGCAGGAATCACTTGGTGGCGAGTCGTGATCCTGAACCACCTGGATCCTCGTGATCGTCGGCGTCGAAGGCGCCTGGTGATCGGTCGCAAGCTTGCTCGGATCGACGACGTGCTCGGCGTGCCCCTGGGCGATGCTGCAGGCCCGCGCGGAGCGCGGCGCGATCAGGCACATCCCACCGAGCAGGA
>CAZPEY010000071.1:0-11093 GCA_964585665.1 uncultured Polyangiaceae bacterium | reverse complement strand
GTCAGGGCGAACGTGACCTTCTCCTTGCTCGCGCCGTACTCGAGGACGATACGCGGTGGCGTCACGCCGTCGGCGGCCAGGATCGGTCCGCTCGGCAGGGTGAGGCCGGTCGGCAGCTTGCCCGAGGCCAGCGTCACTTCGTAGCCGATCGGAGTCGTCGAGTTGTCGGTCACCGCGCCGAGGTTGATCGTGAGCTGCGAGTTGGGGCCGCAACCGCCGAGCGTACCGACGCCGCTGCTCTGGAACAGATCGGCAGACGTGATCGCCGGCGTCGACGGTGCCTGCGAGTCGGTCGCCTGCAGCGACGAATCCACGACGAGCGCCGTCGGCTGCTGGGGCAGGGAGGTCGCGTGGGCGGTTCCGACGAGGAGCAACGAGGCGGCGAGCGAGGAGGAGGTCAAGATTCGCATCGCGCTAGTGTGCTTCGTGCGAAGCGCGAAGGGAAGTGGTGGCGATCACGACGCTAGCGGCAGGACAGCGAGACCGGCACGCACTGCTTCGTCTTGATCGTCGAGCTCGTCGCCGACGCGACCGAGCGGCAGGCGTAGTTGCTCGGGCAGCCGGTGTCGTCGATGCAGCCGATGGTGCACGCCTTGACCCCGGTCTTGATCTTGGTGCAGCGGTTGCCGTCGGCGCCACAGTCGCTGTTCGCCGAGCAGGACTGGCAGAGCTTGCTCGCGTCGGACATCGGGTCGTACTTCGGGTTCGCGTCGACGCCGTAGACCCCGAACATCGTCGTAAAGCCCCAGCCCTGATCGCTGTCGAGGCCAGCGGTCAGCTCGGAGACCTTGACCGGCACGAGCTTGCCGTAGCTCTGGTTGTAGAGCGCCTTTAGGAGTCGCCGCGCCGAGGCGTCGGTCTCCGCGTTCGAGAAGCTCGTCGTCGTAATGATGTTGAGGCTCTGCTGATCGGCCTTGGCGGGGTTGTTCCAGAACGCCTGGCCGAGGGCGTACGTGTCGCAGCCGTTGGCGAGGACGATCTGATAGGTCTTGGGCATCTGCAGGCCGGCGATCTTCGAGTCGTCGAGATCGCCCTCTTCGGTCTTCTTCCAGTTGGCGAGCGCGAAGCCGTACAGCGGCCCCGAGTGGCCCTCGAACATGATCACCTCGCGGTTGGCGAACGAGTCGCGCATGTCGGCCTCGAGCACCTTGCCACCCTCGTCGGTGTCGGGGTCGGGACCGGGGACGTTCTGCGACGCGTCGCCCGGGTGGAAGATGGAGACCTCGATCTTGATTGGCTTGCCATTGGACTGGATGGTCTTGGTGAGCGGACCGGAGGTGCGCAGCAACTTCTCGTACGACGCCACCGGCGACTTGAACCCCTCGCGGACGAGATAGTTGTACAGGTTGCGCGAGCCGCTGATGTCGGCGCGCGAGTGGTAGTCCCACCCGAAGTGCACGCCGACCGTGATCTTGCCGTCGGCGAGCAGGCGATCGTAGGCGAGGTACGCGTCGTTGGTGCGGGCCTGCGCGGCGACCGCGAGCTTGATCGTCTCCTTCTGGTCGGCGCTGACCTTGCTCGGATCCCAGTTCTCCCAGGGCGCCTCGCGATACCACTCGCTGTTGAAGGTGAGGTCCGCCATCTCGGCGTTGCTGGGCTTGCCGACCTCGAGGTCGATGCTGCCGCCGAGGCGGCGGCCGAGCGTCGGCGAGCCGGCGGCCTGCACGGCGTACGCGAACTCGAAGGTGCGGGCGTCGAGCGCCTTGGGCTCGCTCGTCTCCTCCGACGAGAAGCGGACGAGGGCGCCGAGCCCGCCGTAGTCAGCGTTGGCGTCCTTCTCCTCCTTGTCGATGAGGTACGAGTTGAGGAACCAGCTGATCGCGAGCGACCGCAGCGGGATGAGCTCCTTGACCCGACGCAGCTTCTCGGCGGCGCTCTTGTTCGCCAGCGCCTCCTCGATCGTCACGGTCGCCTTGCCCGTGAAGGTGTACTCGCGGGCCGAGGACGAGAAGAAGTTGTCCTCTTTTCCCTCGCCGACGATGAGGTCGTCGTCGTTGGTGTCGGCGGCGGTCGAGCTGCCGCAGGCGGCGAGGAGCGGGCTGCACAGGGCGAGGGCGAGCAGGGTGCGCTTCATGCCCGCCTGTTTGAGCAACCTACGGGCCAAGAGGGCGCCCGAGGGATGATAGTAATTCTGACTGGTTACGTGTCTAGCGGAGCGGGGACGCGTGGGGTGGGGCGTCCCCAGCCATGGCGCTTGGGGTCGCGGCGAACCTGGTCAGCGGCAGTCGGCCGCGGACGAGCGCTCGTCGTCGGCGGGGTCGAGGCCGCGCGCCTGCCAGGCCGTCGCGCTTGGCAAGAGGCGCGGCGTGAGCGGCGTCTTGAGCAGCGACGGATCGATGCCGTCGCGATCGAGATCGTACAGCTCGATCACATGCGCGACGAGGTCGAGGCCGTCGAAGGGGCGTGGATCGAAGGTCCGCTCGGCGAAGAACGCCCGATACTCCTCCCGGAACGCCGACGACGGCAGGTCGTCGTAGTAGCCGATCTCCGAGCGATTGAGGACGTGGTTGACCTCGTGGACCAGCGTCGCGGCGAGCTGCTGCGACGTGAGGCCGCGCGCGACGTAGATGCGATCGCCCCACATATAGCCGTTGAGCTGCTCGGTGAGCTGCTTGGCCGCGCCGCTGTGCGCGTCGTGGAGGCGCGCGTAGTCGGCGATGGAAAGGCCGGTCGTGTCGGCGAGGGCGCGGCGGAAGTCGGCGCAGGTCAGATCGACGAGCTCGTCGATGCGAACGCGGTGCGCGACGATGGAGGCGTAGGTGAGGCGGCCGATCTCCGTCGGGTGATCGCGGAGCACCAGCAGCGCCTGGTTCACGTAGCGACGGAACGAGGCGCTCGTGTGGGTCGGGTCGACCTCGGCGAAGCCCCGCGGCACGCCGTCGCGATCCTGCTTGCCGTCGCCGACCAGCTCGTCGAGCGAGTCGCTGTCATCGCTCCCGACCGGCGCGCCGCAGCTGCTGGCAAGGGCCAGCGCCGAGGTCGCGAGCAACGTGGCGAGCAGCGTGGAGCGCACGGGGCAGGACGCAGCACGATCGGTGCCAGGCGCCCCCGCCCGCGCACCGCGAGCGCTTCTCGCTACTTGGCTTCGCGACGCCTGGGGACGAGGACTGGACGCCCCAGGGCAGCGGCCAGTCAGCCGACCAGCGTCGTGCTGAGCGCGTCGAAGATCATCCCCCAGCCGCGCCGCGTCTCGTCGTGCTGGTCGACGGGGACGTCGTCGTGGGTGAGCAGCAGCTGCGTCGAGTCGCCGCCGCCCAAGAGGTCGATGGTCACCTTGGTCACGATCGCGCTCACCGTCGGTACCGACCAGGTGAAGACGAGCCGTCGCTTGGGCTTGAGCTCGAGGTACTGGCCCGCGTGCTCGATCGGCTTGCCGTCGCGTCGCACCACGAACTGAAAGCGCCCGCCGACCTGCGCGTCGACGGCGATCTGCTCGACCGCCTCGGCGCCCGGCGCCAGGAAGGCGCGGATCGTCGCCGGATCGAGCAGCGCCTGGTAGACGCGCTCGGGCGAGGCGGGCAGGCGGCGCGCGATCGAGACCGATTCTCCGACGAGAGTGACGTTGGGCACGCGGTTCTCCTGAGGATCAATACGGGCGACTGCCGTCGTTGCCGGGTGGATTGTAGTCGCAGACGACGAAGTTCCACGTCGGAAAGCCCGAGAACGGGCTGTTCTTCGTGCAGGTCGCAAAGCCGCAGCCGAGCTGCGTCGAGCCGCGCCACACGACCTGCGTGTAGTGGCCGCAGGTGCCCGCGCAGCTGTTCGACGAATACGTGTACTTGCTCGCTTCGCTGGCCCAGTTGTCGACGACCGACTGCCCCGTCGGGGTGCTGCCCGCGTTGGCGTAGATGTTCTCGCCGTAGCCGTTGCCCGAGTGCTTGAAGGAGCAGCCATCGGCCCAAGCCTGCGCCGCCGTCGCGACGGTGGCCGACCACTCGAGCGGCGGCAGCGCGGGGCTCGGCGTTGGCTTGGCATTGGCGCGCACCTGGTTGTGGGCCGCCGTGATGCCGACCAGCTCTGATGGCTCGCCGACGACCGGCCCGGTCGCGAGATCGGCCGTCGGCCCCGTCGCGAGGTCGCCGCCTCCGCCGCTGCCCCGCAGGTCGGTCACGAGGGACCCGTCGTGGGTGGCGACGGCCTGGTTGGCACAGCCGAGCGCGAGCGGGAGCAGCAACAGCAGCCCGGGCGCGTGGGCAGAGCGGAGAGACGGCATCTCTCCAGCGTACCAGCTGATCGGCGCCTCGCGATAGGGCCTCGAAGCGGCTAGCCGGGACGACAGCAGCTCGGCAGCTCGGCGCGGACGAGGCGCAGCGCCTCCTGGGCCTTGTCGAGGAAGTCGACGCGATGCTCGACGATCACCCGGCGAGGGTGCCCGCTCCACACCACCTCGATGCGGCGATCGATCTCGGCGGCCTCCTCGACGGTCTCGGTGCGCAGCGGGTTGCGGTGGTTGTACTCGCCGTCCGGGGGCGTGCGCATGTGGATGACCATCGCGTAGCGCGACAGCTCGGCGTCCGGCGACGAGCGGACGTCACGCCACAGCTCGCCTGGATCGCCCGGCCAGTAGGCTGCCGAGTCGAGCGTGCCCCGATCGCACAGCACGATCGCCGCGTCGTCCTCTTCCTGCATGGCGCGCTCGATCTCGCGCTGCACGTGGAAGATCGCGCGCTGTGCGGCGCGGCGGCTCTCGAAGCGATCGCGCCGCGGGAAGCCGCCGCCGTAGACGATGCCTGCCGCCTCGGGCAGCACCGCGACGTGGCGGCACAGGTAGCGGCGGGCCAGCTCGAGGAGCGCCGTCTTGCCGCCGCCCGGCCCTCCGGTGATGACGATGAACTTGGCCTCGTGGGTCTTGTTGGGGCAGGCGCAGCGCGCCGCGCCTCGTTGCGAGTCTTCCATGCGGTGTCGTACGAGTCCTCTGCGAGACGATCATGGTACCATGGCGACGATGCTACCGGGGACCTGGGCGCGCGCCGCGCTCCTTGGCGTGTTGATCTGTGGAGTCGCGGGGGCGGCGGCCCCCGCGCCCCCGGGTGGGGAGGGGATCGGGGGGGTCCCGGGGGGGGGGGCGGGCGGTGGGGGGACGCCCCGGCACGCGCGACCGATTGTCGATCGACGATCGGCGGAGTCCCGGCGCTGGCGGCGATCGATGCCGAGACCCGCCTCGCGTTCCTGCAGGGGCGTCTCGACGCAGCGGCGCGCGCGGCGCGCATCTGGACCGGGAGCTGGGCAGGCATCTACACGGCGCTCGCCATCGGCTCCTTCGCGCTCGTACCGGTCGTGCACAAGCACGAGCGCGTTGACTACTACTTCTCGGGAGCGACGTCGGTCATCGGGCTGGCGTCGCTCGGACTGTCGCCGCTGCGGGCGATGCGCGATGCGCCCTGGCTGCGCCGGCGCGTCCACCTCGATCTCTGCTCGCAGCTCGCCGACGCCGAGCGGCTCCTGGTCCGCGACGCGGCGAGCGAGGCGGAGTGCAAGAAGCTCTACGTGCACCTCGGCAACATCGCGCTCAACATGGGCTCGCTGCTCGTGCTCGGCTTCGTGTTCCGTCGCTGGGAGGCGGCGGCGCTGCAGGGGGTGGCCGGCACGCTGATCGGCGAGCTGATGATCGCGACGACGCCGAGCCAGGCGAGCGACGCGCTCGAGGCCTATCGCGCCGGCACTCTGAAGAGCGGCCGCCCGCCCCCGCGCGTGTCGCTCGTCGCGGCCCCGCTGGCGCTCCCGCAAGGCGCCGGCGTCGCCTTCGGGGGGCGCTTCTAGTACTGCTTGCTCGCTTGCCTCGGTCGCGTCGCTGGCTGCGGTGCTCCTTGGGAGGGTTGTGGTGCTCGCAGCGACGGTTTCTGCCTGGAAGAAGGCGGCTTGCGGTAGGATGCGGCGATGCGATTCGCGAAGCTGTACCTCGTCGCTGCGCTCGGAGTTCTCGCCGCCTGCCCGGTGGAGAAGTCGGGCGGTGGTGCCGACCTCACGGGCCCGACCGACCTGACGAGCCCTGGCGATCTGACGCCCGGTGACTTGCCCGAGACCGCCGGCGATCTCGGGCCGGATCTGACGAGCCCTGGCGATCTCGCAGCCCCCGACCTCCTGGCGCTTGATCTCGTCGTCGAGTGCGTCGATGTCGATGGCGACGGCCGCTCCCCCGTTCCTGGTTGCACGGTCGAGGCCGACTGCAACGACGCCAACCCCAACGTGTGGACGTCGTGTGCGACGTGCAAAGACGAGGACGGCGACGGCTTCTTCGTTGGCTGTGACGCCTACGTCTCTGTCCCCATCGACTGCGACGACGGCGCTGGCGCCGTCACGGCGCTCCCGGAGGTGCTCGCCGACGGCATCGATCAAGACTGCGATGGCAGCGATCTGACTCCTGCCTCCCCTGGGCTGATCTTCGTCTCCTCTTTGACGGGCAACGACTCCAACGCGGGCAGCAGCGACGCGCCCTACGCGACGATCGGCAAGGCGCTGCAGGCGGTCATCGCGTCCAAGCAGAGCGGACGCGCCCAGCGGCGCCACATCCTCGTCGCGGTGGGGACCTACGCCGGCGACTTCGAGATCCACGACGGCGCGTCCCTGCACGGTGGGCTCGACGCGAGCACCTGGGAGGCCAGCGGCTACAGCACGCTGCAGGCTCTCGGCCCCAATGGCCTGTCATACGTCACGAGCGCGGCGCAGCGGATCCTCGTCAACCGCTTCTTCGTCGACGGCGCGGCGGGCACGACGAGCCGTGGCCTGAGCGTGCAGGGCGCCGGCAGCCTTTCGCTGCGCGAGTCGGACGTCCGGGGCGGCGACGGAACCATGTTCTCGATCGGCGTCTCTCAGGTGGGGGGCGTCCTCGAGCTCAGGTACGCGTCGATCAGGGCGGGCAGCGCGCAATACAGCGAGGGCATCGAGGCCGCCAACGGAACGCTGACGCTGTTCATGACGACGGTCGACGGTGCGACCGGTGGCACCCCCGATCGCAGCTGGGCCGTCTCGCTTGGCAACAGCAACGTCGTCATCAACCAGTCGGTGCTGCGCGCCGGCCTCGGGACGGACAGCCGGGCGATCACGGTTGGGCTCCTCGACACCACGTCGAACGTCGAGGTGCGCCGCACCGCCTTGCAGGCCGACTGCACCGGCCTGACCGGCGCGAGCTGCATCGATCTGGCCGCGGCAGGCAAGACGCTCTGGATCGAGAGAAGTCGCTTCTCCTCCCTCGGCGGCAGTGACGCCCGCGCCATCAGCGGCTCGGCCCTGACGAGCTTCGTCGTCCTCGAGTCGGCTTTCGACGTCAGCGGCGCGAGCGATACGAACAGCGGCATCGTCACCGCGGGACCGATGCTGCTCCTCGATGACACGGTGCGGGTGAGCAGCGACGGCAAGGGCTATGGGCTGCGGGCGGCCGATGGCGTCGTGGTGGTCAACACCCTGCTGCGCGTCACAGGATCGGGCGGCACGCTGGTCGCCGCCGACGTGCAGCCGGTCGGGGCGACCGCGACCGTGACCTTCGACCACGACGCGGTGATCGGCGCGACCTGCGCGATCAAGATCGCGGCAACCTGCCTCGCCGACGTCAACGACTGCAGCGACGCGGCGTGTGACACGTTTGCCGGCAACCTGACGAGCGACTGCGTGACCGACGCCGACTGGAAGCTGGCCGACGGCGCGCCGTGCATCTCGGCAGGCATCGATCCCATGCCCTATTTTTCGGGGTCTGCGTTGTTGACGGACGTGTGGGGGACGCCGCGGCCAATCGGCGCCTGGGACATCGGCGCCGTCGAGCGCGGCCCATGATTCGCGGCTGACGCTAGGGGGGATGCGTTCTAGCGCTGTGTGAAGCGGCGAATGATCGCGGGGTAGGCCTCGGGTGCGCTGCGCGCTAGCGCGTCGATGACGTAGGCGTCGGCCCCGATGAGGATGCGCGGCGCGCGCTTCTCCATGCCGTTGGCGATCGTCCGCGCCGCCGACTCGGCGGTGGTGCGCGCCATCTTGTCGAAGTTGGCGACGAAGGTGTCGCGATCGGTCTCGCCCTTGGGGTCCCGATAGAAGCGGCTCTTGCGCACGATGTTGGTGCGGATGCCGCCTGGGTGGACGGACGAGACGCTGATGCCGCGGTCGCCGATCTCCTGACGGAGGCTCTCGGTCAGGCCGCGCACCGCGAACTTGGCCATGTTGTACGCCGACTGCGTCGGGACACCGATGATGCCGAAGACGCTCGACAGGTTGACGATCCATCCCGAGCGGCGGGCCAGGAGGTGCGGCAAGAAGGCCTTGGTGCCGTGGACCACGCCCCACAGGTTGATGTTGAGCACCCACTCGAGATCCTCGTAGCTCATCGCCTCGAAGGTCTCGGTGAGGCTGACGCCCGCGTTGTTGACGATCGCGTCGACCTGGCCGTGCTCGGCGATCACCTCGTCGGCGAAGCGGTGCACGGCGGCGCGATCGGCGACGTCGACCTTGCGGGTGCTGACACGGCGACCGAGAGCCGCGACCTTGGACGCGGTCTCGGCGAGGCCCGCCTCATCGACGTCACACAGCGCGACGTCGGCGCCGCGCTGGGCGAGCTCGACGGCGAGCGCGCGACCGATGCCGGAGGCCGCGCCGGTGATTGCACATACCTTGCGAGAGAAGATCATGCGGCACCGTAGCACGTTGCCGGGGTCGGGGGCGGGTCGCCCGTCGCTGCGCCCGCCTGTGAAAGCGATAGATCGGCGTGCGCGCTTGCAGTACGGTCCCACCGGGTTTGTTCGATCGCAATCCCTTGGAGGCAACATGCGGTACGGCTTACTGGTAGTGCTCTGCTTTGGGTTCTTGGCTTGTAAGGACAGCGGCAGCAAGAACAACGGCAACCCCGATCTGTCGGGCACAGGCGGCGGTAGCTCGACGGTCCTGACGACGCAGACGACGCTGCCGGTCGGGAGCACCCAGTGCGCCAACGGCGGCACGCTGGTGCAGTCGGGCACCGACAACGGCGACGGCGGCGGCACCGCCAACGACGGCGTCTTGCAGGCCGGCGAGGTCGACGTCTCGACGCCGATCTGCGCGCAGGCGCCGTCGACGTTCGCGACCGTCACCAAGACGACGCCGCTCGATGTCGGCGACATGCACTGCCCCTTCGGCGGCTCGCTCATCGAGTTCGGCCTCGACGATGGATCCTCGGGAGGCACCGCCAACAATGGCGCGCTCGAGCCGGGTGAGAAGGACGGCCAGACCTACGCCTGCGCCCCCAAGCCGGGCGATCTGCTCGTCGAGACGACGCCGCTGTACCCGAGCGATCCGACCTGCCCGTACGGCGGCCAGATCGTCCACAGCGGCCTCGACGACGGGCGCGGCGGCGGCGTCAAGGGCGATGGCCTCTTGCAGCAGGGGGAGATCACGCTCAACCAGACGCTCTGCAACGCGGCGCCGGGCAGCGTGTTCCCCGCCCCGACGGGCGCCAACGGCACCAACATCATCGACGGGCGCGCCGGCACCTCGACGGGGCTCAAGGCTGGTCAGGCAAGCGGTGGCACGATGGCGGTGGCCAACATCGCCGGACCGCTCGCCGGCTCGGTCGAGATCTACAAGAACGGCTCGGTGACTCTGGCGGCGGCGACCTCGTCGGCGACCTACACCGCCGGGGCCAAGGAGCTCGTCGTCTCCGACACGGTGACCATCCCGGTGTCGAAGACCGCGACGACGGGCCTCTACCTGCTCGGTTCGCTGTCGGGCGCGGTCGACATGGGCGTGACCATCACGGCGCTGCCGCTCTACGAGGACGGCACGCTGGTCAACTCCATCCACGTCACCTCGACGGGCGTGCTGCGCTTCCAGGACACCGAAGCGATGGGCCAGGTCAAGGTCGCGATCGACGGAGACTTCCGCAACGAGGGCGTGGTCAAGGGCCTCACCTCGACGGGCACCGACGGCCCGCTCGCGATCGAGTGCCACCACTTCCTCAACAGCGGCAAGATCGGCTCGGCCGGTCTGCCGCTCGCGATCTGGGCGACCCAGGGCACCGGCGGCGAGATCGTCAACAGCGGCGAGATCAACACCGCCGGCGTCGACAACGGCGCGGGCGCGAGCGCCTTCGGCGGCCAGATCAACCTGATTGGCGCGGCGGGCGTGACCAACACGACGACCGGCTTGATCTCGGCGCGCGGCGGCGACTCGACGCTGAGCGACATCGCGGCGCGGTTCGGTGCCTTCGCGATCCTCTATTCGTACGGCGGCAAGGTGCGCAACAGCGGCACCATCTTGACGACGGGCGGCTCGGCGCAGTCCGGTGGCAACGGCGGCACCGCGGCGCTCGTCTCGATGCCCTACAACGTCAACTTCTTCACCAAGATGGCGACGCAGATCAACTTGCTCGGCCCGATCCCGACGGCCATCATCGACTCCCAGAAGGCGACCTCCGGGACCTTTGGCATCGAACACGGGGGCTCGATCGACTCGAGGGGCGGTCAAGAGCTGGCGGACGTCGGTGCGGGCGGGGACGGCGGCCAGGCGTTCCTGGCGACGCTCGGCGGCTCGATCAAGATCGCGGGCACCATCAACGTCGACGGCCGTGGCGCCAACCCCTCCGGCTCCAATGCAAAGGGCGGCAACATCGTCGCGCTCGCGTCAACGCTGGTCTTCCCCGACGGGACGATCCAGGTGCCGACCGAGATCTCGATCGGCGGCAACCTCAGCTTCCGCGGTGGCACACCGAACGCCGCTTCGAGCAAGACCGCGGGGCAAGGCGGCAACTTCATGGTCACCCTCGACGCGATGCTGCAGGAGATGCCCAAGGGGAACGTCAACTACTTCGCGCTGCCGTTCTTCTACGACTTCGATCGCGCGCAGCTCAACAAGCAGACGGCGCAGCCGCGTGTCCAGATCCTCGGCGTCCAGGACATCCTCTTGCAAGGATCTTCGTCGACGACCGGCTCGGCGGGCAACGGTGGCACCCTCGGCCTCGCGGTGGCGACCACCGCCCAGACCGCGGCCTTCGCGCACGTCGGCTCGCACTTCGTCTACTCGAACGCCAACATCAACCTGTCGGCGGGGACCGGCGGTACGGCGGCCTTCAAGCCGCGCGCCGGCTACATGGAGGTGTTCGAGTACGGCGCTGGCAACCAGGTGCCGGCGGTGATCGAGGC
>CAZPEY010000070.1:15460-18572 GCA_964585665.1 uncultured Polyangiaceae bacterium | reverse complement strand
GTTTGGCGTTAGGCTATGCGCCATGGCGGACTTCGACTACGACTATCTGGTCATCGGCTCGGGCTTCGGTGGCTCGGTCTCGGCGCTGCGGCTCGCCGAGCGCGGCTACAAGGTCGGCGTGCTCGAGATGGGCAAGCGCTGGCACAAGACCGACTTTCCCAAGACCAACTGGTCCGTGTGGAAGTTCTTGTGGAACCCGTCGCTCGGGCTGACCGGCATCATGCAGATGACGATCCTGCGTGACGTCTTCTTCTTGCACGGCGCGGGCGTCGGCGGCGGGAGCCTGGTCTACGCCAACACGCTGCTGCAGCCGCCGGATGAGGCGTTCGCCGATCCGCAGTGGACCGGCGGTGGCTGGAAGGAGCGCCTCGAGCCGCACTACCAGATCGCCCGACGCATGCTCGGCGCCGTCGAGAGCCCGGTGCTCGTCGAGACCGATCGCCTGCTCAAGCAGATCGCTGACGAGCTCGGCCGCGGCAAGACCTTCCATCGCCACACCGTCGGTGTCTACTTCGGTGAGCCGGGCAAGGAGGTCAAGGATCCGTACTTTTCGGGCGAGGGCCCGGATCGCACCGGCTGCACGATGTGCGGTGGCTGCATGGTCGGCTGCCGCGTCGGCGCCAAGAACACGCTCGATCAAAACTACCTCTACCTCGCCGAGAAGCGCGGCACCGAGATCATCCCGGAGACCAAGGTCATCGACGTGCGGGCCCTCGATGCGGAAGGCGGCGCGGCCGACGGCAGCGGCGGCTACGAGGTGATCTGCGAGAGCTCGACCAGCGTGCGCAAGAACCGGCGCGCGCTGCGGGCGCGCGGCGTCGTGTTCTCGGCCGGCTCGTACGGCACGTCGAGCCTGCTGATGAAGAGCCGCGAGTCGGGCTCGCTGCCCAGGTTGTCGCCGACGCTCGGCACGTACGTGCGCACCAACTCCGAGGCGCTGCTCGCCGTGCGCTCGGGCAAGCCCGAGGTCGACTACTCGAAAGGCATCGCCATCACCTCGGGCGCGTTCGTCGACGAGAAGACCCACGTCGAGATCGTGCGCTACCCGAGCGGCTCGGACGCGATGTCGGCGCTCACCACCGTGCTCACCGACGGTGGCGGCAAGCTGCCGCGCTGGCTGCGCTTGTTCGGCAACATGCTCAGCCACCCGCTCGACGCGATTCGCACGCTGGTGCCGTTCGGCTGGGCGCAGAAGACGGCCATCCTCCTGGTCATGCAGCCCGTCGACAATCACCTGCGCTATCGGCTGAAGCGCCGCTGGTACTGGCCGTTCGGCAAGACGCTCGACAGCGAGATCGGTGGCGGCGAGCCCGCACCGGTCTACATCCCGATCGCCAACGACGTCGCGCGCCGCATGGCCGCCAAGATGAACGGAGTCGCGCAATCGGGGCTGCTCGAGGTCGTGCTCGGCAAGGCGTCGACGGCGCACATCCTGGGTGGCTGCCCGATGGGCAACACCATCGACGAGGGCGTCATCGATCCCGAAGGGCGCGTGTTCGGCTACGAGAACATGTACATCGCCGACGGCTCGATCATCCCGGCCAACCTCGGCGTCAACCCGAGCCTGACGATCACCGCGATGTCGGAGTACTTCATGAGCCGGGTGCCGCCCAAGCCCGGCGCCGTGCAGCGCCCCGCGCCGATTCCGCCGGTCAGCGAGCGCCCCGCCGATCTCGATCTGTAGAGCGCCCCGCGCTCGGGTTGAGCGAGCGGACGGCGCTTTAGTAAAGCTTCTTGACCTTCGCGCCCTGGTAGTAGCTGCCCAAGATGTCGCGGTAGGTGCGGCCCGCTTCGGCCTGCGAGGCGGCGCCGTACTGGCACATCCCGATGCCATGGCCGTGGCCGGCACCGATCGCGACGAGCGAGGTGATCGCGCCGCTGGCGTCGCGCCCGAGCTCGAGCACGAACAGCGCCGAGCGTAGGCTGCCGAGCGCCCGGCGGACCTGCAGCTCGCCCTGGATGGTCACCGTCTTGCCGCCGCCCGTGAGCTGCAAGCGGCTGACCCGCCCCGAGACGCCGCGCGCCTTGATCTCGATCTGCTGCAGCGACGGCAGGCCGTGGCGCTGGAGCAGCTTGTCGAGCGCTACTTCGGTGCGCCACCGAAAGCTCTGTGCGGCGCCGCGGCCGCCCTTGGCGCAGAAGGCCTGGGACGTCTCCGCGCTCTCGGCCAGGAAGGCGGCAACGTTGGTGTCGTCGATCACCGCGAAGCGCGAGGCGTCGGGGCTCGGCGGGGCGCTCGCCTCGTCGAGGTGGCCGCGCAGCGACGGGTTGGCGACCCCGCCCCAGACGCGGTCGTTGTCCTCGGTGTGGCCACCGCACGACGAGGAGTACACCGTGTCGACGAGCCGTCCGTCGCTGCTCACCAGCACCTCCCCGGCGGTCGCGTGGACGGCGGCCGTGGCGCGCGGATCCTCGTGGCCGGCGCCGGCGTAGACCTGGCAGTGCTGGCGCGAGCACAGCCGGAAGGGATCGGTCAGGTGCCGGGTGCCGAGCTTGGCGAAGAGCTCGTTGCGCGCCGCGATCGCTTGCGCCTTGAGCGCTTCGGGGGGCGAGGAGGGCGGCATCTCGGCGGGGACGAGCCCGGCGAGCAGGCGATCCTCCGGCACGACGTTGGCGACCGCCAGCGCGCCCTGTGCGTCGACGGTGACGTAGATACGTCCGAAGTACTGCCGCGCCTCCTCCCCGCCGGCCTCGCGCTCGACCCGCTGGACGCGCAGACGGCCGTCCGTCGTCGTCGGCGCGAACCACAAGATGGAGTCGTTGCGCACGACGGTGCCGCGCTCGTCCTCGGCGACCAGCGTCGCGGCGGGGCGCTCGACCAGCTCCTTGTGCAGCGACGTCTCGACGGAGAAGCGCTGCTTGAGGTCGAGCTCGGCGGCGTTGGCCTCGCGGTCGCTGTCATAGGCGGCCACCGAGACCAGCCGGGTGCGCCCATCGACGACCTCGCCACGCAGCGCGAAGAGCGCGCCGAGCTCGTGGACGCGTGGCGTAAAGCCGCGCTGCTTCCACTCGGCGATGGCGGTGCGCATCGCGTCGCCGTCGGCGACGGAGTAGCGACCGATGACGACGAAGCTGCGCACCTTGCCGGGCCGCGCCTTGCCGGCGAGCCGCA
>CAZPEY010000070.1:0-15360 GCA_964585665.1 uncultured Polyangiaceae bacterium | reverse complement strand
GGGACGGAGGGCTCGGTCACTACGGCTTCAACCTACCGCTTCGTCATTCGCTCGCATAGCCGCCACAGCGCCTCCTCCTGCTCGACGTCATGGAACCTGCAGGCGACGCGCTTGCGATCCTGGAAGAAGCCGCCGCTGCCGATCTCCTCGAGGGGCGCCGCGGCCAGCCAGCTGGCGGTGTCGGCGCCGTGGGCCGTGGTGCGGCCGCGCATGCCCGGGGCGAGCGCGGCGAGCAGCGGCGTCTCGACCGGGCCGGGATGCATCACGTTGACCGAGATCGCGCGCGCCTGCATGCGTCGGTCGAGCGCCCAGCTCCACATGCGGTTGGCCTGCTTGCTCTGCGCGTAGCTCGCCCCGACGTCGTAGCGCCGCTTGCGAAACTCGACGTCGTCGAGGTCGAGTCCGTAGGCCATCATCGAGGCGACGTTGACGATGCGTCCGCCATCGGGAATGCGCGGCAGCAGGAGCTCGGTCAGCAGCGCGTAGGCGAGCTGGTTGGTCGCCCAGACCAGCTCGATGCCGTCGACGGTCTCGGTGCGCTCAGCAGCGGTGACGCCAGCGTTGTTGATGAGGACGTCGATGCGCGGCCGGTTGCCGAGGCGATCGGCGAGGCGGCGCACCGCGGCCTGCGAGGACAGATCGCAGAGCTCGATCGAGAGCGCGCGGCTCTTGGTGCTCGCGACGAGCTCGTCAGCGACGGCGCGGCTGCGCTCCGGATTGCGCCCGACCGCGATCACCTCGGCCCCGAGCGTCAGCAGATCGCGCGCGATCTCCTTGCCGATGCCAGCCGAGGCGCCGGTGACGACGGCGACCTTGCCGCCAAGCGATCCTTCGATGGGCCTGATCATGGTCAGTTGTCGAGCGCGCCGTCGGTGATCCACTGCTTGAGCGCAGTGACGAACAGCGCCGTGGGCGGCGAGCCCACCTTGACCGTCTCATCGGTGATCGCGTCGACGTCGCAGGTCGGTGCGGCGACGAGATCGAACGCCTGGCGGACCTCCGCGTCGAGCGTCGCGACGAGCAGCGACTCGCCCGGCTTGCCCGGCACGACGAACGACACGCCGTTGCAGGTCGCCTGGTTGCCGACGAGACCGCTCGCCATCTTGGTGGTCAGGGTCGTGTACGCCGTCGTGCGCGTCGTGAAGTCGAGCGACTTCTCGGTGTCGAGCGTGGCTCCGGGCGCTCCTGGCGCGTGGCACTGCTTGCACGTCGACAGGTAGTCGCCGTAGAGGCTGCCGAACTTCGGCTCGACCGGAGCGGTCAGATCGGCGGCGGTCGGCTCGGTGAGATCGTACTCGGTCGAGGGGTCGAACGCACCGCCGCACGCCGTCGCGCCGACGAGGGCCGCGACCATCGCCGAGGCCAGGACCGAGGGAGACTTCGGGGATTGAGTCGACAATCGCATGATCTACTCCGCGGAAGTGGGATGCTGCGCGAGCGCGAAAAGCGTCCGCAAGAACGTTAGCTCGTCGAGGAGCCCGCGCCAAGCGGCGTTGCGGGCGCGGCGCAGCGTCGCCTGCTCGTCCTCGACGAGCTTCTCCGGATCGAGGCTGAAGCGGCGGCGCTCGATCCGCCCGGACAGATAGAGCTCGGCGTAGGCGCGGGTCAGCGCGTGCGCGACGGGCAGGAAGGCGACCTCGGCGCGCTGGCGATGGCGCCGCCAGAGCTGCAGTCCCACCTCGAGCTCACGCCGCGCGCGCTCGAAGTCGCCCTCTCCGAGCGCGCTGGCCGCGACCAGCGCCTGACCGTCGAGGCGATCGCGGATGCTGTTGTCCGACTCGAGCCGCGCCCCGTACAGCAGGCGACGCTCCTCGAGGCGTTGCGCGGCGCTCCGATCCCCGGCCTGGTACTTGGCGCGGGCTGCGACGCCGAGCGCGACCCGGGCCAGCAGATCGGCGCGCCCCTTGGGCGAGGTCCAGAGGCGCGCGTTGCTCCCGGCGAACGGATGCTCGACGGGCGGCACGACCACACCGCCTTCGAGCAGGGCGAGCGCCGCCTCGGCGTCGCCCGCCGCCTCGGCGGCTCGCCGCTGGCCGAGGCGGGCGGCGGCACGCCCGACGAGCGCGACCAGGCGATTGGCGGGCGTCGGTGGCGGCGACGCACCGAGCACGGCGTCGTAGGCGGCCGCGGCCGCCTCGGCGTCGCCGCTCGCGAGCGCGTAGAGCGCGACGCGATCGAGGACCAGCGGCGCAAAGCGCGCCAGGGCTGGCTCCTGGTCGACGGCCTGCCTGCAGCTCTTCACCTGACGCGTCGCCTCGGCGAGGTGGTCGAGCAGGAACAGGCTGCGCGCCGCGAGGAGGCAGCGGCCCAGCCCCTCCTCCGGGCTCCGCGGCGGCCAAGCGGCGCGAGCCTCGACGTGGCGCAGCGCGAGCCCGGCGTTGCCGAGCGACCCCTCGAGCGCCGCGAGCCCCTGGAGCGCGGTGGCGGCGACGGGGGCGCGGCGACCTCCGAGATCCGCCGCCGCCGCGTAGCTGCTCACCGCGAGCTCGGCGTCGCTGCGATCGCCCGCGCCCAGAAAGCGCAGATGGGCGACGTGCGCCAGCAGGTGGTGGACGAGCGGCGCCTCCGGCAGGCGGGCCCGCAGCGCGCGCAGCTCGTCGCGCAGGCGCCCGAGCTCCTCGGTGCGCGCCGCGCCGGGCCGCCCCTGCTCGCTGCGGCGCACCGCGACGTACAGCTCCGCGAAGCGTCGGAGCGGGGCGTCCGGCTGCCGATAGCGCGCCCGGTAGTCTGCCAGCACGTCGCGACCCTCGCCGAGGCCGCTCTCGAGGAAGCCAGCGTGCGCCTCGAGATCGTCGCTCTGCAGCGTCGCTGCGTAGAAGTGGCCGCGCGCGTCGGCGAAGTTCGAGCGCAGCCGCTCGATGTAGGCGCGGTTGAGGACGACGTCGGAGAAGCGCTCGATGGCGCGATCGCGGCCCGCCTCGCCGTCGCGCAGCAGGCTCACCCAGGTGTTGGCCATCTGGTAGAGCAGGTAGTCGTTCTGCACCAGCAGGCTGCGCTCAATCGCCGCGTCGACGATGGCTGCGCGATGGGCCCGATCCTTGTGGCGGCGATAGAGCTGCATGAGGCGATCGCGCACCACCTCCTGCGTGGTCACCGACAGACCGTGGAGGCTCTGCTCGAGCTCGAGCGAGAACGCGGCGGCGTCGCGGTCCGAGTCCTGGGTGGTCGCGGCGCGCGCCGCTTGCAGCGCCGCCGGGATGGCGGTCGTCGGTCGTCCTCGCCGGACCTCGACGGCGAGTTTGTGCGCGAAGCGGAGCCGCAGGCCGAGGTCGAGCTGCTCGGCCGCGGCGAGCCTCTGCAGCGCCGCGACGAGCGCGCCCCGATCGTCGGTGGCGCGATAGAGCGACTCGGCCTCTCGCGCCACCAGCCGTGCCACGGCGGGCTCGGCGAGCGCTTCGGTCGGGGGAGTCGTGAGCGCCTGTCGGGCCGCCGCCAGATCGCCGAGATCGCGGTGCAGCATCGCGGCCAGCGTCGCGGCCAGCGCGCGATCGTCGGCGGTCGCCTGCTTGGAGAGCGGCGCTTGCGCGAGGCCCTCGAGCCGGCCTCGGGTCGAGGCCAGGAAGCGCTCGCTCGCCTGGCCTCGGCCGAGCGCGAGCTCCGCCTGACGCTGGTGTACGAGGCTGCGCAGCAGCGCGGCGCGCTCGGGCTGGCGGTCGCGTAGCCCCTCGAGGTAGTGCAGCGCCGCCTCGGTCTCATCGACGAGCAGGTGGCCGATCGCGAGGCGCAGGAGCAGGGTCGGTCGCGCCGCGCTGTCGCGCTCGTAGCTGCGGCGCAGGAGGAGCAGGGCATCGAACCCTTCGCCGTGGACCTCGAGCTCGGCGGCGAGGCGTGCCGAGCTCCAGCCGCTCGGGACGACACCATCCCGGGGCAGCCGATGCAGGTGGAGCTGCCCGTCGATCTCACAGGAGGCCACCAGGTTCTCGCCGACGACCAAGGGCTCGGTGCAGCTCTGGGCTGCCGAGGTGAGCTGCTCGGCGGGGAGCGCGATCTCGCCGCGCTCCTCGTCGAAGCGCACCCGGAACAGCACCCCATGATCGGCCCCGTCGATGCGGCCGTCCTGGTTGGTGTCGTTGAGGTACTGCGTGAAGTAGAGGTGCTTGCCGTCGCTCGAGAAGCTCGGATGGGCGCTCGGCCCCGGCAGCTCGAGCTGCACCGGGCGCGGGTGATCGAGGTCATCCGTGCGACGCAGCTCGAGCGGGCCGAGGCGCCGCGGCAGGAGGTTGATCGCGACCTTGGGATCCCGTCGCCCGAGCGGGATCGCCGCGAGCCAGCGGCGCGAGGGGCTGAGCGCCGGGCTGCCGAGCGTCGCCTTGACGAGCACCCTGCGACGCCCCTCGGGGAGCTCGATGGCGACGAGCTGCGGATCGGCGTCCGGTGCGGCACGCTCGATGAGCCACAGCGCGTCGTTGCCGAACCAGAGCGGATCGGACTGGCTGGCGCGAGGCTGGCCGAAGCAGCGCGGCTCGCTCGAAGGAGCGGCGCGTGGCGGCAGCTGTTCGAGGCTACGCACGCAGACGCGGCCTTCGGCGAGCTGGTGACGCGAGACGTAGGCGAGGCGCTTGCCGTCGGGGGAGAGCTGCGGGCTGGCGAGCTCGGCCGCCTCCTCGAGGACCAGCCGCTGTCCGCCGCTTGGCAGCGGCTGGCGGTAGATCGCCGGCAACCCGCCGTCGTTGGCGACGAACCAGACCTCGTCGGTGCGCACCCCGGCGGTCGCGGAGAGCTGATCGCCCGCGCCGAGCGTCAGGCGACGGGGCGTCGACAGCCCGTCGCCGCGGGCGGCGCCCGCGCCGAGGCACGGCAGCAGGACCAGCAGCGCGCTGCGCGCCAGCGGGCTCAGTTGCACTGCTTGCTCTCCCACACGCCAGGCTTGCTCTCGACGAAGGCGCCGCACACGACGTCCTCGAGGTGGAGGCGGCGCCACACCTCGCGCACCTCGGCAAGCGGGCGGGGCGGCTTGCTCGCCGCTTGCAGCGAGCTCCACTGCTGCTGGCGTTGACGGTTGGTCTCCTCGACGATGCGCAGCAGGCGCGGCACGTCGACCTTGCCGCTGCAGCGGCTACGCAGATCGACCAGCAGGCCGTCGAGCGCTTCGCCGAGACAGTGACGGACGAGGAGGCGATCGGCGAGCTCCGTGTCGCTCGCCAGCGTGTCGGCGCGCTCGGTCGCCGCGAGCTGCCCTTCGGGGAGCGCGATCGGGTGCGGTACCAGCTGGGCGCGCTGCAGCTCCTCCTCGAGCAGCCGATACGAGCCGGCCGCCTGCTCTTCGAGCGCGGTGCGACGATCGATGACGATGACGTCGGGCGCGCGGATGCAGCCGCAGGCGAGCAGCGCGCCGATGGAGACAGTCAAGATGCTAGACCAAGTCGTCAAGGTGCTTGTCCAGGAGTGGAGGGGGCGTTGGCGGTCGTGTCTTCGGCGAAGGCGTCGAACAGCGGCGCCAGGTAGCGGCGCCAGAGCGGCCCGAGCGAGAGGCCGCGGATCTCTTCGATGTGGACGAGGCGGCCGAGGCCACCGAGCTCGAGCTGCAGGTTGCCGAGGCCGTCGGCCATGCGCAGCGTCAGGCGTCGCGGGTGGACGAGCTTGAACAGCCCGCGCAGGCGCCCGAGCGACGGATCGCTGCCGCCCGGATCGAGCGCGCCGAGCAGGTCGAACAGGTGCTGGCGCCCGAGCGAGGTGATCTCGACCCGGCCGTCGAGGCGCTCCTCCTCGGCGTGGGCCTGGAGCGCGACGGCGCCATCGAAGCGGGCGCCGTCGGAGGCACGCAGGCCGGTCGCGTCGAGGCGCAGCAGCGCCTGGCTGCGCGCGCCGGCGAGATCGAGGAGGAGCTGGCCGCGCAGCGTGCCGTCGAACGCGCTCGCCTCGAGCTGATCGAGCGCCAGCAGGTTGCGATCGATCTGGAGGTTGCCGGCCAGCGGGCCGAGCCGGTGATCACCGAGGCGCAGCGAGTCGAGGTGGAAGTAGCTGGCCTCCGAGAGCAGCGGCAGCGCCTCGGCGAAGCGGAGCCGCAGCGGCGCCGCGCGCCCGCCACCGCCGAGTCGCGTCAACCCTCGCTCGTCGAGCAGCAGCTCCTGCGTGATGAGCAGCTCGCCGTCGAGCCCGCTGACCTCGAGGCGCGGCGACTGCAAGCGGAAGCCGACCGCGGCGAAGCGGGGCCGCGCCTGCACGCGGTAGAGGCGGCGGTCGCTCGACTGCACTTCGAACGGGATGCGCACGACCCCCCGCGTGCCGGCCTGCTCGAACGGCGCGGGCAGCTTGGCCAGCGTCTGCTCGAGCGTCCCCTCGAGGTGCAGCCCGCGGCGTCCCGGCACGCTGTCCCAGCTGGCCGATGGACCGCCCTCCTCGAGAGACCCCGTGACGGCCAGGTGCGTGCCGCCGCCCGGGTTGTCGAGCACGCCCTCGTGGAGGTGCAGCGTCGCGGCCGGGTCGCCCTTGAGCGTCAACGCGACTTTCAGTCCGCTGACCGGATAGCCGGGCCAGAAGTCCTGGCGTGCCTCGGCCGCCTCCGCGCGCAGCGACAGCTCGAGGAGCGCGCCGCGCCGCTGCGCGTCCGCCGTGAGCTTGGCGCTCGTCACATCCACCGCGCGATCGCCGTCGACGAGCGACAGGCCGCTGCCTTCCAGCGTCGCCTTGGCGGTCGCCACCTCGGCGCCGAGGTCGGCCTGGAGCGCGAGCTTGAGCTGCTTGGCGGCGAGGCGACGCGCGCCGACTCGCAGGCGCAGCCCGTCGAGCCCCAGGCCGAGGTCGGCCTGGCCGCGCGCCGCCTGCCAGACACGATCGACGAGCTGCCACTGCCCGTGCTTGCGCTCGACGAGCTTGTCCAGCGTGAACACGGCATGTGGCGCGATCGACAGCCGCTGCCAGTCGACGCTGGTGAGCAGCGGGGGGGCGTCGAGGGGGGCAGGCGCCCCACTCGAGCTGGGCCGGGCGAGCGCCTTGAGCAGTCCGTCCACGAGCTGCAGGTTGTGCAGTCCCCCGTCGACACGACCGATGAGGCGCGCCTGGCGATCGAGCCTCACGTCGATCGCCAGCATCCCGGTGGGCCCGAGCGCGCCCTGCCCGTTGAGGACGAGCGCCAGAGACGGCTGGCGCAGGTCGACCTTGCCGCGCAGGAGCAGCGACTGATCGGCGAGCACCTCGCTCGAGCGTCGCAGGGCGCGGGTCTTGATCTGCAGGTCGAAGCTCTGCTGCGTCCGATCGCCGGACGAGCCGAGCGCGATCCGCAGCTCGTCGGCGCTCCAGCCAGCGACGCCGAAGGGCGCGATCTGCAGCTCGCCGGTCTGGGTCAGGGTCAGCGCGCTCAGGCGGTGAGCGTTGCCGACCTTGCCCTTCGAGTGCAGGTGGACGCCCGGCCGCTCCCAGTCCACGAAGGGGAAGCGTGGATCGAGCAGCGGCCGCAGCGCGCCGAGCTGCTTGGCGTCGACGGTGATCTCGTAGTCCAGCTGCTCGCGCTGCAGCCGAGCGGCGTCGAGCTTGAGCGCGACGCCGCCGAGGGCTCCGTCGAAGTGCAGGGTGCCGCGCGCGTCGAGCCACTCTTCGTGATGGAGCACGAGGTCGCGCACCGTGCTCGTAAGGTGCAGCGGTTGGGGCCCGAAGCGCACCCGCTGGCCATGGCTGCGACCCGCGATCGACCCGCGCTCGACGTCGACGTCGAGCGCGGCATCGGTGAGCTTGCGCAGAAACCCGTGCCCGAGATAGAGCGAGCTCGACTGCAAGCGCAGCTTGACGCCGCGGTTGTCGACGTCGACGACGCCCGGCACGACGTAGTGCACCCGTCGCGCCGTGAGCTGCAGCTCGGCGCGCGCTTGCCGATGTTCGGTCTGGCCGCGTAGCTCGAGGCGAAGTCCGTCGGCGAAGAGGGTCTGATCGAGGATCTGGCTGCGGCTGTCGTCGAGGTCGACCTCCGCGTGCGCGACGACGGGCCACAACGCCTTGAGCGAGCGAGGCTGCAGCTCGACGTGCGCGCGACCGCGCGCGAAGTGGTGTCGACCCGACTCGTGCTCGAGGACGAGCTCGAGGAACGGCAGCTCGAGCGACAGGAAGGGGCGGCCCGCCTCGTCGAGCCGCAGCTCGCCCTTGATCGAGGAGCGATCGAGGCGCAGCCCAAAGTTGGGGCGGCGGAGGCGGACATCGCGCACGGCGCCCTCGATCGTGAGCCGTGCGCCCGGCAGCGGAAGTCCGCGGGGGCCGAGCTCGAGGTCACGGCCGTGCAGCTTGAGGGTGCCGGTGCCGCTCCGTTCGTCGAACACCACGTCGGGGATGGCGGCGACCAGCGGTGCGAGCTCGATCGTCAGATCGAACGCACCCAGGCGCGGCTGCACCGGCGGCCCGTCCCCGAGCCACAGCTCGGCGTCGAGGGTCGCGCCCGCGCCGAGGACCCGCGCGCCGCGCGTGACGATGCGGGTCCGGTGCGTCGCCGCATCGACGCTGAGCTCGGCGCGCAGGTCGACGAGCGGGTTCGGCGGCGGGCGGCGAAACAGCCCGCTGCTGCTCTCGTACTCGAGCGCCAGGCCGACCGAGCCCTGGCCGCCGGATCGCAGCTCCGCTCGGAGCGTTGGCCGCAGCACCAGCACTCGCTGAGCCTCGCCCACGACCAGCTCGAGGCGCAGGGGCCGCTCGAGGGCGGCGAGCTGCAGCGCCTCACCGAGCTGGCCGCGCAGACCGAACCCGCTCGCGCGCAGCTCGATCGCGTCGGCGCCCACGCCGCTGTGCCAGCGCGCCTCGATGTCGTCGACGACGATCGCGTCCACGCGGACCGGCAGAGGGGCGAGGCGTGCCAGGAGCTGGCTGAGGGCGGGGCCGGGCGTTGCGCTGGGCGGCGACGGCGGCAGCGGCCACGACGACCCGCGCTCATCGCTGCGGTGGGCGAGGTGCACGCCTCGAACCTGCACCGAGGCGAAGCGGCCCTCGAGCGCCGCGCCGGGCGAGAAGCGCACGTCGAGCTCGTCGACGACAATCACGTCCGGTGTCGTGTCGCGGAGCCGCTCGTGGCCGGCGAGGCGCGCACCGCGCACCCGCAGGCGCCAGGGCAGCAGCGACGCGCACGCGAAGTCGAGCGACAGGCCGGTGCGTCCCAAGACCCAGGCGCGGAGCGGCGCGCGCAGCCACTCGAGGTGCGTGAGCAGCAAGGCGCCGAGCGTCCCCACGACCAGCAGCCCGAGCAGCACGCGCCGCCAGCGTCGGCGGCGTGGCGCGCTAGCCACGGCGCGCCGCGCGGCGCCGCTCGACGACGGCCACCCCGACGACGAGCAGCAGCGACACCAGGTAGAGCAGGGCGTGCCAGACCGGGCGAACGAAGCGCAGCTCGATCGTATGGCGGCCCTCCGGCACCTCGAAGGCGAGCACGTCGGGCGACACGCGCCCAAGCCGGAGCGGCGCACCGTCGAGCGTGGCGCGCCAGCGTGGGTGGTAGCTGATCCGCGCCGCGACCGTCCCGGCGGCGCTCACGTCGACGACGAAGCGATAGCGCGACGGCAGATCCTCGATCGACACGGTCGAGAAGGTCGCCGCGTTGTGGCCGAGCGTCGAGCCAACGTACTCGTAGTGACGTCCGGCGCGCGCGTCGGGCGATCGCAGCCACAGCAGGTTGGCGCGCCGGCGCTCGAAGCGATCCGCCGGGAGCGTCCCGACGATCGACGCGCCGATCAGCAGGCCGCGTGACGGCAGGCGCTGCAGCGCATAGTTGCCCGTCTGGGCGATCATCTCGGCGCCGGGCAGCGGGCCGCGCCCGGCGGTCCGCAGGAACAGATAGGGCGCATCGAACAGGTCGGCGACCTCGGCGGGCTCGAGCTCTTCGCGGACGTAGACGAAGTTGGGGCTCGACTGCAGCGCCGCGCCGCCCCACACCGCGACCGCGGGCACTTGCTGATACACCGAGGGAAGATAGGCCCAGTAGTGATTGCCGGTGCCGAGCTTGGTGCTGACCTGCAGACGGGCGCGCGGCTGCTTGCCGAGGACGGGCAGTAGCGCATCGAGCTCGACGCGCGCCACCTTGGCGTTGGTCGCGACATCGGGCCTCGCCGCCAGCGTGCGGACGCGGGGGAGCCCCTCGACCAGCGCCAGCACCGCGAGGAGCAGCATGCCGCCGTCGAGGATCCAGCGCTGCCGGCGGGCCAGGACGCGCCTGCACCAGGCGGCCGCGACGACGACCGTGACCCCCGCCGAGACGGCGTGACACCACTCGAGCGGCGCCAGCAGGCGGATCATTGGCAGCAGGTCGTCCTTGGTCTTGCCGATCGACGGGCCCGCCATGATGAGCACCGCCGATACGATCGACAGGATCGTGTAGCGACGGGCCGGCGCGACGAAGAGGCCGAGGAGGCCCGCCAGCGTGAGGAGCGGCACGCGGTTGAGATCGACGAGCTCACCCTTCCACAGCGACGGCAGGAAGAGCTTGGGCGGCACTCCCTCTTCGAACGCGACGCGCGACGGGAAGCCGCCGAACGAGTCGTAGTCGACAAGGATCGGCAGCCACAGCGCCGACGACGCGACGACGAGCAGCGCGCCGAGCAGGACGAGGCGCCCCAGCTGGGCACCGAGCTCCTTGCGCTGGTAGCGACGGAGCACGTAGTAAAAGCCGAGCACGACGCCGAGGAACGGGTGCGACAGCCCCGTCAGCAGCCCGAACCCGACGCTGGCGCCGAGCCCCTTGCCGGTCGCCAGGAACCGCTCGCCGAGGATCACCGCCGGGCCGAAGAACAGGAACGCGAACGTCTGGGTGAAGATGCCGGTGATGAACAGCGAGTCCGAGCCGTAGCCCCAGCGGCTCTTGCCGCCGAGGAGCAGCAGCACGGCGCCGATCGCCAGCGCCTCGGCGAGCGGCCGCTCGGCGCGTCGCCACGCCCACGCCGTCGTCACCGCCGGGCCGACGAGGCTGGCCAGCAGCACCGCCTTGAAGCAGGTCAGTAAAGCTACTTGACCAAACGTCACGAGGTGGAGCACCACGACGGTCAGCTGAGGCAGGCTCTGATAGTAGTAGGCGCTCGGGAAGCCGAGGTTGCCCGACGGGTTCCACAGGTGAAAGTCGAGCGCTCGTAGAGACCGGGCCATGCTCGCCATCTCGGCGAGGTGGATCGACAGGTCGTCCCCGAGGAGCTCGCCCGGCTGGAAGATGCGCGCGTAGAGCGCCGCGCCGGCCATGGCGAGCGCGACGAGCCCGAGCAGCGTGGCGTGAGGGCGGAGGCGGGCGAGGTTCATGGACCGCGGGGCGGCTACTGGCAGACGAGCGGCAGCGTCGCGAACTCGCTCGTCAGCTCGCTGTACGCCTCGATGCGGCGGCCGCCGTACGCATCGTCGGTGTACTGGTAGAAGATGCGATCGACCAGCGGCATGACGCCGGCGTGATCGTAGGCGTCCGCGTCGGTCGAGGTGTTGCCGATCGCGTAGGAGAGGACGAGGCCGCGCGCCTTCTCGGCGTCGAGTTCGTCGCTCTTGAAGGTCGCCGCAGAGCTGCCGAGCGCGCCCGTGCCACCGAGCGTGGTGTGCAGGATGCCGGCGGGGAAGCCGTTGCTCGACAGCCAGTCGCGGCTCTTCTGCACCAGCCACTCCGGTCGCGCCGTCAGGTACATCGGTCGGTAGCCGCGCTCGGCGAGCTTGGTCAGCGCCGTCGCGGCGTCCGCGTTGGCGCTCGGATCGGTGCCGGTGAACAGGGAGGTGAACTGGGCGTTCTCCGACGAGGTCAGCGTGCCGTCGACATCGGTGACGAAGATCTTGGTGCCGGCCTTGACCACCTCGAGGAACAGATCCGTCGACGACAGATCGGCCTTGAGCACGAGGTGCACGCGGTGGCGGCCGAGCGGGAGGTGCTTGCCCTTCTCGATGCCGAAGAACAGCCGCCCCTTGGCGTCAGCGACGCCCTCGACGGTGTTGCCGGTCGAGCCGTCGCTGGTGGTCGCGGTGCCGAGCTTCTGCCAGGTGGTGCCGCAGCTCGGCAGGACGTAGATGTCGACCGCCTCGCCCGAGATGCCCGACTCGAGCGCGGTCGCGCCATAGGCGAAGTGCGCGAGGATCCACTGCGCGTCGCCCTCCTTGACGAAGAGGTCGCGGCCGCGGTGGTTCGCCGAGCCGAGCGGCGGCAGACCGGCAAAGCCCGTCGCGGCGCCTGGATCGGGCGGGGGCGCGTCGCAGGCCGGCGGCAGCGCGCAGACGGTCGGGCCAGCAGCGTCGCCTGCCGGGCTGGTCATGTCGCCGCCGCCGTCGTTGGGCAGTCCGGCCAGATCCTGGGCGCTGCCGGCGCCCGCCAGATCCTTGCCCCCGAGCTGTGCGGCGTCATTCGACGACGTGCAGCCGACCAAGAACACCAGAAGGCCGATGCGTGCGCTCATCGGCCGGGACTATATGGG
Organism: uncultured Polyangiaceae bacterium; assembly: GCA_964585665.1. GTDB lineage: Bacteria > Myxococcota_A > Polyangia > Palsa-1104 > Palsa-1104 > CAZPEY01. The sequence goes on along the minus strand of CAZPEY010000070.1, from coordinate 3,022 downwards.
AAAAAAAAACGCGCCCGGCAAGGGCGCGCTTGGGAGGAGCAGCAGATGCTTGTTCTAGAACTTTATTCTACAGCGAGCCCTTGTCGCGGACCCGGATGCCGTCGTCGCTCGAGCCTTCGTCGCTGTCGGAGAAGGAGACCTTCGCCGTGCTGACCTGCTTGGGGGGCACGAGGTAGACGTGACCCTGCTGGACGCCGCCCTCGTGATCGCGCAGCTCGACGCGGTAGGCGTGGCCAGCGACGAAGCGGTCGTTGTCGAGGACGACGACGCCGGGAGCCTCGGCGCTGTCGAGCGAGATGACGTACTTGACCGGCGCGGCGCCCGCGGTGACGTCGATGAGGTTCACCATGCCGCTCTGTGCCTTGAACTTGAGCGTCCAGCCCGCCTTGTCGGCGCGGAGCGCCGTCGCTGCCTTCTTGCCCTCGGGGAGGACGACGCGGACCGTGCTGCCGTTCTGAACCAGCGGCGCGGCGAACGCGGGCGCGGAGAGGAGGGAACCAACCAGGAGGATCGTTGCGAAGCGCATGGGTCCGGAAAGAGCAAGGTCGGTGCCAGCCAGCCGCGCACGACATATCGCAAGGTTAGCCCTGCCGAGCCCCGTGGCGGTCGGAGTCGCCAGGTGGCTGCTCTGGCTGAGCGTCGGCAGCATTTTTCCGACGCTGGCGGGGGCCTGGCTTTTTGCGGTGCGGGCAATTCCGCGGTAAGAATCGTCGGTGGTGCGTCTCGGTCTTGTCCTAGGACTGGCAGGCGCGGCCGTGCTGGCCGCCTCGGTCGCGCGCGCCGACGTCTACTCTTACGAGGACAAGGACGGCACGGTGCACTTCACCAACGTGACGCCCAAGGGGAGCAACGGCCACCGCTGGCGCGTCCTCTACAAGAGCGGGCCCGGCAAGGCTGGCGCGATCTCCGGCGCCGCCCCTCCGACGACGCATGCTGGCTGCGCGGCGTCACGCGCCGACGTCGTGCCAGCGACCGACCGCTCGCCCGATCGGTACTCGCGCTACGACGCGCACATCGGCGAGGCGGCCAAGCTCTACGCCCTGCCGACGGCCTTCATCCGCGCCATCATCAAGGTCGAGAGCGACTACGATCTGCGCGTCGTCTCTTGCGCGGGCGCCAAGGGGCTGATGCAGCTCATGCCGGAGGTCGAGCAGGAGCAGAAGGTCAGCGACGTGTTCGATCCGCGGCAGAACATCCTCGGCGGCTCGCGCCTCTTGCGCCTCAACGCCAACCGGTTCAAGGGCGACCTCGTGTTGACGATCGCGGCCTATCACGCCGGCCCCGGCGCGGTGCTGAAGTACAAGGGCGTGCCGCCTTACGAGACGACGCAGCAGTACGTGCGCTCGGTGCTCAAGCAGTACTACAAGTACAAGGCGCAGGGGAGCTAGGGTCCGGTGCCGATCGTTCGTCCGGCGACGCCTGCCGAGCAGGAGGCGCGCGATCGCGACACCTACGCGGCGTGGGGTGAGCATGTCTCGCTCGAGCAGTATCTGGCGCGCGAGGCGATGCTGCGACGGCAAGCGTGGGCTGCCAGAGCGCTCGAGACCTGGTTTCTCGTCGAGGGCGAGACGATCCTCTGCTCGTGCGAGAGCCTGGCGATGGCGAGCACCGTCGGGGAAGAGCCGGGTCAGAGCTTCGGGATCGCGTCCGTCTACACCGCACCCGAGCACCGCGGCCGACGCTACGCCTCGCGGCTCGTCGACCAGGTGAGCGCACGGCTGCTCGAGCGGCCGGGCGCGCAGGCGGTCGTCCTCTACTCGGAGGTCGGGGCGCCGATCTACGAGCGCTCCGGCTTCGTCGTGCGGCCCATCGACGACTGGATCGTCCCCGCGGCGCCGTCGCACCAGCCCGCCGTGCGAGTCGACGACGAGCTGACGCCCGAGCGGTACGGGCCGGTGGCCGCGAGGGATTCGCTCGTCCTGCGGTTGAGCGCGCCACAGCTCGACTGGCACCTGGCGCGCGAGCGCTTCTACGCAGCGACGAGAAATCGACGGGCGCCGGGGCGCCATCGCCTGTCGATCGCGGGCAGCGTGTTGTTGCTCGGCGCCGATCTCAAACACGGCGAGCTGCTCGTTCTCGACGCGCACGTCGCTGCGCAGGAGGTCGAGCCGCTGCTGCGCGCCGCGGGCGATCTGGCCTGGCAGCTTGGCCTGGCCAGCGCCAAGCTGTGGGCGCTCGACGGCCTGACGGCGCCGGCGTGGGTGGCGGTCAAGCCGTGCGTCTCGTCGCTGCCGATGATTCGCTCGTCGATCGCACAGGACTGGAAGCGCCTGCAGCGCGGCGGCTGGGTCTAGCCTCGACGAGGCGCGCCACCTTCTACGAGGGCTGCTCAGCAGGGGCTGCAGTAGTCCGCGGTCGAAAGCAGGACGAGCTTGTCCCCGACGAGCTGCAGGACCGCAACGTAGCCGCCTGCCTCCCAGTAGCTCCAGCCAATGATGAGCTCGAGGCGCCCGTCGCCGTCGAGATCGATGACGTGCTCGATCGCGAGGCTCTCTCCCTTGGCTCTCTCGAGGACAACGATCGCGTCGCCACGAAACAGCGCGAGCACGCCAAAGCCGCCGCTCTCGTCCGGCTTGCGGTCGACGTCGGCGGCGAGGAATCGCTCCGTGCGGCCATCGTGATCGACATCGATCTCGACGACGCGGGCGCTCGTCAGCGCGCCGCGCGGTCGGCCGAGGTGCGCGGCGAGGGTGTCGAGCTCAACGACGGTCGCGTCGCGCCGCGAAGTGGAACGAACGGTGTAGCTCGGCCACTCCAGCAGCGGGTCCGGACGCCCGCTCACCTTCAGCCCCACGACCGGCTTGTCGCAAGACAGACGGACTCTCTCCGCGGTGCGGACCGTCGTCTGTTCACCGACGAGGACCGACCGTCTCGGCAGCAGCGAGAGGCACGCCTCGCCCTTGGCGAAGCGCTGCTTCTTGGGCTTCCTGGGATCGAAGCACGCGAGCGGGTGGACTGCGTTCGGAGCGGCCTCCGAGAGGTCGGGGGCGCCCGCGAACAGCACGCGCGCCTCCGGCTGCGC
>CAZPEY010000069.1:0-18596 GCA_964585665.1 uncultured Polyangiaceae bacterium | reverse complement strand
GGCAACGTATTCGCGCCGTCGCTCTCTCGGCGGCCACTTGTGTAGGATCATGAGGCCGGGGACAGGGGTTCCATCCCTCCGTGCTCGATTCCTCGCGGACCGTGCGCGGCGGACGACCGTGCCGACTCGACGGGGAGCGATCGCTCGTGCGACCGCGCCGGCGCGTGCGAGGAATCTCCGCGCGCAGGGACGGACCCCTGATCCCCTACCCCGACCGATCCGCCGTCCTCGTGCTCGGCCGCGGCGGCCGTCGGTCGGCGCGGTGCGGGGATCGCCGCGCCGGACGCTTCTTGATGGGGTCGGAGAAGCGACGGGGCTTCGTCGGGACTGTCGATGGATCCGGCTGCGGATGCGATTCGGTCGGAAGCGACGTGATATTCTGGGTGGGCATGCGCGTTGGGCTGGCAGTGGGGTGCGTCGTGGCGATTGGGGCTTGCGCCAGCTGCATGCAGGCGGGGAGCAAGGGCACCGCTGATCTGGCCTCGTCGGCGGGCGGTGCCGATCTCGTCGCGCCGTCGGGTGGCGGCGATCTCGCGGCGTCCTCGGGAGAGGCGGATCTGGCCGGCGCGCCGTTGCCGGACCTCACCTCGACGACGGCGATGGTGCCGATGGTGACGCTGTCGTTCACCGAGCAGCCGGGCGACGTCCTCAACCCGGAGCGCGGCTGGATCGACTGGATCGATCTCGTCAACGACCGCGACTTCTCGTCGACGCGCACCGCGGGCAAGACGCTCTCCTACGCCAAGATCATCCTGCCGGCGAACGTCGACACGCTCCCGTCGACGCTGCTCGACGATCTCGACGCGGGCCTCACGGCGGTGCGCGCGGCGGGCACCAAGGTCTTCTTGCGGGCCTACTACATCGATGGCGCACAGACCGCCGATCCCGCGACGAGCCGCATCGTCTCGCACATTGGTCAGCTCCAGCCGCTCCTGGCTGACCACGCCGACGTCATCGCCTTCGTGCAGGCCGGCTTCCTCGGCCCCTGGGGCGAGTTCCACAGCACGGCCGCGACGAGCAACGGCGAGTGGACCCAGGTCATCGACGCGCTCTTCTCGGCGCTGCCGTCGACGCGGATGATGCAGTTCCGCACACCGAGCTACAAGAACACCTACTTCGGCGGGATGATCGCCGACGCACAGGCGTTCACCGGGGTGGCCGTCGCGCGCGCCGGCCACTATAACGACTGCTTCCTCGCCTCGCCGTCCGACGTCGGGACGTACCCCGATCCGATCGCCACGTGGAAGGCCTTCGTCGCCAGCGACACGCGCTATACGCCCATGGGCGGCGAGACATGCGACCCGGGCAGCGCCGTGAATCGCTTCGACTGCCCCTCGGCGCTGGCCGAGCTCGCGGCGCTGCACTGGAGCTTCCTCAACGACGCGTGGTGGGGACCTGTGGTCGCGCCCTCGACGGGGAGCTGGGCCGTCGACGGGTGCCGTGCGGAGATCACGGAGCGGCTGGGCTATCGCTTCCTCCTCGAGTCGGCGACGGTCTCGGCGGGCGTGCGCCCTGGCGACACGCTCGAGCTCGCGGTGACGCTGCGCAACGACGGCTTCGCGACGCCCTTCAATCCGCGATCGCTGTTCGTCGTGCTCCAGCGAGGCGGCACCACGTACACGGCGAAGCTGGTGGGGGACGACGTCGACCCGCGGCGCTGGAGCGCCGGAGCCTCGCACGCCTTCGTCCGTCGCCTCGCCGTGCCGCTCGACGCCGCTCCGGGCAGCTACACGCTCGCGCTCTGGCTACCCGACGCCGCCCCGAGCCTCGCGGCGCGCCCGGAGTACGCCATCCGCTTCGTCAACCAGGGCACCTGGTCCGCGGCGAATGGCTACAACCTGCTGACGACCAGCTTGCCTATCGACGACAACGCCGTGCCCAACAGCACCCCTGCCGACGGCGCGTTCGCGCAGTAGCGGCGTCAGCAGCCGCAGTCGGGGGTGTGCGCCCCGCTGCGCCCCGCGTGCGCTCGACGGCCGCGCAGGTTGCTGAGCTGAGCGCCCCCGAGGAGCAGGCTGCCGGTCGCGGTCAGCAGCGCCGTCCCGGCGACGATCCCGCCGGTGAGGCAGGCGACCGCCGCGCCGAACAGCGCCATCGGCTGCCAGTGGCGACGCCGCCAGGCGCCGCGATAGAGCAGCCACAGCGAGAGCACCGAGGCAGAGAGGAGCAGCACGCCCTCGGCCCGCTCGGTCTGGGAGAACAGCCCGCCCAGGGACGGCGCGAGCGCGACGAGGAGCGGCGTCGCCAAGCAGTGCACCGCGCACAGCGCCGAGGCCCAGAGGCCGACGCGCTCGGCGGTCGGAGTGGCAGTGCCGGAGTGCATGGAGGGGACTAGGTAGCGCAACTCAGTTGTAAGTTCAACGGCGATCCGCCGGCCTTGCGCTGCGCCCGCCGACCCTCGATGCTCCCGCCCATGCCAGGACTCGACAAGACGCGCCCCTTCCATCCGCTGCACCTCGCGCTACTCACCGTCTCGGACACGCGCACCGTCGAGACCGATGAATCGGGCCGCACGCTGCTGGGCCGCGCCGAGGCCGCCGGGCACGTCGTCGTCGCGCAGCGCATCGTGCAGGACGATCGGCCGCAGATCGTCGCGCAGCTCCGCGCGTGGATCGCCGATCCGGAGATCGAGATCATCATCTCGACGGGCGGCACCGGGGTCACCGGCCGCGACGTCACCCCCGAGGCCTTCGACGAGGTACTCGAGAAGACCATCCCCGGCTTCGGCGAGCTCTTCCGCTTCCTCAGCTATCAGACGATCGGCACGGCGACGATCCAGTCGCGCGCGCTCGCGGGCGTCGCCAACGGTACGTACCTGTTCGCGCTGCCCGGCTCGACGGGGGCGTGCCGCCAGGCGTGGGACGAGATCCTCGTGCACCAGCTCGACAGCCGCTATCGGCCGTGCAACTTCGCCGAGCTGATGCCGCGCCTGCGGGAGCGGTAGAGCGTGTCTTCCACGTGGGACACCTAGAACTCAGTTCTAGGGATGCCGCGCGGCGTAGAAGGCGGCGCAGAGGCTGGTCGCCGCAGCGAGGGGGTCCAGCGCGTCGCGGATCGCCCCGAGGGCGGCGACGGCGGTCGCGCCAGCCCTCGCCACGTCACCGACGTTGGCCAGCGTGATGCCGCCGATCGCAACGACCGGGAGCGGGACGACGCGACAGACCTCGGCGAGCTGCTCGATCCCGACCGTCGGCCAGGGGTTGTCCTTGCTGCGCGTCGGGAACACCGGGCCGAACCCGAGGTAGTCTGCCCCTTCGGCGACCGCCTGCTCGGCCTGCTCGCGCGAGTGGGTCGAGACGCCGATCAGGAAGCCGGGCGGGCAGAGCGGGCGCGCGGCGGTGATTGGCAGATCTTCCTGACCAAGGTGCGCTCCATCGGCGCCGAGCGCGAGCGCCACGTCGAGTCGATCGTTGACCACGAACAGCGCCTCGCGGGCTCGGGCCAGGCGCTGCACCGCTGCGCCGATCGTGAGCATCGTCGCCGCTTCGGCCTGCTTCATGCGGAGCTGCAGGATGCGCGCGCCGCCGTCGAGGAGCGCGCAGGCCAGGCCCTCGCCCTCGGCGAGGTCCGCGTCGGGGCGCAGATCGACGATGCCGTAGAGGCCGCGCACGCTGCGGGCGAGGCGCATCGTCGGGCTACTTCTTGGCGGCGCCCTTGCCGTCGAGCAGACCCTGCTCCTGCAGGCGCTTGACGACGCGCTCCCCAAGCTCGCGGCCCCACACCTGCCCGACCGCCGCCGACTCCTGCATGATGAGCGGCTGCACGGAGACGAGCTTCTTGCCGATCGGCGACTCGTAGAACCTGATGAGGTCGTTGATCTCGGCCTCGGACAGGTGCTTGCCGTAGATCGGCACGATGCGGTTCACCAGATCGTCGGGCTTGGCCTCCTTGAAGAAGTCCGTCCAGAACTTGTCCGGCACCGACGGGAACATCGGACGAAGCTGGCCCGCCATCTGATCCATCATCTGCATCGCCATCTGGCTGGCGCGCGTGAGCTGCAGGAGCTTGCGGATCGCCTGCTCCTTCCTGGCGTCGGCCTTCGCGTCCGCCTTGGGGACGATGGGCGTGACCGGAGCCACGTCGGCGCGCGCCGAGGCCGTGGTCCCGCCAAGCAGCAGGGCCACACCGAGAACTGTCGCTGGGATCTTCATCGTTGCTCCTTCGGATCGCGGTCGTCGCCGCGGCAAAACTCTCGGACGCGGCGACGAGCGCGTCAATTCAAATTGACGCCGCGGCGCGCGACTGTAATACGAGGAGCACGCATGTCCGGGCAGGTGACCGTCACAGCGCTCTACCAGTACCCGGTCAAGTCGATGCGCGGCCGCAGCGTCGACCTGCTGACCCTCGACGCGATCGGGCCGGTCGGTGACCGCCGCTTCATGCTCGTCGACGCGCGCGGCTACTTCGTGTCGCAGCGCACCCAGCCGGCGCTGTCGCTCGTCGACGTCTCGTGGGGCATCGACTGCCTGGTGCTGACCGCGCCGGGTAGGCCGCGGCTCAGCATCTCCGAGCGACGCGTCGGAGACGAGCCCAAGCGCCACGTGGTCATCTGGCACGACACGGTCTGGACCTACGACCTCGGCGACGAGGCGGCTGACTACTTCTCCGATTACCTCGGCGTACGCGTGCGACTCGTCCATCTCCCTGACGAGTCGGCGCGCTGGGTCGATCCGGACTACGCGCCCAAGCCGGCCCGCGTCGGGCTGGCCGACGGCTTTCCGCTCCTGCTCGCCAGCGAGGAGTCGCTCGCCGACCTGAACGCTCACCTCGACGCGCCACTGCCGATGAATCGCTTTCGCCCCAATGTCGTCGTGCGCGGGCTGCCCGCCTGGGACGAGGACAGCTGGCGGCTGATGCGGCCGGTGGCGGCGGCGCGGCCGACGCAGCCGGCGGCGATGGAGCTCGCCGTGCTCAAGCCGTGCGCACGCTGCACGACGACGACCGTCGATCAGCAGAGCGGGCGGCGCGGCCTCGAGCCGCTGCGCACGATGGCCAAGCTGCGCCGCCGCGGTGACAAGGTCTTCTTCGGGCAGAACCTGCTGCACGCCGGCCCCGGCGCGCTGCGCGTCGGCGACGTCTTCGACATCGTCAAGTAGGTTGACTAGAGCGCCAGCAGATCCTCGACGCGCGAGAGCAGCTCGAGGCGCGCCTTGACGACGACGCTCGTGCCATCGAGGATGCGCGCCGTCTCCGCCAGCATGTCGCCAAGGCCGATCAGCCGCACCGACGGATCGACGGTGCGCTCGCCGCCCTTGAGCGGATCGTCCCAGGTCGCCATGACGTCGCGCTGCCCCGCCTCGACGGCGAGCGTCGCCGCGTAGGCCAGGCGCTGCGCGATCACCCGATCGGTCGCGGTCGGGCTGCCGCCGCGCACGACGTGTCCGAGGACGGTCTCACGCACTGCGGCGCCCGGAGCGTCCTCGGCCAGGTGTTCGGTGAGGCGCGCCACCAGCCGCGCCGTCGGGACCTTGACCCCCTCGGCCTTGACGACCAGCACGCGCGACTTCTTTCGCCCCGGTGCAAACGAGCGGCGGAGCAGCTCGCGCAGCTTGGTGATCAGCGTCTCCTCGTCGATGTCGCGCTCGGCATAGAGGATCGCGTCGGCCTCGACCGCCAGGCCGCTGCGCATCGCCAGGTAGCCGCAGTTGCGACCCATCACCTCGACGATGAAGGCGCGCCGGTGTGCGCGCGCGGTGTCGCTGATCCGATCGCACGCCTCGACGATCGTGTTGACCGCGGTGTCGACGCCGATCGACATCGTGTGGCCGAGATCGTTGTCGATCGACGCGGGTAGACCGACGATCGGCTTCGGCCACACCGCGGCGAGCTTGTGCGCACCGGTCAACGAGCCGTTGACGCCGATCACGTCGAGCCCATCGACGCCGAGCCGATCGAGCGCCGCCGCGCTCTGGGCGATGCCGTCCGGCGCGAGCATGCGCGGGCAGCGCGCCGTGCCGAGCATCGTGCCGCCCATGCGAGAGATCCCCTCGACCTCGTGGAGCTGGAGCGGCGCCACGTCCTCGTCGAAGATCCCGTCGTAGCCGCGCCGCACCCCGAGCACCGCGTGACCGCGCCCGCTCCCGACCTTGACCACCGTGTGCACGGCAGCGTTCATCCCGGGCGCATCACCGCCCGAGCAGAGGACTGCGATCTTCATGGAGGAGAGGATAGACGGAAACGCGGCGGGATTCGATCGACTACGCGACCTTGCGGAGGCGGCGCTGCCCCTTGGCGGTGCTCTTGCGCTTGACCGTGCGGACGAAGGCGCTGTTCAGGCGATCGGCGGCTTCGTCGACGGCGGAACGCTCATCGACGCTGACCGCTTCGGCGACGACCTCGGCACCAAGGTTCGTGTGGACATGGATCAGGCAGCGCTTGTTGTGCCCCTTCTGCGCGGTGTTGATATCGGAGAAACGAACATGGACTCTGCATACGCTCTGCGCGAGACGACCAATTGCGTGGTCAAGGCGGCTCATCGTGTACTGCTTGAGGGGCTGGGTCATGGTGACGTGAAGACCACGGACGTCGACGCGGGATGCTAGCAACTCCATCGGGACCTCCTTCGACTCGTCGGTGTATCGACTAAGCTAACGGTCCTACTAAGCCAGCCATTCCAGTGTACCACTTTGCGGTCCAGGACGGATCCGGCGAATTCGGACAAAGTCGCGAGCCCTCGTGAGCCGTTGCGGCCGCCGTGGAGGAATTTTCCACTGGAGCGGCCACCGTCGCAGTCCAACCCGAACCGTACTGTGGTATGAGGCGGGGGCATGGATTGGTTGGAGCGCCGGCAGGCAGGTCTGTTGCTTCATCCCACGTCCCTGCCTGGGCGTGACGGGGTGGGCGACCTGGGCCAAGCGGCGCATCGGTTCGTCGACTGGATGGCGGACTGCGGCTTTTCGCTGTGGCAGATCCTGCCCCTGTCGCTGCCGGGCATTGATCAGTGCCCCTACGTCGCGGCGTCGTCGCTGGCGACCAATCCGCTCTTGATCGATCTCGAGACGCTCGTCGAGGCAGGGCTCCTGGCGCGACACGAGCTGCCGGCGCCCGCGGCCCGCGCGACGCGGGTCGACTTCGGGGCGGCGATCGCGGCCAAGCACGCGCTCGTCGAGCGCGCCGCCGTACGCCTCGGATCCGACGCGACCACCGTCGATGAGTGGCTGGCGACCCGCCAGTGGGCGCTCGACACCGCCGAGTTTCTCGCCATCAAGGAGGTGCAGGGCGGCGCCCCGTGGTGGACCTGGCCCGAGTCGCTGGCCCGACGAGACGCAGCCGCCCTCGAGCGCTTTCACGCCGAGCACGCAGCGACGGTGCGGCGCATCGCGGCCACCCAGTGGCTCGTCGACCGCCAGTGGTGGGCGCTGCGCGCGCACGCCCACCAGCGCGGCGTGCACATCGTCGGCGATCTGCCGATCTACGTCGATCGCGACTCGGCCGACGTCTGGGCGGGGCGCGCGCTCTTCCAGCTCCACAGCGACGGATCCCCCAAGGTCGTCGCGGGCGTGCCGCCCGACTACTTCTCGGCGCTCGGGCAGCTCTGGGGCAACCCGCTCTACGACTGGGACCGCCTCGCCGAGACCGGATACGCTTGGTGGATCGCCCGTATGCGGCGGACGCTCGAGCTGACCGATCTCGTGCGGCTCGATCACTTCCGCGCCTTCGCGGCGTACTGGGAGGTACCGGCGGACGCGCCCGACGCGCGCACCGGTCGCTGGGTCGAGGGTCCGGGCTTGCCGTTCTTCACCGCGCTGCGCGAGGCGCTCGGGGAGCTGCCGCTGCTCGCCGAAGATCTCGGTGACGTCGACGAGCCGGTGCACGCGCTGCGCGACACGCTCGGGCTACCCGGCATGCGCGTCCTGCAGTTCGGCTTCGACGGCGACTACCACAACCTCCACCACCCGCGGAACTGTCCGCCCAACAGCTTCTGCTACACCGGCACCCACGACAACGACACGATCGTCGGGTGGTGGACCAGCCTCGATGAGGAGACCCGCCATCGCGTGCGCGTCGATCTGTCGACGCCCGGCACGGACATCAACTGGGAGATGATCGACGCGGCGATGCGCACGGCGAGCCGGGTGTGCATCGTGCCGATGCAGGACCTGCTCGGCCTGCCGAGCGCGGCGCGCATGAACACGCCGGGCGTCGTCGAAGGCAACTGGCGCTGGAAACTCGCCGACCTCGACCTCCCACCGGAGGTCGGCGCCCGCGTGCGGGCCGTGCTGGCGGCTAGCTCACGTCTTCCAGGAAGCGCGCCTTGAGCGCCGGCGTCGGCAGACGGCAGGCCTCGGTGCGGCCGAACCAGCGGTAGCGGTTGCGCGCGATGAAGCGGTAGACGAGATCGCGAAGCGGGCGCGGCACCCAGATGAACAGGTAATAGAGCAGCGGCCACAGGGACGAGAGCCGCCGCGCGATGCGCAAGGCCGCCGTCGAATGCTCGTAGACCTTGCCATCCTCGAGGAGGATGATGCTGTCGGGATCCCGCCCCTCGGCGACGGGCTTGGCACCGTGCGCGAGCAGCAGCTCGGCGCCACGCTTCGACTGCAACGACGCAAAGCGAAAGTAGGCGCGCGGATCGCGATCGAGGACGAAGTTCACCGACGCCTGGCACAGGTTGCAGACTCCGTCGAAGAGCACGATGGCGGCGGGCTCGGGGTTCATCGTCGTTGCGACGATCATAATGGTGCGGAGTAGGATGCGCCATGCCCCGCCTCGTCCCTCTGGTCGCTCTGCTCCTCCTCGCGACGCTCGCCACGGAGCTCCGCGCCGCGCCCGCTTCATCGGCCCGCCCGCTCGATTCTCAGATCGACGCGCGCGCCCGCGCGCTTAGGCCCAAGCTCGTCGAGCTTCGCCGCGACTTCCATCGCCACCCCGAGCTGTCGAACCGCGAGGAGCGGACCGGCCGGGTCATCGCCGAGCGGCTGCGAGCCCTCGGGCTCGAGGTGCGTACCAACGTCGCGCGCCATGGCGTCGTCGCGTCCATCCGCGGCGGCAAGCCCGGGCCGGTGATCGCGCTCCGCGCCGACATGGACGCGCTGCCGATTGAAGATCAGCTCAAGACCGACTACCGCTCGACAGTCAGGGGCGTCAAGCACGCCTGCGGCCATGACGCGCACATGGCGATCTTGCTCGGCGTCGCCGAGGTGCTGACCGCGCTGCGGGCCGAGCTGCCGGGCACCGTCAAGCTGATCTTCCAGCCGGCCGAAGAGAGCCCGCCCGTCGGTGAGGAGGGTGGCGCGCCGCTCATGATCAAGGAAGGGGCGCTCGACAACCCTCGCCCACAGGCGATCTTCGGGCTGCATGTCATGCCCGGGATCCCCGTTGGCGAGGTCTCGCTCGTGCCGGGCGCGTTCATGGCATCGGTCGAGCGTCTCCAGATCGACGTGCACGGCAAGGCGAGCCACGGCGCCCAGCCACAGGAGGGGATCGACGCCGTCGTCGCCGCGGCCGCGATCGTCAGCGAGCTGCAGACGGTGCGCAGCCGTCGCACCGATCCGCTCGATCCGATCGTCGTGTCGATCGGCCAGATCCACGGCGGCAACCGCTACAACATCCTGGCCGACGAGGTGATGCTGGAAGGCACGATCCGCACGCTCGACGAAAAGACGCGCACCCGCGTCGGCGGGCTCATCAAGCAGCTCGCCGAGGCGACGGCAGCGGCGCACGGCGCGACGGCGACGGTGACGATCCGCGAGAACGCGCGCGTCACCTTCAACGACCCGGCGCTCGTGCCCAGCGTCGAGCAGTCGCTGCAGCGCGTGCTCGGCAAGGAGCACGTCGTGCGCGGCCGGCCGCAGCTCGTCGGCGAGGACTTCTCGTACTACCAGCAGGTGATCCCGGGCGTGTTCTTCCACCTCGGCGTGGGCAACCGCGACAAGGGGATCACGGCGCTCAATCACACCGCGGCGTTCGACATCGATGAGGAGGGGTTGGTGCTGGGGGTGCGGACGCTGGCGACGGTGGCGCTAGACGCGCTTGCGCAGCGAGCGCGCTAGGAGCAGGGCCGCGAAGAGCAGCATCCCCGACGCTGCCGAGGAGGCGGGCGTGCCCGGCGTGCTGCAGTTGAAGCCACCGCCGTTGATCACCCAGCCCTGATAGGCCGGCTGCAGATCTGGCGACGCCGTCAGGTCCTCGGCTCGGGCGAAGTCGACGACCGAGCGGAGGTCGGCGACGACCGTGCCCTGATCCGTCGGCGGCTTGGTGCCAAGATCGCCCTCTCCACCGCCGCCCTGGTCGACGGGCGGCTTGGTGCCGAGATCGGCCCCTTCGGGAGGCGTCAGATCGGCGGACGCGACCTTGAGATCGCCGCTCGGCGGCGCCGTCAAGTCGGCGCTCGGCGGCGCCGTCAGGTCGAACGTCGGCGGCTTGAGGTCGACGACCACCGGTGACGTGAGATCGAACGTCGGCGGCTTGAGGTCGACGATGACCGGCGCCGTCAGATCGAACGTCGGTGGCTTGAGATCGAACGTCTCTGGTGGGGTGAGATCGAAGGTCGGCGGCGACGACAGATCGAACGTCGGCAAAGCCATGTCGAAGTTCGGCAGGACGGTGAAGGTGATGACCGGGCTGTCGGTGTTCGAGCCACCGACGGTGGACCGGACGAAGATCTGGTAGGTGCCCGGGGGCAGGACGACCGGTCCGTAGCTGTAGTTGCCCGAACCGTTGACCGGGATGGTGCCGAGGGGGAGGTAGTCGAGGTCGGTCTCGAGCTTGCCGAACAAGGTGACGTTCGTCGATGCGGGCCCCGTGCCGCCGCCGGAGACCGGGCCCGTGAACGTCGCGTTGTTGGCGGGCGCCGTGATCACCGGGCCGGCGACACACGCACCCGCGTTGCAGACGGGGTGCGTCGCGTCGCGCTGCGTGCACTGGGCCGTCGTCGCGCAGGGGCCGCAGGTCGGCACGACGCCGGTGCCAGAGCAGATCGGCGAGGCGTGGCTCGGGCAGTTGAGCAGCGACGGGCCGCTCGGGATCGTCGGCGCCGCGTCGGTGGCATCGCCGAGGCAGTCGTTGTCGGAGTCGGGGTCGAGCAGGTTGGGCGTCCCGTCGCTGTCGCTGTCGGTCGGGCAGGCCGCCTCGAGCGAGTCGAGGAGCCCGTCGCCGTCAGCGTCGTTGGGCGCGACGCGAGCGAGGGTCTGAACGACTGCCGCGCTAAGAAACTCGGCGTCCGTCGTATTGGTCAACCCGAGGGTAATCGTCGTTGCACCATCGGAGAGGACCGACTGGATGTCGTAGAGCTCGTCGTCCAATCGGGGCAAGCTCGGCAATCCGCTGACCGAGTCCCCCTTCAGCCCGAGTGGAGAGCCGACCATTCCGGCACCTCCACCGCCAAAGCTGCCGACGGTGATAAGGCCGCCTGTCGCTCCTCCCTGTCCCGTGCCTGGCGCAACGCTCGGGAAGTCGTCGCAGCCGCCCGCTGTCGACGAGATCTGGTTGCCGTTGACGGCGATCACGCTCTGCTCCGTCCAGACGTTGAACTCCCAGACGTCGCTGATCGAGAGGACCGCGGGCTCGCCGCATGCGAGATAGGCGGACGGCAATGAGAGGGTCGACGAGGACGAACCGTTGAAGAACGTCGTTCCGGCGGCGCCGAGCGCAACCATTACGTTTCGCAAGGGGGCGCTCGGATGCGAGTAGACGACGATGAGTGTGTGGCCAGCGATCTTGAATTCGTCCGGCACTCCGTCGCCGCGCTCGCTGATGGCAATCGGAACGACCGCACCCGACGCCGTGGCGCCGATTGCGTCCTTGACGGTAGCAGTCACGTTGGTGACCCAGCTTCCGAAGGTCGCACTACCCGCGACCACATGGTCCGGCGCACCCTCGAGCGTTCGAGTCGTCGCTGCGCCACCCGTCCCGAGAATGACGACGCGCGGAAACCCGTCCGGCCCCGGCGGCATGTTCGGTCCGGTCGGAATGTTCGTCGTTGCCGAAACCAACACCGCTTCCTCGACGACAGCGCCAGCCGGGAGCTGGATCTGCAGCGAGCCGCTCGCGAAGCTCGTCTCTGTGCTCGACTCGCCCCACCCATCCATAGCGACGCCACCCTTGAGCGTCTTCGTATAGGTACTGTTGACGGTCAACGACTCAGCCAATGCACCGCTGGCCAACAGGAGGACACCGAAAGCGAGGGGTAGGCGCACGTTACGCATGCTCGGATACTCGCCAATCTCGCCGTTCCGAGCAACTCCCTTGATCGTTTCTCAGACCTCGACCCACTCGCCTTGACGCAGCGTCGGGATCACGCTCGCCGCAGCGTCGAAGAAGTCGGTGAAGTGGATGAGCCGCATCTTCTGGCGCGTCGCCTCCGGCAGCGCCGCGAGCTTCTCGTACGGGGTGTGCACGCCGAGGTTCGTCTCGTGGACGACCAGATCCGCCTCGTCGAGCCACGCGATCAGCGACGGGTCGAAGGCCGTGTCGGCGCTGTAGGCGAAGCGGCGGCCGCCCGCGGTGATCCGGAGCGCCGTCGTGGGGATGTGGTGGATCGTCTTGCGACACTCGATCGAGAACGGCCCGAGCTGCACCGCAGCCTCGGTCGACAGCGGCAGCACCTCGAAGTAGTCGTCGAGCTCGCGTGGCTCGATCACGAAGTCGCTGGACCGCATGAGCTGCTCCATCCCCGCCGCGAGGTGCCCGTGCCAGAGTCGGTGCGCCACGTCCGGCTGGACCAGCAGCTTCATTTTGCTGCGGTGCACAAAAAAGGTGAAGTAGCCGAGCCCTTCGAGCCCCGAGGCGTGATCGGCGTGGAGGTGCGTGAGGACGCAGCCCAGGAGGTCGCCGAGATCGAGGCTCGGCGCGGCCTCCTTGAGCATCTTGCGGATCGGGTGCGGGCAGTCGATCAGCAGCCGCTGTCCGTCGTGCTCGACGATCATGCTGGACGAGTAGTAGCGAGCTGAAAAAGCATCTCCGACCCCGAGCGGCAGCACGCGCATGGGGCGACGATATCCCGGTCGACGGAGGGTTGGAAAGCTGCTCTAGTACGCGGCCATGCGTGGGCTCGTGTTGTTCTCGTTGGTGGTGTTGACGTTCGGTGGCTGCGCCAAGACGGATGGCGGCAAGCAAGGCGCGGATCTGAGGGCGGCGAGCGTCGATCTGCTGAACCCCGATCTGGCCCCTCCCCCGGATCTCTCGATCGTCGATCTGGCGCCGCTGCTCCTCGGCAACGGCGAGGCGTGCGCGCAGCCGGCGCAGTGCGGCTCGGGCTACTGCACCGACGGCGTGTGCTGCGACTCGGCCTGCACCGGCGTCTGCGAGAGCTGCGCGGTCGTCGGCGCGCTCGGCCACTGCTCGGCCGTCCCGAGCGGCCTCGATCCGGACAGCGAGTGCCGCGGCACGCCGACGCTCAGCGTCGACGGCGGGCTCGGCGACGGCGGTGACTTCTCGAACGTCGACGGCGGCTCGTTCGTCAACTACACGCCCTGCGTCGGCGCCTGCAACGGCAAGCGCGCCTGCGGCTTCCCGGACGGCAAGACCGCCTGCGGCGCTCCCTACTGCAGCGAGGCCAACCAGCGCGCCAGCTTCGTCTGCGACGGCAAGGGCGGCTGCGAGGTCGCCAAGCAGGACTGCCCGGGGACGTTCTGCCAGGCGGGGCAGTGCCCCAGCCAGTGCGACGAGCCCGCCGACTGCACCGTCGGAAACTATTGCAACGGCGCGACCAGCCAGTGCGCGCCGATCAAGGCCAATGGCCTCCTCTGCGACCTCGCGTACGAGTGCCAGACCGGCTTCTGCGAGCGCGGCGTCTGCTGCAACCAGGCCTGCGCACCGCCCGGCTCCTGCGACGACGCAGGGCATGAAGGGGTGTGTCGATGCGGCGGCAAGGTGTGTGGCCCGGGCATCGCGTGCAAGCTCTTCTACCGCGACCTCGACCAGGACACGTTCGGCGATCGCTATGGAACGCTCGAGAACTTCAACGCGCGCGCCGGCTGCACCGGCGACACGCCGCCGAGCGGCTTCGTCGACAACGACCTCGACTGCGACGACGCCGACGCGCGCGCCAACCCCAACGCCACCGACTTCTACGATCAACCGTCGCTCGGGCGCGGCATCTTCGACTACAACTGCGACGGTCAGCTGAGCAAGGAGACGCGCGAGCACGCGTCGGGAGCCTGCGTGTTCTGCTCGGGCCCCACGGACGCCTGCGCGTCGTCCTCGACCTGTAGCAGCAATGGCCAGGGCGCGGTGATGACCTGCGAGGCGGGTCTGACCTTCTGTGGCTGCGGCAACTTCCTGTGCTTCTGCTCGCGCTGCGGCGCCGGCATCTTCTCGTCGCCGGGAGCCGGCTTCGTCGGCACCGTCGCGTGCGGCGACACGGGCGACTACCGCGTCTGCGGCAGCTGCGCGACCGCCGGCGGCACCGTCAGCGGCACCACCGACGACTACGCCAAGGTGCAGCGCTGCCGCTAGCCCTGTTTGAGGTCGCCCCCCGGACGTGGTAACTTTTCAAGAAGTTCCATGATCGGCCAGACGGTTGGAGCCTACAAGCTCACCCGAAAGCTGGGTGAGGGCGGCATGGGTGCCGTGTATTACGGAGAGCACTCGACGCTCGGCCGAGCGGCAGCGATCAAGGTGCTGCTGCCGCAGTACTCGATGAACAAGGAGGTGGTGAACCGCTTCTTCAACGAGGCGCGCGCCACCGGCCTCATCCGCCACCCCGGCCTCGTCGACGTCTTCGACTACGGCCAGCTCCCGAGCGGCTGCGCCTTCATCGTCATGGAGCTCCTCGAGGGCGAGAGCCTGTCGTCGAGGATCAAGCGCGACCGCATCATCGCGGTCGATCCGCTGCTCTCGATCGGCCGCCAGATCGCGCAGGCCGTCGGCGCCGCGCACGGCAAGCACATCGTCCACCGCGACCTCAAGCCCGACAACGTCTACCTCGTTCCAGACGACGAGGTCGCCTTCGGCATCCGCGCCAAGGTGCTCGACTTCGGCATCGCCAAGCTCACGGACACCGGCGAGAACTCCGGCGTGCAGACCAACACCTCGGCGGTCATGGGCACGCCGATGTACATGAGCCCGGAGCAGTGCCGCGGCGCCGGCCAGGTCGATCACCGGAGCGACATCTACTCGCTCGGCTGCATCCTCTACGAGATGGCGTGCGGACGGCCGCCCTTCATCGGCGCAATCGGCGATCTGTTCATCGGCCACATGCGCGACGATCCGACGCCACCGATGGAGCGGAACCCCGAGGTGCCGCACTTCCTCAACGACCTGATCTTGTGGATGCTGCGCAAGTCGCCCGAGGCGCGCCCCCAGTCGATGGCCGAGCTCGTCGCCGCGATCGATAGCCAGGTTTCTCGCCCGATCTCGGGGCGCTTCGACCACGCGCGCCAGTCGTCGCCGCGCATCGAGCTGCCGCGCACGCCGTCGTACGGAACGCCGCTGCCACCGGATTCAGCTCCCCCATCGGCCGGGGTGCATGGGCAGCAGACGATCGCGTTCGATCCGACCAACCCGGCCGCAGGGTTGCCGAGCACGCCGACGACGCTGAGCGGTGCAGCCTCTGAGGTCAGAGGCGGCTCGCGGGGCGGCGGACGCGGCTCGACGATCGCCGTCGCGGCGGCGTTCGCGACAGTGCTCCTCGCCGGCGGCGGCTATGTTGCGCTGCGAAAGAATTCGACCAGCGCCCCCACGTCTCCCGTCGCCACCGCGCCCTCGACGCCGATCGCGGCGCCGCCTCCCGCGCCCGCCAAGATCGAGCCGCCCCCCGCCGCTCCTGCGGCCCCCGCGGCACCCGCCAAGATCGCGCTGCGCATCGACAGCACGCCACCCGGCGCCGAGGTCTTCCGCGCCGCCGACGGGCTGCGCCTCGGCACTACCCCCCTCGACTACCGCCTCGACGCCGCCGCTGGCACGCTGCCGCTCATCGTCAAGCTCGACGGGTACAGCGACGAGCGCATCGAGCTCGACGTGAACCGGGACGGCGCCGCCGCGGTCACCCTGAGGCGCAAGGCGACCGCGAGCAGCAAGGCCAAGCCGAGCCCCACCACCAAGTCGCCGAGCTCCGGGCCCCGCAAGGTGCTCGTCGATGATCCCTTCGCCAACTGATGACACCTCGACGCCTCCTCCCACTCCTCGCTGCGATCGCTCTGGCGCTCGCAGCTCCGCACGCCGCAGCGCAGAGCAGCGCCCGCCCGGTCGACAAGAAGGCCGAGGCCAAGGCGCGCTTTCAGCAGGGGGACGCCCACCTGCAGGCCGGCGCGTACCAGGCCGCCATCGACGAGTTCTTGAAGGCGTACGAGCTGTTCCCGAACGACCGCATCCACTTCAACATCGCCCAGGCCTACCGGCTCAAGGGCGATCGCGAAAAGGCCCTCGAGCACTACCTCAAGTACCTCAACGCGGTCGCCGGCGGGGATACGGCCGACGAGGCGCGGCGCCACACGGCGGCGCTACGGCGAGCGCTCGCCGAGGAAGCCGAGGCAGCGCGCCTCAAGAAGGAAAAGGCGGCCGAGGAAGCGCGCGCCGCCGCCGTCGCCGCCGAAGAACAAGCGCGCAAGGAAGCCAGCGAGCGCGCCGAGCGCGACCAGCAGGAGCAGAAGAGCAAGAAGCGGCGCCTGCTGATTCTCGGTGGTGCAGCGGGCGGCGTCGCGCTGATCGCGCTCGTGCTCGGCGTCGGCCTCGGCGTCGGCCTGCGGAGCGACGGCATCCCTTCGAGCTCCCTCGGGACGCCGCCCGTTCCGGTCACCTTCGGGTTGAAGTTTTGAGGCGCGGAGCCCGTTCGGTGCGAAGCCTCTTGGCCGTCGCGCTCCTGCCGCTCGTCCTCGGCTGCCATCCCGAGCGCACGACGATCCGTGTCGCGCTGACCACGAGCGAGACCACCCCGCTCGTCCTCGACTCGATCAACGTCGAGAGCGAGAACGACGGAGCGAAGTCACCCGTGCAGACCGTCACGCCCGGCCGCGACCTCACCCTGCAACCCGGCAAGAGCGAGTCGTTCGTGCTGCTCTTCGACAACCAGCGAAAGGGGCCGATCACGATCGTCATCGACGGCTTCCTCGACGGCGTGCGCGTCGCGCATGGCGACGCTGCAGCGACGCTCGTGCCGGGCAAGAACGTCGACGTCACGATCCCCCTGTCGAAGGCCGACCCTCTGCCTGGCGTCGATCTGTCGACGATCGTCGACCTCGGCGCTAGCGATAGCGGCGGCGGAACCGACTAGACCACGCCAGCGCGAACATCACGATCAGCACCGACGCGGCGTGCTCCGAGGTCGCGCCGCTCGTCGAGCAGCCCGTCGACAGCGCCCGGCCGACGATCTGGTGGCCGCCGCCAGGCAGCTCGCCCGTGGACGAGGCGAAGCTCGCGTCTCCGACGTACTCGGCGCGCAACGCGATCGATCCCGCGGCCAGGCTCTTGGTCGTCAAGGTGGCCACTCCGGCCGAAAGGGAGGCCTCGCCGAGCGTCTGGTCGGCGCTGCCATCGCTGGCGAAGAAGCGCACCATGCCCGTCGGTGTACCAGCCCCGGGCGCGACGACCTCGACGGTGGCGGTCAACGTCACCGAGTCACCGCGCACGATCGGGCTCTTCGAGGTCGCGAGGCCGAGCACCGTGCTCGCCTTGGCGACCGTCTGGGTGTAGCCGCCGGTCACTGTCGTCGTCGCCGCTCCGTCGGCCGAGTAGACCGCGTCGAGCGTCGTGTCACCGACCGGGAGATCGGTCAGCTCGAGCGTGCCTGCGCCCTTGGTGAGCGCCACCTTCTGCAGCGGCCGCCCCGGGATCGTCACGAGCGCGAACCCGGCGGGCTCGAGCTCGTTGGTGATGACGCGGATGGAGAACGTCACCGGCGCACCGAACGGCGCCGGATCGAGGCTGCTCGTGATCATGACCTTGTTGACCGCCAGCACCGAGTAGGGATCGACGATCGCCGTCGACGACTTGTAGTTGGCGTCTCCGGTGTAGCTCAGCGTCAGGGTGCCACCGAGCGAGGTGGTGTACATGAAGCTGCACGACACCTCGAGGCTCGCCGGCAGCGCCTGGGTGCACATGTGGACGCCGTCGCTGATCGTCACCATGCCGGTCGGCGCGGTCAGGCCGCTCAAGCGGTTGACCCGTGCGGTGAGCGTCACCGTATCCCCGACGTAGGCGGGGCTGGGGCTCATCGAGGCCAGCTCGATGGTCGTCGTGGCCTGGCCAACGGTGTGCACGGTCACGGGTGCGGCGGCGGGATCGAAGCCACCATCCCCCGAGTAGCTCGCCGTCAGGTTCTTGAGTCCTTCGGTGGCGAACGCGACGAGGCAGCTACCGTGCCCGGTGTCGTCGAGCGTCGCGATGCAACCGTTGAGGCCGTCCGAGACGGTCACGCTGCCCGTCGGAACCGCGGAGCCGCTGTTGGCCGTGACCTGGACCTCGATGGTGACCGCGGTGTTCTGCGGCGACGGATCCGGTGAGTGCGACGTGATCGCCACGGTCGCGAGCTGCTTCTGCACCGTCCAGCCCATCGAGCTCTGCGACGTGTTGAACTTGGGATCGTCGGGGTTGTAGACGATCGTCAGCGTGGTCCCGCCCAGCGTGCTCGCCACGTAGGAGCAGGTCGCCTTGCCCCCGACGAGCGTCGGGCTCGACACGATGGTCGCGCCGTTCTTGCAGTCGACCGTGCCGGTCGG
>CAZPEY010000068.1:5149-18692 GCA_964585665.1 uncultured Polyangiaceae bacterium | reverse complement strand
CCAGCTCCGCCGACGCGACCCACAGCACGCGCTTGCCCGCCACCGCCTCGCGCAGCGTCGACAGGATCGCCATGCGCTCGAACTCGTCCGCGGGGCGCTTGTCGCTCTCGATGAGATCGCCGAGCGGCGCGCACAGAATCGGCAGGATCTTGGTCTGCGCCGCGCGCTCGCCGAGCGCGTGCTGCAGCCAGACGACCTGCAGCTCGATCGAGTGCTCGCCGCGGTGGTGGAACTCGCCGGCGAGGAGCGACTGCCCGGCCTCCTGGCCGTGCTCGGCGGAGAGCCGCTCGAGCAGATCGTCGAGCACCGCAACGTCGGTCGCCATCGTGCCGAGCGGGGTCTGGTAATCCTTGTTGGTGAAGTGAAAGGGCGTCTCGCCGCCGGCGTGGTTGGTGCCGAAGATCACGACGAGCTCGGGCGGCTCGGCCGCCTCGGCGACGCTGCGCCAGGCCCACGCGTACGCCGGGCCGGCCTGCTCGATGTCGAGGTGCGGCGCGATGATCGCCAGAGGGAGCGCCCCCTGACCCTTGCCTTCGACGAGGCGCGGCGCGCCCGGGCCGTTCGAGGCCGTGTACCAGCGGTCGAGCGCCAGCTTGAGCGCCGCTGGATCCTTCGGGTAGCCCTTGCCCGCCGCTGACGGCAGGCGGACCTTCTGCTGCGAGAACTCCGTCAGCACCTTGGTCGCGTGCTCGTGGAAGCGCGGCGAGTCGAGGAGCAGGGCGGCGTCGAGCTGCTCGAGCAGGCGATCGAGCGTGGTGCGCGACAGCTCCTGGCCATAGCGCTGGTGGAACAGGGTGCAGATCTCGTCGCGCGTGAGGTCGCCGGTGCAGAGCTGGATCACCGCCACCGCCGCGGGTGGCAGGCGCGCCGTCGTCTCGGCGAGGCCGGACGGATCGCGGAGCGCGAGCATCATCTGTCCGCCTTCCTGCACCGGGAAGGCCTCGAGGGGGCGAAGCTTGGGCTTTTCCATCGCGGGCGACACTACCAGCTTTCGGCGCCCGGTTGTAGGATTGGCCGCCTTGCTTCGTCCGCCGCTCTATTGGGATGCGCCGCTGCCCCGCGGGAGGGCTGCGTTGCTCGCGGTCGGTCGCGTCGCGCTCGTCGCTGCGGCCCTGGTCGTCGCGCCAGCGACAGCGCGCGCCGGGGACGTCCTCTTCACCTCGGAGACGACCGGCCAGGCGTACCAGGTGCGGGCGGGCGATGGATCGCTCTTCAGCCGCCGTCGCCTCGTCCAGTCGCTCGGCCTCGACGTCCTCGTCGATCCCTACGCCGAGCAGAACCAGATCTACGGCTCGATCCGGCTGCGCCTCGATGCGACGCTCGACGACTATCGCACTCCGAGCGCGCCTTCGGGGCGCACCGCGGTGCACAACGCCGGGCCGGCGCCGGTCGAGCTGCTCTCCGCCTACGTCGAGGGGCGCCGCCTCGCCGGCCTGCTCACCCTCCGCCTCGGTCGGCAGTGGCAGCTCGAGCCGTTTCGCCTCCGCGCGTTCGACGGCGCGGCGCTCGAGATCGCGACCCCGTTCTACGTCGTCGTCGAGGGCTGGGGTGGCCTCGGGATCTCCGGGCAGGCGCCGGTCGACTCGCCGATCTACCGACAGGACGGCCTGGCCCTCGATCGCAACCCGACCCTGAGCGATGCGGCGCGGAGCGAGCGCCTCTGGCAGCCGACCTTCGGCGTCGGCGTGCGGACCGTCGACAACCGGCTGTTCGACGCTCGCCTCTGGTACGCGCGCACCTACAGCCTCTACGACGACGCGCGGCCGGGCGCGCCGCGCCTGGCGACCGTGGAGGAGCGGCTCAACCTGTCGGCGCGCAGCCTGTTCGCGCTCGGGCGCTTCTCGCCCTACGTCGATCTGTCGGTCAACCTATTGCTCGGGGTCGTCGACGATCTCGCGGCGGGGATCTCGGCAGGGCACGATGGCCACCGCGCCGTCCTCGACTACGTGCGCTCGCTGCCGACCTTCGACGGCGACTCGATCTGGAACGTCTTCGCGAGCAGCGGCTTCGACGACGTGCGGCTCGGCTACGACTTCCGACGAGGCGGGGTGGCCGTCTCGGCGCGCGGCTTCGTGCGCCGCTTCTCCGAGGCGGGGGACCCAGGCGGTGGGGCGGCGGCCGATCCGCCCCACGGCAAGCGCGTCCTCGGCGGTGCCAACGCCTCAGTCCTCTGGTCGCGCGGGCGCAGCCGCCTGCGGCTCGATGTGCACGGCGAAGGCGGCGACGGCGTGATCGCGGGCGCCAGCGCGCTCGCCAAGCTCCGCCTGTGGGGGGAGGTCGAGCGCTTCCTCGATCTCGAGGCGCGCCTCAGTGTCCTGCACGTCGACGATCCGGCGCGACCGGCGCGTCGCATCGACTCCTTCGGGATCCAGGCCGGCCTACGCTGGCAGCCGCTGTCCGGTCTGGCGCTGCACCTGCTCGTCGAGGAGAACGCCAACCGCGTCGTCGCCTCGCAGCTCCGCGTGCTGGCGATGCTCGATGTCGCGTACTCGCTCGACGCCAAGCCGCGGGGTCGCGTGCGTCGCCCGGGAGGGCTGCCTTGAAGCGCGCCTCCCAGCGAGCGGTCGCGGTGACCTGCGCCTGCCTGCTCGGGCTCGGCCCGCTGCTGCTCGCGTCGCCGAGCCGCGCCGCGCCCGGGGTGGCGAGCGGCCGCGCTCTCGTCTACGGGCAGGCGGCGACTCGACGCAGCGGAGATGCCTCGGATCCGAACTATTCGCATATGAAGCATGCCAAGCTCGGCTGCGACTTCTGCCACGCGGGCGCGGCGCAGTCCCGGCGGGCCGAGGACTCGCTGCTGCCGTCCGCGGCGCAGTGCGCGACCTGCCACCGGCCGGGCAGCGCGACCCCGGGCGCGGCGGCCACCGTGCGCTACGCACCGGTCGCACCGCTGCGGCAGCTCCGCTTCGATCACGCCGCGCACGCGCAGAAGCAGATCGGCTGCGCCCGCTGCCACCTCGGCCCCGCCGAGCTCGACCAGGGGCGCGGCCTGCCGGCGATGGCCGATTGCCTCGAGTGCCACGACTCGCGCCGCGCGCCGCTCCACGCCGCGCAGCGCTGCCAGACCTGCCACCTCGCCGAGCGCGACGGCACCCTCGTCACCCAGCTCGCCACGGGCTTGCTCGTGCCGACCCAGGGCGCCGAGGTCCACTCGCCCGCGTTCCGCACCGATCACGGCCGCGCCACCGGAGCCCGCGCCAAGAGCTGCGAGAGCTGCCACCGCCAGGACTTCTGCCAGAGCTGCCACAACGGAGTGGTCAAGCCGCTTGACTTTCACGGCAACGACTATCTGACCCGCCACCCGCTCGACGCGCGCCGCGCCGCCAGCAAGTGCAGCTCCTGCCATCGCGCGCAGAGCTTCTGCCTGTCGTGCCATGAGCGCGCCGGCGTCGGTGGCGGCCTGCCCGGCAGCGCGTTCGCGCCCGGCGGCCCGCTGCAGTTCCACCCGACCGGCTGGTCAGACGGCCACGGACCGTCGGCGCGGCGCAACCTTCGGACCTGCTCGTCCTGCCACCGAGAAGACTCCTGCATGGAGTGCCACTCGGCGCAGCCCGGTGGCAAGCAACGCACGAGCCCTCACCCGAGCGGCTGGCGGGGCAGCGTGCGCTGTGAGTCGCTGGTCGAGAAGAACCAGCGGGTGTGTCTGCGCTGCCACGACGAGGCCAGCTGCACGCCGTAGCTCGGCGCCGCGGACGCGCTTCAGCGACGCAGCTTGACGAGCCCCTCGTTGAGCGCGCCCGAGCGGAAGCCCTGCAGATCGAGCGCGACGAAGCGGAAGCCGACGCGCTTGCTTGCCGCGACGATCGTCTCGCGCAGAGCGAGCGCGCGCTCGAGCTCCTCGGGCAGCAGCTCGAGCCGCGCCACGTCGTCGTGAAAGCGGACGCGCAGCTGGCGAAAGCCGAGATCCCACAGCGCCTCTTCGAGCGCGTCGACGCGAGCGAGGCGCTCATCCGTGATCTCGGTCCCGTACGGGAAGCGCGACGAGAGGCAGGCCATCTGTGGCTTGTCCCAGGTGCGCAGGCCGAGCGCTCGTGACAGCGCTCGGACCTCGGCCTTGTCGAGCCCCGCCTCGACCAGCGGCTGCGCCGCGGCCTGCTCGCGCGCGGCCTGCAACCCCGGGCGATGATCGCCGAGATCGTCGGTGTTGGTGCCGAGCAGGACGGCCGCGAGGCCGAGGCGCTGCTGCACGGGCCGGGCGATCTCGAACAGCTCGCTCTTGCAGTGGTAGCAGCGATCGGTGGGGTTCTGGCGGAAGCCGGGGCGCTCGAGCTCGTGAGAGGCGACCGCCTCGTGCGGCACCCCGAGCTCGGCGGCCAGCTCCGCCGCGGCGCGCTGCTCACGCCGCGCCATCGTCGGGGAGATCGCGGTCAGCGCCACCACGCGTCCGGGGAGCTCGTCGGCGGCGATCTTCAGCACCAGGGCCGAGTCGGCGCCGCCAGAGAACGCGACGAGCGCTGATCCGTGCTGGCGGACGCTCACGCGCAGAAGGTCAAGCTTCTTGACCAAGGCCTCGGACAAGGCCCCGGGCAGCGGCGCGACGCTAGCGGACGACATGCGCCACCTCGACGAAGTCGCTCTCGACCCAGCGGAAGATCTTGGCGCCCCGCGCGCCGTCGCGCTGCACGTCGATGACCAGGTAGTCGACCGGGTAGAGCGGCTCGCCGAACGGCGTGGCCGCGCGCTTGTCCTCCTCGGAGAAGTAGGCGCCGACGTCGCAGTGCGAGTGGTAGATCATCGTCACCGGTCGCCCGCCGCCCTGGGGGCCGAAGCTGCGATCGAGGAACAGCAGATCCTGAGGCCCGAGGTTGTAGGCGGTGCGGGCGTCGCGCGGGAAGGTCGCCGGGTCTTCGCGGTGGAGCTCGTTCTGCCGGTTGACGCACGGCCGCGCCTCGGCGGCGGCCCCTTCCCCGACGATGAAGCCGCACACCTCCTCGGGGTAGCCGGCCTCGGCGGCGGCGTAGAGCGCCTCCCAGATCGGCGCCGGCAGAGCGGGCGGCGGTGCTTTACCACTCATAGTGCTTCTCCCACTTGAGCGGCACGAAGTAGCGATCGCCGCGGTCGCACAGCACGGTGACGATGCAGGCCGACTGGCCCTCGGGCACCTCGGCGGCGAGCTGCAGCGCCGCGGCGACGTTGGCGCCCGCCGAGTGGCCGACGAAGAGGCCCTCGACAGCGGCGAGACGCTCGGCGGTGTCCCAGCCCGCGTCGGTGCTGATCGGCAGGATGCGATCGACCGCCTCGCCCGGCCGGTAGATCGCCGGCACCAGCGACGAGGCCATGTGCTTGAGCCCCTCGAGGCCGTGGAAGGCGTCGTCGGGCTCGGCGGCGACGACGGTCACCGAGGGCTTGTCCTGCTTGAGGCGACGCCCCGTGCCCATCACCGTGCCGCTCGTGCCGATGCCCGCGACGAAGTGGGTCAGGCGATCGCCGAGCGCCTCGAGGATCTCGACGCCGGTCGTCAGGTAGTGGGCGCGCGGGTTCGACTCGTTCGAGTACTGGTCGCAGTAGAAGTAGCGGCCCGGGTTGGCGTCGACGATCTCGCGCGCCTTGCGGATCGCGCCGTCCGAGCCTTCGAGCCCCGACGAGAAGACGAGCTCCGTGCCGTAGGCCGACGTGATCTGCTTGCGCGCCGCCGAGACGTTCTCGGGCATCACCAGCGTCACCGGATGGCCGAGCGCCGCCCCGACGAGAGACAGCGCGACGCCGGTGTTCCCCGACGTGGCGTCGAGGATGGTCTGGCCCGGCTGGAGCCGCCCGTCCCGGAGGGCGTCGAGGACCATCTGGCGCGCCGCACGATCCTTGACCGAGCCCCCCGGGTTCATGAACTCGGCCTTGGCCCACAGCTCGATGCCGGGGCGCGGCTCGAGGTTCCGCAGCCGCACGAGCGGGGTCCCCCCGATGAGGTCGAGCACCGACTCGACGCGTCGGGAGCGCCGAACCAGCCGCTCGGACTCGAGCGACAGCCCGGCGCGCGGGAAGTGGGTGCGAGCCGCGCTCACGACGACGGGAGATCACCGGTCAGGAGCTGCCGCAGCTTGGCGAGCGCGGCGTGCGCCGATTGCAGCGCCGTGCGCCCGAGCGGGACCACCGAGGTGTCGACCCGGACCAGGATCGTCGGGTTCTGCGCGCGCACGCGCTCGGCGATGATCACCGTCGGTACGACGACGCAGCCCACGCCGGCTGCGCCGAGGTAGAGCGCGCACAGCTCGTCTTCGGCCACGATCTCCGCTCCAGCCAGCCGCTCCTGCCCCGCCAGGCCGACGTGCGGCAGGACGAAGTGCCGTCGATAGCGCGTCGATGCAGCGTTGGAGCCCATCACGCTACCCGCCCGCGATGGCTGGCACGATCGAGACCTCGTCGTGCTCGGTGATGGGGGTGTCGAGCTGCTGCAGGAAGCGGATGTCTTCATCGCGAACGAAGATGTTCACGAAGCGGCGCACCGCGCCCTTGTCGTCGAAGATGCGCTCCTTGATGCCGGGGAAGCGCCGCTCGAGATCGGCCAGGAGCTGAGCCACGTTGGTGCCCTCGGCGACGACCTCTTCGGCGCCGGCGGTGTATTTGCGCAGGGGAGTCGGGATGCGAACTTTGGCCATGACGGACAGGTCTCCTCGCAAGGGGCGCAATCGCACAGGTACGGCGTTGGCGCAAGCAGAGCAATCGGATCGTCGAGAAAAATGCACGCGTCGCTCGCTGCCGCTCCAGCCATCGAGCGCCACGTAGTCGCTGGGGACCGCCTCGCCGTCGAGGAGCCGCAGGGCCAGCTCGCCGGCGCGAGCGCCGACGACGCCGGCCCAGGCGCCGAGGATGCCCGCCAGCGCGCAGGTCGCCGGATCCTCGGGCGGCGCCTCGAAGAGGCAGCGCAGGCACGGACCGCCGGGGAGCACCGGCATGAGCTGGCCGCGCCACGCGACGGCCCCGGCGCTGACCAGCGGCAGGCCGAGGCGCAGGCACAGGTCGTTGAGCAAGAACTTGCACGCGACGTCGTCGGTGCCGTCGACGACGAGATCGACCGCGCCGAGGAGGCGGGCCGCGCTGCCGTCCGTGACCCGCTCGAAGAGCGGTGTCGTCCGCAGCGATGGGAACCGCAGTGCGAGCTGCTCGGCGGCGACCCCGACCTTGCGTCGCCCGAGGTCGGCCTCGCGATAGAGGATCTGGCGCTGCAGGTTGGTCTCGTCGACGAGGTCGTCGTCGATGAGCACGAGGTGCCCCACGCCCCCTTCGGCGAGCGCCCAGGCCGCCGGGCAGCCGATCCCGCCCATCCCGACGAGCGCGACGGTGGCGGAGGGGCGGCGGGGCAGCGGGCTGGTCACGGGCGCACGTTAGCCAGCGAAGTGCTCGTCGAGCGAGAAATAGCGCTCGCCGGTGTCGCAGCCGAGCGTGACGACGCGCTTGGTCGCGCCGAGCTCGCGCGCGACGTCGAGCGCGATCGCGACGTTGGCGCCGGCGGAGATGCCGAGGAGGAGACCCTCTTGCCGCGCCAGCCGCCGCTTGGTGTCGTACGCGCGCCGATCGCTGCAGGTCCGCACCTCGTCGACGAGGTGGGCGTCGTAGTTGCCGGGGACGAAGCCGGCGCCGATCCCCTGGATCTTGTGGGGCCCAGCGGGCTGACCGAGCAGCACCGACGAGGTCGCCGGCTCGACCGCGATGAGGCGGGTGCCGTAGCGCTGCTTGAGCACCGCACCGATCCCCGAGATCGAGCCGCCGGTGCCGACGCCAGCGACGAGCGCCGCGATGGGTTGATCGTCAAGCTGCTTGACGATCTCTGCCGCGGTCGTCGCACGGTGCATCGCCGGGTTGGCGGGGTTCGCGAACTGCTGCGGCATGAACCAGTCCGGGTTGGTCTGGCAAAGGAGCGTCGCCTGCTCGACGGCGCCGTCCATCGCGCGCTCCGCCGGCGTCAGCACGAGGCGCGCGCCGTACGCCTCGAGGAGGGAGCGGCGCTCGAGCGACATCGACTCGGGCATCGTCAGCACGAGGCGGTAGCCCTTCATGGCGCAGACGAGCGCCAGGCCGATGCCGGTGTTGCCCGAGGTCGGCTCGACGATGGTCGAGCGGCCAGGGGCGATCAGGCCGGCGGCCTCGGCCGCCTCGATCATCGCGAGCGCGATCCGATCCTTGACCGAGCCGCCCGGGTTGAGGTGCTCGGCCTTGAGCCAGAGCTCGGCGCTGTTCTCGGGCGGCAGACGTCGGAGGCGAACCAGCGGCGTGCCACCAACGAGCTCGAGCAGGGAGTCGACGAGCAAGGGGGGAGTCGAGGTCATGCCGATCACGCCGCGGCGCGCTTGCCGCACACCTTGCAGACGCCCTCTGCGTCGAGCACACCGATGCAGTCGCCGTCCGAGCACAGGGCGCGCGCCTGCCAATCGTCGCCCTCATCCCCGGAACCACCCGACGAGGTGCTGCGTGCCTCCGCCGAGTCGGGCAGTTCCGCGGGGCCGGGCGCCGCTTCGTTCTCAGCGCGGCCAGCCCCGGCAGCGACCGCGGTGCGTGCCGGCTCGCCCTCGGCGCCACAGATCGGGCAGCGCCCGTACACGTCGAGCACGCCGAGGCAGTTGCCGTCGGGGCACAGCCGGCGATCGTCGAGGTCCGCCAGATCTTCTCCCGGATCGAGCTCCGGGTCGGCGCGCTCGTTCGGCATCGTCACTTCAGGTTCTTGAAGAGATCGTTGAGCTTGGCCTTGGCCTTGGCCACGCCGTCGTCGACCTTGGCTCCGTCGGAGTCCTTGAAGTCGAAGTGGGCGCAGAAGTTCGCCTCTTCACGATCGCGGATGAACGCCGCCTCGGGCTCGCGGCACTGGTTGTGGATGCTCGGATCCCACAGCCGGCAGTTCTTGCAGACGTGCAGATCCGCGCCGCAGTGCGGACACGAGTCGCGCCGGCCGACTTTCACGCCGACCTTGACGTCGAAGATCTGTTCGTTGCGGCAGCTCCAGCAGAAGTACGCCATGGACCTGGAAGCTAGTCGCGGCCTCGCCAAACCGCAACCGCGAACCAACGCGCCTGGGGGCGCGGCGCGGACGCCGCTGAGGTTGACAGCCGCACCCTCGGCGCGTAAAAGCCCCGCCATGGCGTCTTTCCTGGACACGAATGATCTCCGAAAAGGTGTGAAGATCCTCATCGACGGACAGCCGTACAACGTCGTCGAGGCCCAGTTCGTCAAGCCCGGCAAGGGCGCGGCGTTCACGCGCACCAAGATGAAGAACCTCCTGACCGGCGGCGTCATCGAGCGCAACCTGCGCTCGGGGGAGAAGCTCGAAGCGGCCGACATCGAGGAGCGGACGATGTCGTACCTCTACAAAGAGGGCGACGACTTCGTGTTCATGGACCAGCAGAACTACGAGCAGATCAACATCCTCGGCTCGCTCATCGACGACGACTGGCGCTGGCTCAAGGACAACATGGCCTGCCAGGTGCTGTTCTTCAACGGCCGCCCGATCGGCGTGACGCTGCCGAACTTCGTCGAGATGCGCATCACCTACGCCGAGCCGGGCGCGCGCGGCGACACCTCGGGCAACGTCACCAAGCCCGCCAAGGTCGAGAGCGGCGCCGATCTGCCTGTTCCGCTGTTCGTCAATGAGGGCGATCTCGTCCGCATCGACACGCGCACCGGGACGTACTGCGAGCGCCTCAAGGGCTGATGCAGCCAGAGCGCGACCGCCTGAGCCCTCGGCGGCGCGAGCTCCTGGCCTTCCGCTCGTCGCTCCTCCGCAAGACCCGCGACTTCTTCTACACCCGCCAGTTCCTCGAGATCGAAGCGCCCATCCTCGTCCCCTGCCCGGGGCTCGAGCTGCACCTCGACGCTTTTGCCGTCGAGGGCGGCCGCTACCTCAACACCAGCCCCGAGTACCAGATGAAGCGGCTCCTCGCCGGGGGGCTCGAGCGGATCTTCTCTCTCGGTCGCGTCTTCCGGCGCGGCGAGCGGGGACAGCATCACAACCCCGAGTTCACCATGCTCGAGTGGTATCGCGCCGGCGAGCCGCTGCCGCGGATCATGGAGGACGTGGAGTCACTCGTCGCCGAGCTCGCCGAGCACCTGTGCGGCTCGACCCGGGTGCGCGGCGTCGAGCTCCGGCCGCCGTGGGCGCGGCTATCGGTGCGCGAGGCGATGGCGCGCTACGCCCACGTCGAGCTCGATGGCGACGAGCCGGTCGATCTCCTGCGGCAGCGCTTGCTCGCCGCGGGGCACCGGCTGCCAGCCGAGGGGGACTGGGGCGATCTGTTCTTCACCGTGTTCCTCGATCACGTCGAGCCCAAGCTCGCCGCGCTCGGCCCCGTGATCCTCTACGACTGGCCCCGCCCGCTCTGCGCGCTGGCGCAAGAGCGCCCCGACGACCCGCGCGTCGTCGAGCGCTTCGAGGCGTACGCCTTCGGGCTCGAGCTGTGCAACGCGTTCGGGGAGCTCGTCGACCCGGTGGAGCAGCGCCGGCGCTCGACGGAGGAGCAGCGGGAGCGCGCGGCGCGCGGTCTGCCCGTCTACCCGCTCGACGACAAGTTCCTCGCGGCGGTGGGGCAGATGCCGCCTTCGGCGGGCGTCGCGCTCGGCATCGATCGGCTCGTCATGCTGCTCGGCCAGGCCGACGACATCCGCGACGTGCTGCCGTTCGCGTTCGAGGAGCTCTGAGCGCGAATCGCGGGGGCGCGAGGCGACCTGGTCCGCTGCGAATTACTTGCGAGACGCGCCGCGGCATGCCAAGGAAAAAGGCGAAATTTGTCTGCTTTTCGCGTACACTACGTTTGCTTGCTGGCTGGAGCCTTGTTCGATGTCGTCTGACCCGAGAGCCGCCGCGGCCGATCCGTTGATCGGCAAGCGGTTCGGTAGCTATGTCGTCGAGAAGCTGCTCGGTTCGGGCGGCATGGGCTCGGTGTACATGGCGGTCCAGCCGGAGATCGGCAAGCAGGTGGCGATCAAGTTCCTCGCCCCGGCGCTGTCGTCCAACCAGCAGGTCGTCCAGCGCTTCTTCGCCGAGGCCAAAGCGGTCAACCTGATCCAGCACGACAACATCGTCGACATCTTCGACTACGGGCAGGACCAGGGCTACTCGTACTTCGTGATGGAGTTCATCCGCGGCAACGCGCTGGAGTCCGTCCTCAAGACCGAAGGCAAGCTCGGCATCGGGCGCGCCGTCGACGTCGCGATCCAGATCGCGGACGCCGTCGCGGCGGCGCACGCCCGCGGCATCATCCACCGCGATCTCAAGCCGGACAACGTGTTCCTCGTCTCGAAGTCGGGGCGCAACGACTTCGTCAAGCTGCTTGACTTTGGTATCGCCAAGCTGCTCGACAGCCAGGACGAGGGGACCGCCAAGACGATGTCGGGCGCCGTCCTCGGCACGCCGGGGTACATGTCGCCCGAGCAGGCGACCGGCCGCGGTGTCGACACGCGCACGGACATCTACGCGCTCGGCGTCGTGCTGTTCCGCATGCTCGCCGGCCGGCTGCCGTTCCCGGGCAACAACTTCGCCGAGATCCTGCAGAAGCAGCTCTTCGAGCCGCCGCCGGCGCTCAAGTCGCTGCGGCCGGACGTCCCCGAGAGCCTGGCGGCCTTCGTCCATCACCTCATCGCGCGCGAGCCCGAGGATCGTCCCTCGACGATGGCCGAGGTGCACCAGCGCCTCATGCAGGAGCTGCCACCAGAGTACTCCCCGGCGTCGGGCACGAGCCGCTATGTCGCCGGCCGCCCCGCGACGGGCCAGGTGCCGCTGCTGACCGGCACCACGCTGTCGACCGCGGCGGGGCAGCACATGGCGCCGACGCCGGTGTCGTCCCGCGGCGGCAAGGCGGGGCTCGTCGCTGGTATCGCGCTCTCCGGGCTGCTCGTCGGTGGCGGCGTGGCCTGGTTCGGGTTCCTTGCGCCCAAGGCCAAGAAGCCCGTCGCTGGTCCGACGACGCCGCAGCCGACCCCGACCCCGACGCCGCAACCCACGCCGCAGCCGACGCCGCAGCCCACGCCAACGCCCATCGGGAGCAACCCGACGCCGCAGCCGACGCCACAGCCGACGCCGCAGCCGACGCCGCAGCCGACCCCGACCGCGCAACCGTACTCGATCCTCGTCGAGTCCGAGCCCTCGGGCGCCGAGGTGCGAGACGGCAACAAGATCCTCGGCGAGACGCCGTTCAAGTACGCGCTCGTCGGCGACAAGGGGTCGGTCAAGCTGCACCTGTCTGGATATCGTGACGAGAAGGTCGATCTCGACCGCTCCGCCGAGCGGATCAAGATCCAGCTCCGCAAGGCCTCTGCCAGCCCGACTCCGCGCGGCGACGGTCTGCCGCGCCTCCCCAAGCCACCTCCCTCGACGGCGAAGCCGGGTGGGATTGGCATCGACGACTGATTCCCGGTAAAAAACCCACATGAAACCAACTGAGGTCGCACGATCGATCAGGCTGGCGAGGCGGATCGGCCTGGTCGGACTGCTCGGACTGATTGGGCTCGTCGGCAACGTCGCTCACGCCGACCGCAAGCAGGACGCCATCGTCGAGATGCAGAAGGCGCAGACGCACCTCGACAAGAGCGAGTTCGACGCCGCGATCGCGCGCTTCAACGTCGCTCGCTCGCTCGCGCCCGATAGCTCGGGACCGCTGCTCGGGCTCGGGCTGGCGCACGCGCGAGCCGGGCGCTGTCCAGAGGCGGTCGGCTTCCTCGAGGAGTACCTGCGCCGCAAGACCAAGGATCCGAAGCCCGAGGCGCTCACCAGCCTCGAGCAGTGCAAGAGCAAGGCGCCGCCGCCGTCGGGCAAGCTCGTGGTCACGACGGAGCCGGCGGGCGCCGAGGTGCGCATCGGCGATCCCAACGCGCCTGCGCTCGGCCTGACGCCGTTCGAGAAAGACGGGTTTGCCGTCGGCGAGACCAAGGTCTTCGTGTGGCGCGACGGCTATCGCCCGGCGGTCAAGGACGCCAACATCGTCGCCGGCCAGGCGGCCTCGATCGCGATCACCCTTGAGGCGCTGCCGAAGGCCGAGCCGGACAAGCCCGTCGATCCGACGCATCCTCCAGATCCGAACAGCCCGACGACTCCGACCACGCCGGCGCGACCCGTCGAGCCGGCTCCGGTGACCCCGATGCGCCCGACGATGGCGGCCGCCCGCCTCATCCTCGACATCGAGCCCGTCGCTGGCAACCTGCTCATCAACGGCGTCGAGTCGGCCAAGAACGCCACGCACCACGAGCAGCCGGTCGTTGCGGGCACGTACACGATCTACGTGGATCGCCCAGGCTACCGCGCGGTCACCGGTGACATCACCGTCGCTACGGGCCAGCAAATGCGCAAGGTCTTCTCGATGAAGCCGCTCAAGCGCTCGGGGATGCTCGGGCTCGCCGTGCCCTTCACGCTCATCGGCATCGGTGCAGGTGCGGGCGCGATCGCGACGTTCTACATGGCGAACGACAAGCTCAACACGACGAAGGACTTCAAGGACCTCAAGCTGACGCAGCAGGTCCTTCAGTACACCGCCTACGGCTGCATCCCGCTGGCGCTCACCGGCTTCATCCTCTACGGCGTCTTCAACCGCGGCCGCGTCAGCGACGGGCCGGCGATCCAGCTCAGCGCTGC
>CAZPEY010000068.1:0-5049 GCA_964585665.1 uncultured Polyangiaceae bacterium | reverse complement strand
CTCAGAACTTCAGGATCGCGCCGAGCTGGATCACGACGGCGTCGATGGCGCCCTCGCTGCGCTGCGCGTTGGGGGGCAGCGGCGTGAGCGCCTGGTAGCTCATGAGGTCGAGGCGGACGTGAAGATCCACCGCCTCGAAGAGCTTGATGATGCGCCCCTTCTCGCCGGCGCTCTTCGTGTAGGTGAGCTTGAGCCCGAAGAGCCAGTTGCGGAAGGGCGACATCTCGCGGTCGCCGGAGAAGTACTGGCCCGCCGGACCGACCGCCTCGTAGGAGAGATCCTCGCCCGCGTCGCGATAGAATACGGCGCGTGACTGCTGATAGAAGCGCGCCCGCAGCTTGAGCAGCAGCGACGATCCCAGCCACTGATCGTAGGTGATCTCGCCGGTGCCTGACTTGATGCCCCAGGTGTCCCAGTAAAAGCGCGCCATCGCGCCGAGCGCGCCGCGGATCCGCTTGATCGCGAACAGCATGCGGCCCGAGATCGCGACGCGCTGGCGGAGCAGGGGATGCGACTCCTGCGCTTCGACGGTGCCGAAGAACAGGCGGACGCGTCGGTAGGGGTTGCTCTGAAAGCCGTCGCTGACCTGGAAGGTCGCGGCCAGATCGGACAGCACGATCGGGGAGATCACCTGCGTCCAGCCCACCGAGTAGCCGTTGATCGTGAGCGGCTCGAGGCGCAGGCCCGTCGCCTTGTGCTCGAAGCAGCCGTCGCTGCTGCCGAGCGCGCGGCGCTCGAGCGGCACGGCGCCGCGGTTGTCGATGTCGCACGTCGTGTCCCAGGCGCGCGAGTAGCCGAGGCGGAAGGTGGTGTTCTTGCCCCACAGATCGACCTTGGCGCCGACGGCGAGCGAGTGCGAGCGGTAGTCGTTCTCGGTGCCGAAGGCGTAGGTGGCGTCGACGGTCGTCGGACCGATCTTCAGATCGATGCCCGCCCGCGCGACGTGACGAACGTCGCTGAACTTGGTGGCCGACGAGATCGCGTCCACCGCCGAACCCGAGCCGTAGGTGCGCGGCGTCGCGCCGGTGACGATGTCTGCGTCGTAGCCGAGCCGGATGCCGAACGTGCGGTGCGGCTCGACCTTGAGATCGAACTGCGGATGCACGACGTGCAGGCGCTGGCTCGGCGCCGGCTCGAGGAAGTAGTAGACGCCGATGTCGATCTCGTTGTCGGCCAGGGCCACCGACGAGACGAGGAGCGCAGCGACGAGAAGACTCAGTTGCAGCCGCAACCGCCTCCCCCTGCGCCGAAGCCGCCGTTCGAGCCTTCGCGGTTCTCGAGAATGTGCTGATCAGTCTCGAGGTTGTCGCCAGCGATCGACATGATCCGATCGGCGAGCAGCTCCTTCTCATCCGGTCGGACCGCGTAGCGACCGCAGCCTGCGACGGAGAGCAACACCATGCAAACCAGGACGCGCATCAAAAGAACACCGCCAATCCGCCGGAGTACTCCTGTCGGTTCTCGACCTTGTTCGGCGTGAAGATCGAGTAGTTGCGGATATCCGCGCGCAGGATGATGCGTTTGCGGAACAGGATCATCAGGCCGCCGCCCGCGTCGAGCGCGAACAGGGAGGCTGACTTCTGCGTCACGCCGTTGACCTTGGGGAACGACGTGGCGCCGCCCGCTCCCACGGTGACGAACGGCACGAGCGGGCCGGCCGGCCACAGCAGGATGTTGGCCCCGAGGCCGTAGAGCAGGAGCGCGCCGTCCGAGCCGATCGCCTCGCCGACGTGCGCCTCGAGCGCGAAGTGCGCGTCGAGCGTGACGGCGGGGCGGAACATGAAGCAGCCATCGCCGCCGAGGACGCCGCCCGAGAAGGCGAGCCCGGCGTGCGCGTTCGGCAGCGGAGAGGGAGAGAACAGCGCCTCCTTGAACTTCTTCCAGCCGCGCGACGCCTTGGACTCAGTGATCTCGACCTCGTAGGGCGTCGTCTGCTCCCCGTAGATCCAGCCGAGGCGGCCGTCGGGGAGCACGACGTGGAACCAGTAGCCGTCATTGCGATCGACGACGCGCATGACCTCGCCGCGCTGCGCGAAGTAGAGCTCGCGGTAGCTGCCGCCGGGGCCGGTGCGGACCGCGGCGCGCGGCACGATGATGCGCAGGTACGCCTCGACCGCGGCCTGCGCGGGCGCGCAGGCGAGCAGCAACACGAGCAGGAGGCAGCGACGGAGGCTCACTTGGCTAGCCAGGTCGTGAAGATCATGTCGGCCTCGGGAATATCGGTGACCGAGATCCCGGGCGGGTGGCGCTGGCCGCGGCCGGTGGGCACGATGAGCACATTCGAGGCGAGCGGATCGGCGCAGCTGACGTTGCGCTCGACGGCGCGCAGGTTGTTCTGCCAGGCGGCTGGCCAGGTCGACACGGGCATGGTGGGCGTCGGGGCCGCGACCGCGCTGACGTCCTGCACCCGGAAGTAGCCCTTGCCCGTGGAGGCATCGTGGCACTGCGATCGGCCACAGGTGTACTTCTCGAAGTAGCGCGGCCAGACGTCGGTGACGAAGTAGTCGGGCGGCGCATTGCACTGCTGAGGCGGTCCGGTGTCGGGGCCGAGATCGATCGTGCAGCCGACGAGCTGCAGCCCTCCGATGAGAGCGACGAAGCAAGAGGCAAGGCGCACGCGGAGGCCAGAATATCGCATCTTCCCCTGCGAGGGAAGTTGGCCCTGCGAGGGAAGTTGGGGTTAAATCGACGGCGCTTGCCTGACTCGCCGTCGACACCCTTGCGCACCCTGCACCAGGCCCACCAGAAGGGCGTGCGTCGCGCTAGCCTCGAGCGCGAGAGCGGTCTGGCCATGCCGTTCGTCGGGCGTGACGACGTGCTGGCGCAGCTCGACACCCTGCTCGACAGCTCGATCCAGTATCACGCGCCGCAGCTCGCGACGGTGTTCGGCGCGCCGGGTCTCGGCAAGACGCGCACCATCAAGGAGTGGATCGGCCGGGTGCACGCGGCCCACCCCGAGGTCACGGTCATCGCGGTCGAGGCGCGTCCGGGGGACACCGAGGTGCCCTTCGCGGTGATGCGGCGGCTCCTCTTGCAGCGGCTGGCGCTCGGCAAGAGCGGGCCGCCCAGCCCGGAGGAGATGCGGGCCGAGCTGGCGAGCGTGTTCGCCGATCGACGCCTCGGCGAGATCCTCTACTTGATGGCGCCCTACCTCGGGCTCGATCGCAAGCAGCTTCCGCCGACCGCGCTCGGCGCCGCGATGGAGGTCGGCGGCGACGCGCTGCAGGCGACCATCGGGCGGACGCTGCTGCGCCGCTTCTTCGAGCTCGACGGCAGCAAGCGGCCGCTCGTCCTTGTCGTCGACGATCTGCACCTCGCGGACCTGGCCTCGATCGAGGTCCTGCAGGAGCTCGCGGTGCAGCTGGTCGGCACCTCGGTGATGGTGGTGGCGGGGGCGCGCACCGATCTGCTCGTCCGCTTCGCCGGGTGGGGCGAGGAGGTCGCCGACGGCGCGCGCATCGATCTGCTGCCGCTCGGACAGCAGGAGACCGAGAAGCTGCTGCGCGAGCTCCTCGCCCGCGTCGAGCGCTTGCCGCAGGTCGTCGTGCAGAAGCTCTGCGACCACGTCGCCGGCACGCCCGCCTTCGTCGCCGATCTCGTCACCACCTTCTTCGAGCGGGACATCGTCTACTCGGACGGGAGCAAGTGGCGCATCGACTCGGAGCGCGCGCTCGACGCCAACGTCTCGCTCACCGTCGAGGAGGCGGTGCACGCGCGCCTCGCCGAGCTGTCCGCCGAGGAGCGTGACCTCCTCGAGAAGGCGTCGCTCTTCGAGGGCGCCTTCTGGACCGGGGCGCTGGTCGCGCTCGAGCGCATGGAGCACAAGGATCGGATCGACGAGGCGCTCGAAGAGACCCGCCGCCGCGTCGAGCATCGCCTCGACGATCTGACCAGCCTCGACTACCTGATGCGCATCCCCGCGTCGACGATCCCCGGGGAGAGCGAGCTGGTGTTTCGCCACAACCTCGAGCGCGAGCTGGTCTCGCGCCTGGTGCCCCAGGAGCGGGCGCGACGCTGCTACCGTCGCATCGCGCAGTGGCTCGAGACGAAGTGGAACGACCTCGGCGAAGAGCTGGCGATCGATCAGCTTGAGATGAAGGCGAGCTACTTCGAGCGTGGCGGCGACGAGGTCAGGGCGGCGCAGGGCTACCTCGCCGCGGCGAGCCAGGCGCGCCACGTCTATGCGTACCAGCTCGCCGCGGAGCTCTACGAGCGCGCCCTGGCGCGGCTCCATCCCGAGGACGTCCTGCTGCGCGTCGACGTGCTGCACGGCTATGGCAACGTGCTCTTGCTGCTTGGCCGGCCAGGCGATGCCCGCAAGGTCTTCGAGCAGATGGTGGGGGCGAGCGCGGCGACCGATCAGCTCGCCAAGGTCGGCGCCGCCTGGGCGCGCATCGCGCAGATCGAGCGGGAGCGCGGCGCGATCGACGAGGCGGAGCGGATCCTCGAGCAGGCCAAGGACTTCTTCCGCCGCGCCAGCGACACCCGCGGCGTCGGCGGCGTCGAGGATCAGCTGGGCCGGTGCAAGCTCGATCGCGGCGACTCGACGCTCGCGCTCGAGCTGCACCAGCGCGCCCTCGATCTGCGGCGGGCGCTCGACGATCCACGCCCCGTGGCCGTGTCGCTGCATCACGTCGCCGAGCTGCAGCACCTCCGCGGCCACCTCGCCGACGCCGATCAACGCTACAACGAAGCGCTGCAGCTGCGCCGCAAGGCGGACGATCAGCTCGGCGTGCTGCAGACGCTGGTGGGGCTGGCTGGCGTGCACCGCGATCGCGGCGAGCTCGCCCGGGCGATCGAGCTCGCCACCGAGGCCGAGCAGGTCGCGGGCCGGGTCGCCAGTCGCCCCGACGAGGCGCGCGTGCAGCTGCGGCTCGCCGAGCTGCACCTGAGGCTCGGGCAGGACAAGGAGGCGAGCGACCGCCTGCGTCGCGCCCAGAGCTTGATCGAGGCGCTCGACTCGCCGGCGCTGCAGTCCGAGCTCGGGCGGATCGGCGCGGAGCAGGCGCTGGGCGCGGGCGAGACCGGGCTGGCGCTGCGCCGGGCGCG
>CAZPEY010000067.1:0-18836 GCA_964585665.1 uncultured Polyangiaceae bacterium | reverse complement strand
TTCGATGGCTTCGCGCTCGGCGGCTTCTCCGTCGGCGAGCCGATCCCGGTGATGCACGAGGTGCTCGGGCAGATCGCCTGCGAGCTGCCGGCGGACCGGGCGCGCTACCTGATGGGCGTCGGCACGCCCGAGGATCTCGTCACCGGCGTGCTGGCGGGCATCGACCTCTTCGACTGCGTGATGCCGACCCGCAACGCGCGCAACGGCATGCTGTTCACGTCGCGTGGGCGGCTGGTCATCAAGAACGCGCGCTTCCGGGAAGATCTGCGGCCCCTCGACGAGGAGTGCGACTGCTACACCTGTCGCACCTTCACGCGCAGCTATCTCCGCCACCTGCACGTCTGCGGGGAGATCCTGTTCGCGCGTCTGGCGACGCTGCACAACCTTCACTACTACCTGGCGCTGACCGCCGGGCTGCGCCGCGCGATCCTCGCCGGAGAGGCCGAGCTGGCGGCGCACGTCGCCAGGGTGCGGGAAGGCTGGCAGCGAGGCACGAAGGACTGATGGCCGCCGAAGCCGTTTGACCTTCGTCGGTCCCTCTGGTAACACCCCGCGCGTTTCACTTCGCAACACCACGAAGCAAAGGATCTGCCAACGATGTTGTC
This sequence comes from uncultured Polyangiaceae bacterium, assembly GCA_964585665.1. GTDB lineage: Bacteria > Myxococcota_A > Polyangia > Palsa-1104 > Palsa-1104 > CAZPEY01. The sequence goes on along the minus strand of CAZPEY010000067.1, from coordinate 18,231 downwards.
GTTTATCGCCGGAGTGATGCCGGCCCTGTATGTGGCGATGCAAACTACCGGAGCCGCACCCGCGGGAGGCGCTGCGCCCGCCGCGCCCGCCGGCACGCCACAGTCTCCGTTCGGCGGTCCGTGGTACATGCCGATCCTCCTGGTCGTCGGCGTCTTCTATCTGCTGGTCTGGCGGCCGCAGATGAAGCAGCGACGCGAGGAGGACGACTGGCGCAAGAACCTGAAGCGCGGTGACGAGGTCGTCACCTCGGGCGGCCTCATCGGCAAGGTGTCTGGCATCGCCGACAACGTCGTCACGCTCGAGCTGCAAGAGAAGGTGCGGGTCAAGGTCCTGCGCACTCATGTCGTCGGCAAGCCGCCCGGACCGGGCGAGCCCGCAGCGCAGCCGGCTAAATCCCAAACCGAATAATTCTCGTCGGAGAAGTTGGTCACAATGGAGCGTTCGCTCACCGTTCGGATTGTCAGTTACTCGCTGTTGACGCTGCTGGCCGCGGCGTTGATCGTGCCCTCCGTCGCCGGCTGGCTTGGCCGTGACGCCGAGGTGCCGACCTGGTTCAAGAGCGTGGTCAGCAAGAAGATCCTGCTCGGCCTCGACCTGCAGGGCGGCCTCCACCTCGTCTACGAGGTTCAGGTCGACAAGGCGGTCTCCGACAAGGCCGATCGCCTCGCCTCGGACATCGAGGAGAAGCTGCGCAAGGAGAAGAAGGTCACCGAGGTCCGCGCCGATCGCGAGGGCAACGCCGAGATCATCCTGCGCTTCAAGGATCCGACCAACCTCGCCAAGCTCGATCGCGAGTTCATGCGCGACTACCAGAAGTACCTCTACGAGGACGGCCGCAACGCCGACAAGGGCGAGGTCCGCTTCAAGATCGAGGGCGCGTACGTCGATGAGCTGCGCGACTACGCGATCCGGCAGGGCGTCGAGACGATCCGCAACCGCGTCGACAAGCTCGCGGTCGCCGAGCCGACGATCATCCGCAAGGGCACCGACATCGTCGTCGAGCTGCCCGGTCTGCTCCCGGAAGACTTCGAGCGCGTCAAGAAGCTGATCGGCCGCACTGCCCAGCTCGAGTTCAAGATGATCGACGACGGCTCGGCCTACATGCGCAAGCTCGGTGGAGTCGCGCAGAGCAAGAAGGCCGAGTTCCCGGGCATCGAGGTCGGCAACGACTTCTGGCAGGAGCGCGAGGCGCAGGTCCAGCACTCCGACGTCTTCTTGAAGAGCAAGGATCGCAGCGAGCTCGAGAAGTTCGTCGCCGGGCTCTCCGCCGAGGACAAGCCGCCGGCGGATCACGAGATCGGCTACGAGCTCATGCCCGAGCGCGAGCGCGACGTCGACGATCCGGGGCCCAAGAAGGATCCGGTCTGGCGCACCTACTACTTGCACCGTCGCGCCGAGCTGACCGGCGAGTACATCACCGACGCCGAGGTTGGCTGGGATCAGCAGACCGGCCGGCCCGAGGTCCTCGTGCAGTTCGACCGCGAAGGCGCCAACCTGTTCGAGAAGGCCTCGGGCCAGAACATCGGCCGCAAGATGGCGATCATCCTCGACGAGAAGGTGACCTCGGCGCCGGTCATCGAGACGAAGATTGGCGGCGGCCGGGCGCGTATCACCATGGGCGGCTCAGGCGATCCGTTCGCCCTGCAGCAGGAGGCCAAGGACCTGGTCGCCGTGCTGCGCACCGGCGCGCTGCCGGCGCCGCTCAAGAAGACGTTCGAGACGCAGGTCGGCCCGACCCTCGGTCGTGACGCCGTCGACAAGGCGAAGCTGTCGATGATCATCGGCTCGCTCGCCGTCATCCTGCTGATGCTCGTCTACTACCGCACGGCGGGCCTCATCGCGAACGTCGCGATGGGCCTCAACATCCTCTACCAGCTCGCCATCCTGGCGCTGCTCGGCGCGACGCTCACCTTGCCGGGCATCGCGGGCGTCGTGCTCACCGTCGGTATGGCGGTCGACGCCAACATCATCTTCTACGAACGCATCCGGGAAGAGATGCGCGCCGGCAAGAGCGTGCGCGGCGCCGTCGATGCCGGCTTCGGGCGCGCCTTCGTCGCCGTCTTCGACGCGCACGTCACCAACCTCGTCGCGGGCATCGTCCTTTACTCGTACGGCACTGGGCCGATCCGCGGCTTCGCGGTCACGCTCATGATTGGCGTCATCGCCAACCTCTTCACCTCGGTCTGGTTGTCGCGCGCGATGTTCGACGCCCTGCTCTCGGGCAAGCCGAAGAGCGCCGAAGAGGGCAAGAAGCTGTTCGGCACCATGGAGCTCATCCCGCCGAACCACAACTATGACTTCGTCGGCAAGATGAAGGGGCTGCTCGTGGTGTCCGTCGGCCTCTGCCTCTTCTCGCTGCTGCTGCTGCCGATCAACCACTACGTGCGCGGTCGGGCGCTCAACTTCAGCATCGACTTCCGCGGCGGCTCCGAGGTCCAGATCGCGTTCTCCAAGGACGCCGATCCGGCGGCGATTCGCTCGGCGATGAGCGACGGCGGCTTCCACGACGCGGAGGTCGTCAAGATCACCGACGCGCACCACCCGAACAGCTACCTGCTGCGCTTCGGCTCCGTCTCGACGGTGTCGGCGGCCAAGGCCAAGGAGCTCGAGGCGGGCCTCAAGGCCAAGTTCGGCGACGCGAGCCTGCGCCGCTTCGAGTTCTCCGACGGCGGTGACAAGATCTACGCGCGCTTCAACAAGGCGATCGAGCCGAACGACATCGCCGGCGTGTTCAAGGAAAAGGGCGTCCAGGAGAGCGCGGTGCAGCGCTTCGGTCGTCCCGAGGAGAACAACTACGAGATCATCCTGGTCGGCCTCGACCAGGAGGTGAAGCGCGCGCTCGACAGCAAGCTCGGCGCGGGCGCCGTCGAGAAGATCCTGGCGGTCGAGTCGGTCGGCGCCAAGGCCGGCGCCGAGCTGCGCGACGACGGCATCAAGTCGCTGCTCTTCGCCATCCTCTGCATCATGATCTACATCGCCTTGCGGTTCGACTTCCGCTATGGCCCGGGCACCGTCGTGGCGCTGCTCCACGACGCGCTCCTGACGATGGGCGCCTTCGCCCTGACGGGGCGCGAGTTCTCGCTGACCACGATCGCGGCGATCCTGACGGTCATCGGCTTCTCGATGAACGACACAATCGTCGTCTTCGACCGCATCCGCGAGGACGCGTCGCGCCTCAAGGACAAGAAGTTCGAGCAGATCTGCAACACGGCGGTCAACGAGACGATGTCGCGCACGATCCTGACGTCGGCGACCGTGTTCTTCGTGACCCTCGCGATGAACGTCTTCGGCACGGGCGTCATCCGTGACTTCGCGTTCGCGATGAACGTCGGCGTCATCGTCGGCACGTACTCGTCGGTGTTCGTCGCGACGCCGGTCCTCATCTGGCTGGCCAACAAGGCGCAGCAGCAGACCGCCAAGAGCAAGGCCAAGGCGGCCTGAGGGGCTGGGCCTCTCCGGCGCTGATCAAAAAACCGACAGCGGACCGTTAGGATTCGGCCCGCTGATTGTCGAGACATAGGACCGATCGCTGTGCGCAACTGTCACAGTGCACCACCGCAAAATGCAGCGCCACCGCGCTCCACCGACGGAGAGTGGCTCTGGAACGAGAGTTGCTCAGCCCGGGCAGATTGAACTGAAGGGGCCGCTTGGAGGTTCTTGTGAAGCGAATCGCGCTTGGATTGCTCGTGACAACGCTGATCGTGGGAGCGGCTATTCCCGCGGCGGCGCAGAGTGTCGTCAAGGACAGCGCCGGCACCGTCACAGGCGCCGTGGTCAAGAAGCAGAGCTGGCTCCAGGAGAAGATGGCCGGCTCGTTCCTCGAGACGGGCCTCTATGTCGGCTCGGGATCGTTCTACGCCTCCGGCTATCGCAATCCCTACGTCTCGGGCTCGCTCTACATCCGCCCGCGCTTCAACCTCGGCACCAAGGCGCAGCTGTCGCTGAACCTGCGCATCTACCATCTGCTCGAGTTCACGCAACCGGACGAGCCGACGGATCGCCGCTGGGTGCCGCTCGACATGTGGGTCTGGCTGTCGGCGGGCAACCTGTTCACCGAGAAGCACACCGGCATCCGGTTGTCCGGGCAGTTCCGCCTCGTCCTCCCGTCGAGCTACGAGAGCATCTACTCGAACCTGGCGCTCGGCATGGCGCTCGGCCTCTCGCTGTCCAAGAACTTCAAGCTGCCCAAGGACGTCGGCATCAGCCTGTCGCTCGGCGCGGTGGTGACCAAGAACTTCCACACGCACATCTATCGCGGCAAAGGTCCCGACGACACGAGCGGCTGCCGCGGCCTGTCGAACCCGAGCGCCACCGGCACCGCTGCGATCGGGGAGATGGCGACCGTCTCGACGACGGACACCTGCGGCGGCACGCTCAACACCAGCCACTCGGTGGTCAGCTCCGGCTCGATTGGCCTGTCGTGGAAGAAGCTGTCGATCGGCGTGACGCTGATCTTCATCAACGCGTGGAAGTACGCCTTCCCGAAGGATCAGTTCACCGCCGATCACGCCGTCGCGCGCGGTCAGGTGGACTCGACCTGGGGCCTCATCAGCCTCGGCTACGACATCAACGATCACTTCAGTCTGTCGCTCGGCATGTCGAGCTCGCAGCCGGCCAAGACGGCCGATCAGAAGGGCTATCGCTTCCCGTTCTTCGACTTCCAGTCGGGGAGCTACGCCAACAATACGTCGGTTTTCCTGAGCGCCTCGGGGACGCTCTAGAACCTATTTCACTCTCGGGTGGGACTCTTTTAGGAGGCAACTAGAAATGACGCGGCATGGACTGCTGGCTTCGCTCCTCGCAACGACCGCCCTCGCGGGTCTGGTCGGCTGCTCGGGGCAGGGCGACATCGATCGGACGCAGCCTGACAAGGTGCAGAAGTCGATCTTCTTCAACGCCGATGGCTCGAAGAAGACCTTCTACTTCCGTCAGACGGTGACCCAGGTCCCGACGACGACGGGCTGGACGATGGAGGGCGATCAGGGGCCGCTGAACAAGGTGAAGTTCGAGATTACCGAGAACTACCTCCTCGCCTATCAGGCGTTCGAGGCGGTGCCGGGCTCGGAGAACGCCTTCACCGGTGGCAACAACAACCAGGACGTGCCGGTCGCGGTGTGGAAGATCCGCAGCCACTTCGACGTCAAGCGCGAGTACAACTCCGCGACGGGCGAGCAGACCAACGTGATCAGCGAGAACCAGTCGGATCGCCCCTGGTACTCGCGTGAGTTCATGCGCGTCGACTGGTCGATGAACGCGGCGCAGAACTACACGTTCGCGATGGACTACTACGGCGCGGTCGGCCTCGTGCCGGTCGTGTTCGACGTCCGCGAGGGGGACGTCGCCAACCCGGATCGGCCGATCGTGACGGGCAGCTACATCGACATCTCGTCGAAGTACATCGCGTCGCCGGACTTCTACTCCTGCTACACGTACTGGAGCCCGATCTATGACGACGGCGGCGCGATGTGCGGCGGCGCGGAGATCAAGGTCCGCAACTCGTTCATGGAGGTGAAGCCCTCGGACTACGAGCCGCGCGAGTACCCGGATCGCGTCCCGCTCCTCGACAGCAAGGGCCAGCCGGTCCGCTACATCCAGGACTCGTCGGGCAACGCGATCCTCTGCACGCCGGAGAACCTCAAGAACTACCTCGGCGGCGAGTACACGACCTCGGACTGCACCGAGGCTGGTCTCGACGTGTTCCAGCGCTTCGGCTTCTTCCGCACCGTGCGCCAGCAGTACGACCGCCAGGCGGGCGTCAACGAGGCGAACCGCAAGTACTACGCGAACCGCTGGAACATCTGGGAGAAGAGCAAGGACGCCGACGGCAAGCCGCTTCCGTACTCGCAGCGCAAGGTCAAGCCGATCGTCTACTACAAGAACGTCGAGTGGCCGGATGACCAGAGCCTGCACGACGCGGCCAAGGAGCTGACCAGCCAGTGGAACGACGCGTTCCGCAACACCGTCGCTGCGCTCATCATCTCCGAGAACAACCAGGACGGCATCCCGCTCTCGGACATCGAGGCGATGGCCAAGACGGTGCCGGACGTGTTCATCCTGAAGGACAACGACTGCTCGATCGCCAACGTCCAGAAGCTCGCCGGTCAGTACAAGGACCTCAACGCGCTCGCCGAGCGCGTCGCCGGGCCGGTCGCGAGTCTCACCAAGGAGAACCTGCAGCGTGTCTGCACCGCGTTCGAGTCGGTGACCCAGACGCTGCCCGACGGCGACGCCAAGAAGTTCAAGTGGCAGCGCAACGGCGACCTCCGTTACTCCTTCCTGTGGTGGGTCGATCGGCCGCAGCTCGCGGGACCGCTCGGCTTCGGTCCGTCGTCGGCGGATCCGGAGACCGGCGAGATCATCTCGGCGTCGGCGTACAACTACGGCGCGGCGCTCGACACCTACGTCAAGGCGTCGGTCGATCTCGTGCAGGCGCTCAACCAGAACCTGTCCGTCGATGACATCGTGACTGGCAAGACGCTCAAGGACGTGATCGCCGAGAACGACGCGGCGATGAAGGCGATGAAGGCGCAGAAGCTGTCCAAGACGCTGCAGGACGCCATTGGCACCAAGCTCGGCGACGGCTCGGCGAGCGGTCCGGTGGCGGTGCCCGGCCCGGCCGGCGCGCTGGGCGGCAAGCACAAGCCCCGCCTCGTCAAGCTGCAGGGCAGCCCGACGACGGCCCAGTGGGAGGCGCTCAAGGGCACGCCCGTCGAGGCGCGCCTCATCAACGAGGACATCCTGGCGATGTTCCAGACGTCGATGAAGCCCGGCCAGGGCGTCGACGCGGACCTCATGGAGCGCGCCGCGCCGCGCAACTGGATCACTCCGGCGGCGCGCGAGAAGCGCCGCGCCATCGAGCAGAAGATGTCGAAGAACGGCTGCCTCTTGCAGGCGAGCTTCCTCGATGACTCGATCTACGGCCTGGCGCTCGAGCTGTCGAACCTGCCGCCCGACGAGATGTTCAAGAAGATCCGCAACGCGATCTTCCGCGGCCTGGCGCAGCACGAGATCGGTCACACCCTCGGTCTGCGGCACAACTTCTCGGCGTCGAACGACGCGCTCAACTACTTCGACACGTTCTGGTCGCTCGAGAAGAGCGCCATGACCGACGACGAGAAGAAGGCGGCCAAGATCACCCAGTACAAGTACTCGTCGGTGATGGACTACGGCGCCAAGTTCAACTCGGACGTCGAGGGCCTCGGCAAGTACGACCACGCCGCCATCCGCTTCGGCTACGGCAACCTCGTCGACGTGATGCCGAACGCGCAGTACGACAGCGACTCGATCTCGACGATCCAGTTCCTGTTCGACTACAAGAAGCTGCCCGACTACGTCGGCTCGACGGACGTCATCGCCGAGCACATCGTCCGGCCGTTCTCGGCCGTGCAGTCCGAGGTGCGCGGCGAGTACCAGAAGCTCGTCGATGCGCCGGCCGACCGCCGCGCCATCAACCACGCGCTCCGTCCGTACAAGTTCTGCTCGGATGAGTTCAACGGCAACTACGACTGCAAGACCTGGGACGAGGGCGGCAACCAGCAGGAGATCGTCGAGTCGGCGATCGGCATGTACAAGAACTACTACTACTTCAACGCCTTCCAGCGCGGTCGGCTGGGCTGGTCGATCAACAGCTACCTGAACCGCCTGCTGAACCGGTACTTCGTGCGCTTCACCGAGGCGTTCCAGTTCTATTACTTCTTCGGCGACTACTACAAGCAGGTCGGCCTCGAGTACGACGTCGGCTACGACCTCCTCAAGGCCTCGCTCGAGGCGCTCAACACGCTCGGCGACGTGCTGCAGACGCCGGAGCCGGGCACGTACTGCGTGCGCTCGAACGACTCCGTCTACGAGCTCGTGCCGTACGCGAGCTACTGCAAGCCCGACGCGAAGCTGCTGCAGGTCGACGTCGGCCAGGGCAAGCCGTTCTACATCAACTTCTCCGACGACTATTACTACCGCATCACGCGGGCGGGCTCGCTGTACGAGAAGCTGGCGGCGCTCATCGCGCTGACGACGTCGGAGGCGAACTTCTTCCGCGTCGACACCTTCGCCGATCGCGATCGCTACTCGATCTCCTACTACCGTATCTTCAAGGACGAGGTGCTCAACCTCCTCGACGGCATCATCCGCAACGACGTGTCGAACTACGGCGGCGCGATCACGCTGACGCAGGACTCGACGATGAGCTTCCGCAACGTGCCGATCGTCGACATGGAGAACTACGGCGAGGCCAACTACCAGGGCGTCGCGGTCCTGCCGGCGAACACGCCACGCATCGAGACGCCGGTGACGCGGTCGCTGCGCGACTACGCGATCATCCTGTCGCTGGTCAACCTCAACTCGGCGTGGGACTCGACGCTCGACTCGGGCGAGTTCCTGCGCGTCGCGCAGGTGGGCTCGGGCGACGACATCACCGTCGGTCTATCCACGGACTCCAAGGTCTTCACCAACCCGCTGACCGGACAGCAGTTCAAGGCGTGGAAGATGATGCCGGACAACCCCCAGTCGTCGAAGGCGTCGATCTCGACCGGCTACAACCTCGTCAGCGAGCTGGTCGACATCGTCGGTGACGGTGCGAACCCGACGACGCTCGATGGGGCCCGCTACGGCCGCGCGTACAAGTACTACTACAACGCGAAGAACCAGGTCTGCGACTGGGTGGACAACGGCACCATCTACATCCAGGAGGAGCTGCCGACGTGGAAGGCGGGTCGCCAGACCCTGATCGAGAAGCAGAAGGCGGCGGCCGATGCGGCCGTGGCGCTGGGCGCGGATCCGAGCAACGCGTCCTTGCAGACCGCCAAGGCGGAGGCCGACTGCGCGTACAAGCAGGCGCTGGACCGCTTCAACTCCGTCGACGGCGCGCTGAGCTACCGGGTCGACATCCTCAACGACCTGCGCTACTTCCGCCGCGCCGTGGGCCTCGAGTAGCAAGCAACGCTTAGTCTAGCCACGGGCTAGCTCGCAACACCGAGCCCCGCGATCGGATCGATACCGGTCGCGGGGCTCTTTTTTTGGCCTACTGCAGCGACTTCGGGCGACGGTCGGGAGCGAAGAGCGCGACCAGATCGGTGTGATCGGCGGTGAGCTCGGCGCGCAGCCCGTCCTTGTTGAGCTGGCGGCTGGCGTCGTTGCGACCGAGGTGTGACAGGCAGTAGCGGCAGGCCGTGAGCGGGCGGCGATCGGCGAGGTAGCGCTCGAGGGCCTGGCGCAGATCCGTCGCGGCGTGCAGATCGACGAAGTCGGCGGGCTCCTCGGTGAACGGCTGCCCGAGCAGGCCGACGCGCGCCGGCACGAACGGCGCGGGGCTGCACTTGTAGTAGCGCCCCTCGTAGATCGTGTGACACGACCAGACGTGCGCGTAGGCGCACTGGTCGAAGATCTCCTGCACGACGCGCGCATCCTCGATCGGGCGGTTGATCAGGCTGAGCTGAAACTCGTTCGTCTCCTTGTGCCAGAGCACGATGTCGTGCTGGGCGCACTTCTTTTGCAACGCAGCAAGATCGAACTGCACCTTGACGCCCGGGTAGCGACTCACCCAGAGCCGGTCGATCAGCCAGTACGCCTCGTCCGGCAGCTTGTGCAGGAGGACGCCGTTGGTGACGAGCGTGAGCTGCTTGGCGACGCCCGAGGCGCGGGCGATGCGCAGGATGTCGAGGAGCTGCGGGTGGAGCAGCGGCTCGCCTCCGACCAGCTTGAGCTCGTCGAGCAGCAGCACGGTGGCGAGTCGCTCGAGATCGCGGCGCACCGTCTCGAGGTCGACGAACTTCTTGGGCAAGAGGTGGGACGCATGATTGCAGCCGGCGCACTTCAAGTTGCAGTGCTCGGTCAGGTTGATCTCCGCCGCCGGGCGATGCAGGCGCGGATCGTCACCTTCGTCGAGCAGGCTGGCGAGCGCCTTGGGCGGCACGCCGGCGCGGCCGCGCCGCTTGGCGAGGTAGTCGGCGGTGAACTGGGCCGAGCGCTCGACGCCGGGGCGGATCTCCCCGAGGATGAAGCGCTCGACGAGCGAGCCGACGCCGTAGACCTTGACCTCCCAGTCGAAGATCCGCTTGCAGCTGGTCGCGTCGACCGGCACGACGTGCATGCGATAGCCCATCTGCACGTACTCGCCGCCGACGGAGATCGCCATCTTGGCGTGCGCGACGTCGCTGCCCGGGACATGCTCGACGGTGGTCTCGAAGTGGACCTTCTCGTCGACCCAGCGCTGCACGAACTTCGGCATCGAGGTCGCAGGGATCGAGCGGCTCTTCATCGTCCAGCGCTCGGGACCGCGCTCGAGCGAAAGCACCTCGTGGCTCGCCATGCCATTGGCCGCGAGGTTCGAGGCGACGTCGAAGTCGGCGGTGAACGTCAGATCCCAGAGCTCCTCGGCAGAGCAGGGCAGCAGGTGCTCGGTGTGCAGCTTCATCGCAAGACCGTCTGAATAGGGCAGAACACCGACGACGGCAAGCGCGGACGCCCATATTCGTGGACCGCGGCCATGGCGCCGCCGTACGATGACGCGCGCCTTCTCTTGTCAACCTGCTCGGAGGATCACCGTGCGAATGGGTCTCGTGTGTGTCGGATGCTTGGTGGCCCTCGGATGCAAGAGCCCGGGTCAGATGTCGACCTCCGACGGAGGCGCGCCCCACGACCTCGCGGTGGCGACGTCCGATCTCGCGATCAACGGCGACCTGACGGGCGTCCCTGGCGACCTCCTCGTAGTGACGGACGCGATCGCTGGCGACCTCCTCTCGTCGGCAGATCTGTTGCCGACTGGGCCAGACCTGGCCGGGACCGAGACGCGCAAGATCGCGTTCTCCGTCCGTCAGGTGACCGATGATCGGGCGCTCGGGCTCGTCCAGGCGGGCGCGGTGTCTGGCGACGCGGTGATCCTGTACGAGCTGCGTGGCAGCACGTTCGTGGACCGCGGGTATGTCCCGCTCGTGGCCGATGATGCCTTTGCGACCGGGGCCAAGACGGTCGAGGTGACCGAGGTTGCGACGAACGCGACGCTGTACGCGCAGCTCGACGCTCAGCAGGGCGCCGTCTGGGTGGTCAGCAAGCGGAAGAACCCGCATGCGCAACAGGCACACCTCGGAGATCTCAGCCGCACGACGCTGGTCGGCGGCGGTTCGACGATCAGCGGCTCGGGAACCAATTCGCTGACCGGGAGCGGCGTTTCGCACCAGGTCTATCGCGTCGTAGCGCCAACCAACGGATACACGTCGACCACGGTGAGTAGTGCGGCGTTCAGCAACGCGACCTTCTACCTGTTCGGCAAGGCAATCCTCGACAGCGATCGAGCGTTCCTGGTCGAGTATATCTCGAGCGGCGGCTTCGGTCTCCTCGATCGCATCGTCTCCCTACCCAGCTTCGCGTCCACGAGCGGGGGGGCCGTGTCGCTGTCCGGTCTCGACTTCGTCCAACCCACCCAAGCGACCTCGCTCATCGGCTGGAAGGTCGAGGAGTTCGAGAGCGCGACGGTGCGCGCTCAAATCGGCCCGAGCACTCTGGTTCCGAGCACGTCCACGCTGCGCGAGCTGCTGGTTGAGCGTTCGCCGGCGGGTGATCTGTTCGGCAGTCTTGGCAACAAATACAACCCTACCTATTCGCTTGCTGCGGTGTGGGCGCAACAGCAGTTCCCGCCAATGCTCGCGGCGGCTGGCGACTCGGCGACCTCCGTCGATCTCACCGCGACCTACCGCCTGGCGTTCGACTCCACCTGGCCGGTGGTTGTTCGGGCCACCCACCTCTTTACGTGGGGAACCTCGTCGGCGACGCTTAGCGCCACCCGCCCTGCGACCGACTTTACCAGCAGCGGCTCGTTCAATGCCCTGCGCCCACTGACCGGACCGGTGCTGGATCCGAAGGTCAATGGCATCGATCTCATCCCGAGCAACGGCTCGGACATCGCGACCGCGATCAGCCAGCCACCGACCTTCTCGTGGACGGCACCGACGCTCGACAAGTCGAGCGATGCGAGCGCGACGAGCCGTTACGAGGTCGAGTGCCGCAACCAGACGGGAAACAGGAACTCCTTCCTCACGACGGACACGACCCTCCTCGTGCCGTCCGGTGTCTTCGGCTCTGGAGAGAAGATCGGATGCACGATCCGCGCGTACTACGTCGCTGGCGCGGTAGACGCGGATCTGGTGCTTGGGCGTGGCCTTCGGCACGGCTACGCGGAGGTGGCGACCGTCGCCTTTACGATGGAGTAGCGACGCCGCTTGACGTGGGTCGGCCAACCGGGGAAGGCTGCGTGGTCGATGAACGCCGCGCCCGTCGATCCGAACGCTCCCGTGTCGCGCCGCGCGCTGCGTCCCCTGACGCTGCGCCTGCTCGCGGCGCGCGGGCTCGGGGACGAGGCGAGCGTCGAGCGCTTCTTGCAGCCGCGCCTCGGGCAGCTCCGGCCGCCCGAGGGAGCGCAGCCGATGCGCGGCTTCTCGGCGCTGGTCGATCGACTGCTCGCTGCCGTCGAGCGCGGCGAGGCGATCGCGCTGTTCGGGGACTACGACGTCGATGGAGTCACGGCGGCGGCGCTGCTCGCGGGCTTCCTGCAAGACGTCGGCGCGCGGGTGTTGCCGCGCGTCGCCAAGCGGCAGGACGGCTACGGCCTCCGGCCGCACATCGTCGACGAAGTGGTCGCGGCGGGGGCGCGGGTCCTCGTCGTCTGTGACTGCGGCACCAACGATCGCGAGGCGCTGCTCGTCGGGCGTCGTCTCGGCATCGACGTGCTGGTCATCGATCACCACCAGGCTCCGCAGGGCGACGACGCGCCACCGGCCTTCGCGCTGTGCAACCCCCACCAGCGCGACTGCGCCTTCCCGTACAAGGGCCTCGCCTCCGTCGGAGTCGCCTTCTATGTCGCCGCGGCGCTGCGCAGCCGCCTCGTCGCCCGTCAGAAGAGCGCCCCCGACGTGCGCTCGTACCTCGACCTGGTTGCGCTCGGCACGATCGCCGACATGGCGCCGCTGACCGACGAGAACCGCCTGCTCGTTGCGCACGGGCTGCAACAGCTCGAGCGGGGCACTCGGCCCGGTGTGCGGGCGCTCGTCGAGCGCGCCGAGCTGGCGGGCAAGAAGATCACCTCGCACGAGGTCGGCATGCGCCTCGGGCCACGCCTCAACGCGCCAGGCCGACTGGGTGCGGCGGAGGCGGCCCTGCGCCTGTTGACGACGCGCAGCGAGGAGGACGCTCGCGCGCTGGCCGCGGAGTGCGACCAGCAGAACAGCGAGCGCCGCTCGATCCAGACGCAGATCTTCGACGAGGCGCTCGAGGACGCCCAGGCGCAGGTCGACGCGGGCGCCAAGATCCTCGTCGTGGCGCGGCAGGGCTGGCACCATGGGGTCGTCGGCATCGTCGCCGGGCGGCTGGTCGAGCGCTTCGCCAGGCCCGCCCTCGTGCTCGGCATCGACGAGGGGCTGGCCCGCGGCTCGGGCCGCTCCGTCTCGGGCCTGTCCCTGCACGCCGCGCTGTCGCGACCCGAGGTCGCCCGGCTGCTCGATCGCTTCGGTGGCCACACCATGGCGGTCGGGCTGACCCTGGCGGCCGATCGACTCCCGGCCCTCCGCGCCGCCCTGGCGCCGGTGGTCGAGGAGCTGCTGCCTCGCACGCCGCCACCGACGCGCCTGGCCGAGCCGGTCGAGCTCGGTGAGCTCGACGAGCGCCAGGCTGAGGAGCTGCAGCTCCTCGGCCCGTTCGGCATCGGCAACCCCGAGCCGCTGCTCGTCGCGTCCGGGCTGCGGGTCGAGCGGGCGCGCGCCGTCGGCGCCGACCAGAGTCACCTGCAGATCTCGCTCGGCCAGGGTGGCCAGGTCCGCTCGGCGATCGGCTTCGACATGGGACGGATCAGCGTCTCCGTCGGGCAGACCGTCGAGGCGCGCTTCTTCCTCGACGTCGACGAGTACCGCGGCGAGCGGCGCGTCCGCCTCCGCCTCGCTGCCCTCGCTCCCACCTGACGCTCGCACGCCACCCGGGCTAGAAGGCATCATGTCGCGCCGACCCAACTACGCCATCCTCCTCCGCGTCGCTCCCCTCGTCCTCGCCGTCATCGCCATCCTGGTGATGAAGCAGCGCTGCGGGGACTCGACCGCCAAGATGTTCCAGGTGGTCACCGACACCCCCGCGACGTCCCCCCGGCAGGCGCCTCCCGCAGCGCCGGCCGATCTGGGGCGCCCGTAGCCCACTTCTCGACGGGACGGGGCAAGTTCGCCCCGCCGCGTCATTCGGCTATTGACACCATGCGTCGGAGAGGGCGAAAACGTCGAGCATGACCGGAGCGAATGACGGCAAGACCGACCAGCCCCCTGCGCCCGAGGGCAAGGAGGCGGCGCCGTCGCAGCCACTGCGCGATGCGTGGCTGTCGGTCCTCGGCGTCTTCCACTCCGCCGAGAGCGAGGTCCAGAAGGCCGCCGGCCGCCTGCTCGAGAGCTTCGGCCTCTCGCCGACGGACACCAGCGCCCAGGGCATCGCCAAAGAGGTCGTGGCGCGGATGAAGAAGAACCGCGACGACCTCGAAAAGCGCGTCGAAGAGGGCGTCAAGGCGGCGCTTCACAAGGTCAAGGAGCCGATCGATCGCGAGGTCGCGCAGCTGCGCGGCCGGATCGAGGAGCTCGGGCGCAAGCTCGAGGAGAAGGGGCGTGGGCGCCTCAACCGCGACAAGCCCACCGACGCTGCCAAGTCCAAGCCCAACAAGTCGAAGTAGCCCGCCCATGTTCAGAGACGGCCTGCTCTCCGGCAAGGTGGTCATCGTCACGGGCGGTGGCACTGGCCTTGGGCGCTCGATGGCGACGCGCCTGGGCGAGCTCGGCGCGCGGCTGGTCCTGACCTCGCGCTCGCTCGAGCACCTCGAGGAGGCGGCCACGGACCTGCGGCAGCGCGGCATCACCGTCGAGACCTTCGCGTGTGATGTGCGCGACGCCGAGCGCGTCGCGGCGATGGTCTCGCACACCGTCGAGCACTTCGGCCGCGTTGACGCGCTCATCAACAACGCCGCTGGCAACTTCCTCTGCAAGACGGAAGAGCTCACCCCCAACGGCTTCGCCACCGTGATCGGCATCGTGCTGCAGGGGACCTTCAACTGCTCGCACGCGGTCGGCAAGCAGCTCATCCTCCAGGGGGGAGGCGGCAGCATCCTCAACATCGTGGCGACCTACGCGTGGACCGGCCAGGCCTACGTCGTGCCGTCGGCGTCCGCCAAGGCGGGCGTCTGGGCGATGACCCAGTCGCTCGCGGTCGAGTGGGGCAAGTACGGCATTCGCTGCAACGCGATCGCCCCAGGGCCGTTTCCCACCGACGGGGCGTGGAAGCGCCTCGTGCCGACGGGCCTCGAAGAGGCGATGCCCGGCATCTCGACCAAGCGCATCCCGGCCGGGCGCTACGGCAAGCACGAGGAGCTCGCCAACCTCGCCGCGTACCTCCTCGCCGACGAGTCGGCGTACATCACGGGCGACTGCATCGTCATCGACGGCGGCGAGTGGTTGATGGGCGGGCCTTTCAACCAGATGACGCAAGTCGACCAGACCGCGCTCGGCCAGATGTTCTCGGCGATGCGCGGCCCCAAGAAGTAGCCGCGAAGCACCGAGATGGCGGGGCTGCTCAAGCGCATTCTCCTCGGTCGCAGCAAGGACGTCCGCGACCCGGGCATCTTCCACCGGATGGCGCTCATCCCGTTCCTCGCCTGGGTAGGCCTCGGCGCGGACGGACTGTCCTCGTCGGCGTACGGCCCCGAGGAGTCGTTTCGCGCGCTCGGTCAGCACACCTACCTGGCGGTCGCGCTCGCGCTCGCGACGGCGCTCACCATCCTCGTCATCTCCGCGGCGTACAGCGGCATCATCGAGCAGTTCCCCGCCGGCGGCGGCGGCTATGTCGTCGCCACGAAGCTGCTCGGCGAGCGGGCCGGCGTCGTCGCCGGCGCGGCGCTGTGGGTCGACTACGTGCTGACGATCACCGTCTCGGTGGCCTCGGGGGCGGATGCGATCTTCAGCTTCCTGCCGACGGCGTGGCTCGACAAGAAGCTGCTCGTGATCGCGGTGGTGTTGGTGCTGCTGACCCTCATCAATCTGCGCGGTGTCAAGGAGTCGGTCGTCGCCCTGACGCCGATCTTCATCGTCTTCCTGATCACCCACGCGGTCCTCATCCTGGGTGGCCTGCTCGTCAACCTCGGCAACATCTCGACGACGACGCGGCAGCTCAACCAGGACTTCCACCACGGCCTGGCGACCCTCGGCTGGGGCGGCATGACGCTGCTGTTCTTCCGCGCCTACTCGATGGGATCGGGCACCTACACCGGCATCGAGGCGGTGTCGAACGGCCTGCCGTTGCTCCGCGAGCCGCGCGTCGAGAACGGCAAGCGGACGATGGTCTACATGTCGATCTCGCTGGCCGTCACGGCAGGCGGGATCATGGTCGCGTACCTGCTGCTCAAGGTCTCACCGGTCGAAGGCAAGACGATGAACGCGGTGCTCGCCGAGGCGCTGTCGTCGACGTGGCAGCTCGGCCCGGTGCCGCTTGGCAAGATCTTCGTCATCACGCTGCTCATCGCAGAAGGGCTCATCCTGTTCGTCGCCGCGCAGGCCGGCTTCATCGGCGGTCCGCGGGTCATCGCCAACATGGCGGCCGACTCATGGCTGCCGCACCGCCTGGCGCAGCTCTCCGATCGACTGACGACCCAGAACGGCGTCCTGGTCATGGGTGGGGCCGCGCTCCTGGCGCTCTTCTACACCGGCGGCAAGGTCTCGACGCTGCTGGTCATGTACTCGATCAACGTGTTCGTGACCTTCCTCCTGTCGATGGTCGGGATGATCCGGCTCTGGTGGCGCCAGCGACGGGAAGGGGCGCCCTGGCGGCGACCGATGGCGACCTTCGTCACCGGCTCGGTGATGTGCGTGGTCATCCTCGCCATCGTCGTCTACGAGAAGTTCACCGAGGGTGGCTGGGTGACGATCGTCGTCACCTCGGCGGGCGTCGCGCTCTGCCTGCTCATCCGCCATCACTACAACTCGGTCGAGCGCGCGCTCGGCAAGCTCGATCGGCTGTTCGAGGAGCTGCCGATCGACCCGAAGCGCGAGGAGCTCGGGCCGTGCCTGCCGGAGAAGCCGACGGCGGCGATCTTCGTCGGGCGCTACGGCGGCGTCGGAGTCCACTCGCTGCTGACCCTGCTCAAGATGTTCCCGGGCCAGTTCACCAACGCGGTCTTCATCTCGGTCGGCGTCATCGACACCGGCAACTTCAAAGGCGCGCGCGAGATGAACCGCCTGCGCAAGCAGACCGAGGTCGAGCTCGGTCGGTACGTCGGACTGGCGCGCCGGCTCGGGTTGTCCGCCGAGTTCCGCTGCCTGGTCGGGCCCGACGTCGTCGCCGGCAGCCAGGAGCTCGCCGACCAGGTGGCGCGCGAGTTTCCGCGCACGGTGTTTTTCTCGGCCAGCCTTATTTTCGAGTCGAGGCTGTGGTATCACCGCCTCCTCCACAACGAGACCGGAAACGCGATTCAGCACCGTCTCCAGTTCGCCGGGCATCCCATGGTCATCCTGCCAGTGCGCGTGCTCGAAAAAGAGCTCGAAGACGAAAAGTAAAGCTTCTTTACCAAACGAGGGAACGCATGAGAGAGATCAAGAAGGTTGCCGTCCTCGGCGCCGGCGTCATGGGCTCGGGCATCGCCGCTCACCTGGCCGGCGCGGGCCTCGAGGTGCTGCTGCTCGACATCGTGCCGCCGCCCGGCCACCCGGCGCACGGCGACGCGAGCCAGAAGAACCTGTTCGCACAGGGCGGCAAGGACAAGGCGCTCAAGGCCAAGCCGGCCGCGTTCTTCACGCCGCGCGACGCCGACCGCATCGCCATCGGCAACTTCGACGACGATCTCGCCGCCGCCGGCAAGTGCGACCTGGTCATCGAGGTGGTCAAGGAGGACCTCGCGGTCAAGCGCGCCCTCTTCGATAAGCTGCAGCCGCTGCTCGCCGATCACGCGATCCTGGCGTCGAACACCTCGGGCCTGCCGATCCGCGAGCTGATGGAGGGGCGGCCCGCCTCGATCAAGCAGCGCTTCCTGGTCACGCACTTCTTCAACCCGGTGCGCTACATGAAGCTGCTCGAGATCGTCGCGGGCGCCGACACCTCGCCCGAGGTCGTGCAGCACCTGGCCAAGTTCGGCGCCGAGCGCCTCGGCAAGGGGATCGTTTTCGGCAAGGACACGCCGAACTTCGTCGCCAACCGCATCGGCGTGTTCGCGATGATGCACCTCATCCACCAGG
>CAZPEY010000066.1:0-18918 GCA_964585665.1 uncultured Polyangiaceae bacterium | reverse complement strand
CGACCCCGCCGCCGAGCATGCCGAGCTCGCCGCGCCCGATGGTGACCATGCAGTCCGAGTCGCCGCGGGCGCAGCCTGGACCGCAAGCGCGTCGCCAGACCGCGACGGTGCCGGTGGTCAATCCCAAGGTGATCTCGCCGGCGGACTCGCGGCCGTTCCTGGCGCGACCGCACCAGCCGAAGTCGAACGCGATCTACATCGCCGGGGGGCTCTTCCTCCTGTTCGGCGTCCTCACCGCCGGCCTCTTCGTCTACCTCGGCGGCCGCCCCGGCGAGCTCGTCGTGACGTCCGAGCCCGCGGCGCAGGTCCGGCTGATCGTCGACGACAAGAAGCTCGCCGTCGACGGAACGCCGGCCACGATCGTGCTCGATCCCGGGGCGCACCAGCTCCGCGTCGAGCGTGATGGCTACGTCGCGCACCAGGAGGCGCTCGCCGTCGCCGCTGGCTCCCACCAGAAGCGCCACATCGTGCTCGAGCTCGTGCCGTCCAACGCCGGCTTCAAGCTGATGTCCGAGCCTCCGGGGGCCGAGGTTTGGCTCGACGGTAAGCTGCTCAACGGTGTGACGCCGCTGCAGGCGCAGGGCCTCGCGCCGGGCAAGCACAAGATCGAGCTCAAGAGCGCAGCTGGCACCTGGTCGCAAGAGGTGACGCTCGAGCCGGGCGGACTCGCCGAGATCCGCGCCGTCATGCCCGGCAGCAAGCCGGCTCCGCCGGTGGTTGCGGCCCCGCCCGTCGCCAAGAAGGACCCCGTGCCGCTCGATAAGCTGCCGCGGCTGGTGCCGCCCGAGGTCAGCAAGCCCGAGCCGGTCGCCGCCAAGCCCGAGCCGGTGGCCAAGCCCAAGCCCGAGCCGGTCGCGGCCAGGCCGCGGCCCGAGCCGCGACCCGAGCCGGTGGCCAAGCCCAAGCCCGAGCCGATCGCGAAGGCCGAGCCCGCGCCGAAGCCGGTCGCCAAGGCGGAGCCGATGCCGAAGGCTGGCGGCAAGGAGGGCTTCTTGCGCCTCAACTCGAAGCCGTGGACCAACATCGCCGTCGACGGCAAGGACACGGGGCTGCACACCCCACAGACGCAGCTCAAGCTCGCCGCGGGCTCGCACAAGATCACGCTGTCGAACCCTCAGTTCAACATCAAGGAGACGTTCACCGTCGAGATTCGCGCTGGCGAGACCGAGACGGTGATCAAGGACCTGCGCCAGCCCGAGGCCGGCGAGGACTAAGCGCTCTCCGCTCGACTCGCCGCCGCGCGCTCGCGGCGCGCTGTCAGCACCGCCAACAATCCGAGGAAGAACGGGGTCGCCGCGTAGCTCATCGAGTAGGCGCGCGCGAAGAGTAGCACCGTGGTCACCAGGATTGCCCCGGCGGCGAGGAGCCGCGTCGGGGTGGCCTCTCTGGCGAGGGCGTAGCAGCCTGCGACCAGCGCGATCAGCTGCGCGACCGCCCCGATCGCCCCGAAGGGGTTCGGGCCGAGCGGCGCCGGAACGAGATCGAGCCCGTACGCGAGGACGGAGAGGCCCCACCCGACCCACTTGAGCGGATAGGCCGCCGCACCAGCGCGCGAGGTCCACAGCAGCGTGTCGTCGACGAACGCGCGCGCGTCCCACAGCACGAAGGGCAGACAAGTGACGACGGGCACGAGCGCGAGCCAGCCGAGCGTGCTCGCCAGCCGCCGCCGATCGCCCCCGAAGGTCCGCCAGCGCTCGACGAGGAAGAGGGGCACGAGGAACAGCGCAAACTGTTTCGTCGCCACCGCCACTCCGAGCCACAGCGCCGCGCCGCGCTCGCGCCGCTCGCTGAGCGCCCAGGCGAAGAGGGCCAGCGGCACCAGGACGAGCACGTCGTTGCGCCCGGCGACGAGATATGGCCGCAGGAGCGGATTGAGAAAGACGAGGAGAGTGACGATCCGCCGCTCCGGACCGGGCGCCACGAAGCGACCGAGCGCGAGCGCCAGGAGCAGCGCGGCGAGCAGGTAGACGACGCGTTGATCGTAAAAGCCGAGCGCCTTGCCGAGGGCATAGAACGGCAGCGACGCGAGGATCGGCGCCGGCAGGTAGGTCAGGTGGTGGTGGGCAGGGTTGTCCGGCGCGCCGATCCCCTGCCAGGACTCGGGGGCGCTGTCGACGGAGCGCGACATCGGAGGCCCACCGTAGTGATCGCCGTAGAGGTTGTCGCCACGGAGCAGGCGCGCCATCGCCATCTCACTCTGCAGCACGCCGCCATCGTGAGACTGGCTCTGGAAGGGGGCCTGGTTGCCGGGCGCCTCGTCGACGAAGCGCCGGATCTCGAGGTCGCGCAGGGTCGGCAGCACGACGAGCGCGAAGACGAACCAGGCGACCGCCAGCCGACGCACCCACTCGGCGAGCCGGCTCTGTGACAGGCACGAGAAGAGGTGCAGCGCGAGCCAGACGTTGCCGATGCCAGCGACGAGCGCGACCGCGGGACGGAGGCCGGGGTGCGGGTAGCTGGGGGGGCGGCCGAGGAGGTGCGCCAGCAGGCGCGACGGATCGGGCAGATCGCGATGCGCCGCGAAGGCCAGCGCGAAGAGGACGAGCCACTCGACGAGCGCGGTCGCCACGTGGTGATCCGCGGGCGTTGGGCTGGGCCCAGGCGGCCTAGTCTCGGGCGTGCTCACTGCCCTCTTGCTCGAAGGAGGTCTGCGGAGCGAGCTGACGATAGTCGAGCTGCGGCACGAAGCGTTCGCCCACGAGCACGAAGAGGTCCGGCGAGATATAGGGGAAGCTCTTCTTGCGCGCGTCGTCGAAGCGCTTGCGATCGGCGGCGGCCCGCTCGACCTCGACCCGCGTCCGCAGGCCGATCAACCGACGGCGCACCTCCTCCTTCGTCTGCTCGTCAGGCGTTGCGGCGTAGACCTCTTCGAGGTGGCGGATCGCCGCGTCCTCCTCGCCCTCTTTACGCAGGATCGTCGCCGCGAGCAGCGGGATCCAGGCGGGGCCACCCCCGACGAGCGCGGCGCGCTGCATGTAGTCGGCGCCGATCCGGCGGAACTTCTGCTTCTCTGCGTCGTCGACGGGATGGAGCTCGAAGAGGTGGTTGCAGCCGATCATGAACGGGTATTCCCAGCGGTTGGGAAAGGCGCGCATGCCGAGCTCGAGGAAGTGGTTGCTGGCATAGACGTCGGCGCGCGTGATCGTCTTGCCGTTGTACATCGTCGCGACGGCCGCCCAGCGGTAGGGCTTCTCGAACTGCGGATCGATCTCGACGATCGTCTGCAGATAGTTGTCGAGCCACCGGAAGTCCTTGCGCGCTTGCATCTGCGTGCCGAAATAGATGACGGCGCGGACGAACACGAGGTCGGCGGCGAGCTCATGGTGACCGAGCGCCATGGCGCGCAGCACCGCCGGGCGCGGCAGGTAGAGCACGTCGTCGTCGGACGGCAACGCGTCGCGCAGTCGGAGGAGGGAGGCTTGCGTGAGGAGCGTCAGCGGTAGGGCGACAGCGAGGATCAGCGCCGCGATCACTCCATGCTTCGAGCGCATGTGGACGGGCTACGGTACCACGGTCGTTACTCGATGTCGTTTTTCGTGAACAGGCCGCCACCGCCGGAGACCGAGAAGTCGTCGAGCATGGTCCCGGCGCGCAAGAAGCTCGAGTAGGTGCCGTCGCAGTCGAGATCGCCGAACGCCCAGGCCTTGAACTTCGACTGCGAGCCCACGCCCGTCGAGTCGTACTGGTACCGATAGTAGTGCGGATCGTCGACCGAGAAGTGCAGCGCCAGCCAGGTGTCGGTCTTCCACGCCGTCGGCTGGGGCGCACACTTCTCGCCGGCCGTCGCGCAGCAGCTCACCGCAGGGGTGATTGTCTGCGTGACGGGGAACATCTTGGCCAGGATGCTGCCGCTGCTGTCGCTGTGCTCGGCGCCGTAGTAGGCAACCGAGGAGTCGAACAGCTTGCGCAGGTTCATCGAGGCCTCGGCGATCTTCGAGCGGCGCACGTACTTGAGGAAGGCCGGAATCGCGACCGCTGCCAGCACGCCGATGATCGCCACGACGATCATGAGCTCGATGAGTGTGAAACCCAAGGCACGACGAAGCCGCATCGATCCCCTCCTGAAACAAAAAGGGCCGCCTAGCGCGTTGACTAGGCGGCCCTCTCTACAATTCCAAGTCGTGCTTATTCGATGTCGTTCTTGATGAAGAGACCGGCGCCGCCGGAGACCGAGAAGTCCGCCAGGACGTTACCAGCGCGCTGGAAGCTCGAGAACGTCCCGTCGCAGTCGAGGTCACCGTGCGCCCACGCCTTGAAGTTCGCGGCCGAGCCGGTGCCCGTCGAGTCATAGCGATACTGGTAGTAGTGCGGATCGTCGACCGAGAAGTTGAGCGACGCCCAGCCGCCAGCCGTGTCGTTCCAGATCGACGGAGTCGGGGCGCACTTCTCGCCGGCCGCCGTGCAGCACTTCGTGGTCGGCGTCAGCGCGATCGAGCCCGGGAACTGCTTGGCGAGGATCGAGCCTGCCGTGTCGGAGCGCTCCGACTCGAAGTAGGCGACCGAGGAGTCGAACAGCTTGCGGACGTTCATCGTGGCTTCCGTCGTCTTGGACCGGCGGATGTACTTCATGAAGGCCGGGATGGCCACGGCCGCCAAGATGCCGATGATGGCGACGACGATCATGAGCTCGATCAGGGTAAAGCCTTTGGAGTTTCGAATTCGGTTCAACATGGTGGCGGCCTCCTCGGAGTGTTTTCGTTGACGAGAGCGTCTAGAGCAGGCCGTGTGCCAGAGAGCGCGCGACGACCTTTCGGTTGGTTAGCTTCGCTCAGATTTCGCTCCAGGACGAATTTTGTCCGAATAGGCTGACAAAAATTGTCCTTGGACTTACGGGAAACGAGCGTGGTGATGAGGTGGGTGCGCCGTCGGAGATGTGCGCGGAGGTGCGGTGTTGACGGCTACTTGTGCTCGTTGCGCGTGACGATCGTCGTGCTGGCGGACGTCGTGCGGTAGTTGACGTTGTCGGTTGCGCCCGTGCCCCCGGCGCCGTCGTTGTTGCAGACCGCGAGCGCGTGCCACCAAGGCTGGGTCGGGGCGACGTTGCCGAACAGCGCCTTCGCCTCGTTCGAGATCGGCTGCACGCCAGCCGCTCCCGCGAGCACGACGTAGCCGCAGTAGAGCTGGCCGCGCCCCGGGTTGATGCCGAGCGTGACCCACGTCGCGGGGCGGACCACCGCTTTGGCCGTGGGCTCACCGCTCGTGAGCAGCGCCGGATAGAGGCCGGACTCATCGGCGGCGGTGGAGAGGTAGACCGAGTTCTCGGCTCGGTACGCCTCCTCCTTCATGCGGATCTCGGCCAGCATCGCGGCCGCCTCGGCGGCTCGCCCCGAGTCGCTGTACCGTCGGTATGCGCCGCCTGCGATGGTGGCGAGCACGCCAATGATCGCCACGACGATCAGCAACTCGACGAGGGTGAATCCGGTGCTGCGCTTGTTTCCGATCTTCACGAGGGCTCCTCTTCGTCAGGTGGTGCGGCGACGCCGAGCTTGGCGAGCCGGTAGCGAAGCTGTCTGAGCGAGATGTTGAGCAGCTTGGCCGCGCCCTTGCGCGAGCCGGCGGCGCGATTGAGCGCCTGCTGGATGAGCTCACGCTCGAAGTTGTTGACCATCTGCTCGAGGTCGACTCCCGTCGCCGGCAGCTCGGTCGGAGCGACGAGCCCTGGCGCGCGCGTACGCTCGAGCGCCGGCAGCGCGCTGCGCGCCAGCCGATCGTCAGGGCCGAGCGTGATGGCTCGCTCGACGAGGTTCTCGAGCTCGCGCACGTTGCCCGGAAAGTCGTAGTCGCAGAGCGCGGCGAGCGCCTCGGGCTCGATCTGGTTCACGGCGCGACCGAGGGCCGCGGCGTGCTTGCGCACGAAGTGCTCGGTGAGCAGCGGGATGTCCTCGCGTCGCTCACGCAGCGGCGGCAGCTCGAGCTGGATCACGTTGAGGCGATAGTAGAGGTCCTGGCGGAAGCTGCCCCGCGCCACCTCGGCTTCGAGATCGCGGTTGGTAGCGGCGACGACACGGACGTCGTACTCCTCTTCGGTGACGCCGCCGACCGGCTTGACCTTGCGCTCCTGCAGGACGCGCAGGAGGCGGACCTGCATCGCGGTCGGCAGCTCGCCGATCTCGTCGAGGAACAGCGTGCCGCCGTGCGCCGCGGCGAACAGGCCGCGCCGATCCTGGGTGGCACCGGTAAAGGCGCCCTTGACGTACCCGAACAGCTCGCTCTCGAGGAGCGACTCGGGGATCGCGCCGCAGTTGACGCCGAGGAAGGGCCCCTTCTGGCGCGGCGAGAGGTGATGGATGGCGCGCGCGACCAGCTCCTTGCCGGTGCCGGACTCGCCATTGATCAACACCGAGGTGCGGGCCGGCGCGACCTTGCGGATGAGATCGAAGAGGCGCTGCATCGGGGCCGACTTTCCGACGATGTCCGAGAGGCGGTAGCGGCCCTCGAGCTCCTGACGCAGGCTCAGGTTGTCGCGCTTGAGGCGGCGCTTCTCGAGCGCGCGCTCGAGCACGACCGTCACCTCGTCGATCTTGAAGGGCTTCTGCAGGTAGTCGTAGGCGCCGCGCCGAATCGCGGCGATCGCCGTCTCGGTCGACGCGAAGGCGGTGACGACGACGACCTCGGTGTCGGGGCGCGACTTGCGCGCCTCGTCGAGCACGTCGAGGCCGGTGCCGCCCTGCATGCGCAGATCGGTCAGCACGAGATCGAGATCGCGCTTGCGCAGGATGTCGATTGCTTGCGCCGGCCCCTCGGCCGTCGTCACTTCGTAGTCGAGGCGCTGCAGCGCGATGCGCAGAAAATCGCGCATCGACCGCTCATCGTCGACGACGAGTATGGAGCCGACAGCCATGCTCGGCCCATTTTAGCTCTTTTGCGCGACAAGTACCATGAAGCCGCCGAAGCGGCGCAAGCCGGGTGCGGTCAGGGCGCGCGACTCGAGGCGTCGAAACAGGCTGCGGACGACGGGAACCCCGTGCACGTGGCTGACCGGCGTGAAGACGCGGACGCCGTATACGTCAAGGTACTTGACCGATGTGGGGAGATAGGCGCGTGCCTGGTCGAGCGTGTCGTAGCGTGTGAACACCTCTTCGTCGTTGTGCTCGGCGCTGATCTTCGTCGGTGGCTTGAGGCGCTTGACGAGGTAGCGCAGCGACCACGGGTTGTAGAACTCGGCGATGAGGTGGCCGCCCGGGCGCAGGACGCGCGCCATCTCGGCGAGCGCCCGCTCGATCTGCTCGACGTGGGCCAGCACCTTGAACGAGTACGCGACGTCGAAGCTGGCGTCGGCGAACGGCAGCTCGGTGACCGACGCCTGGTAGACCTCGTGGCCGCGCTGCCGCGCGTGCTCGAGCATGCCGGGCGAGAGGTCGACGCCGACGGCGCGGCGCGCCTTGCCGGCGACGCGGTTGAGGATGAGCCCGGTGCCGCAGCCGCACTCGAGGACGTCGCGGTCCTGGATGAAGCGGTCGAGCACCTTGACCTCGAGCTCGTCGATGAGCGCGTGGTAGCCGTGATCGCGGCCGATGTCATAGCGGCGGGAGAACTCGTCGTAATAGGCTTGGTTGTTCATGCGCTCTGGGGCTAGGGACCGATGGGGTAGGGCAGCGTCGCGCCGAGCACGGTGACGAGGATCAGCACGACAGGCACCAGTACCACAAAAACCGCGAAGGTGTAGCCCATGACGTCGCGCGCGCGCAGACCCAGCAGCCCGAGCACCGGCAGCATCCAGAAGGGCTGGATCAGGTTGGCGAGCGCCTCGCCGAGATCGTAGCAGGCGACGACCCAGCCGAGGTGCACCTTGAGATCGTGCGCCGCCTTCATCACATAGGGCGCTTCGACGAGCCACTTGCCTCCGCCCGATGGGATGAACACGCCGAGCAGCGCCGAGTACATCGCCATCAGCGCCGGGAAGGTCGTCCGCGACGACACGCGCACGAAGGCGTGCGCGATCGTGTCGTTGAGCGACGTCGCCGCGATCATCGCCGCGATCCCGGCGTAGAACGGAAACTGCAGGATCACGCTCCACACCGAGTGCGTCGCGGCGGCGAACGCGCGCATGAGGCGCGCTGGCGTGCGGTGCAGCAAGATCCCGAGGAGCAACAGCGACAAGTTGATGAGGTTGAGGCTCAGCGCTGCGAGGCCAGCGCGCAGCTCGCGCGCGACGTAGACGCTGCCGAGGGCGGCCACGGCGAGAGACAGCCAGGGCTGGTGCTCGAGCCACTCACCGGGCGTGAGCGGGCGGGCAGGCCGCGGGTCGACTTCGCTGCTCCGCTCGTCGCCGAGCTCGATGCCGAGGGCGCCGGCCGAGCGCGCGTGCTCCCCGCTCGGCGTCAGCCAGTAGACGACCGCGGTGACGATCACGATCTCGACCAGCACGGAGACCATGCTCTGCCAGAGGAAGATCGTGTGGGTCAGCGGCAGGACACCGTCCTTGATGATGCCCCCCGCCTCGACGATGGCGCGGACGCGCGCCGGCAGCGCCGACGGCGTCGCCATCTGGAGCGCCGCCGAGCCCGACAGCCCCTGCGCCCAGATGCTGCCGAGGCCGAGCAGCGTCGCCGCGCCGAGCGCGCGGTAGTCGACGTCGCTGCGCCGCCGCGCGATGGCGCGCGCCAGCACCGCCGAGAAGATCAGCGAGAAGCCCCAGTTGAGCCACGAGGTCGCCATCGCGAAGAGCGCGACGAACGCCGCAGCGCCCTTGCTGCTCCTCGGGATGCGCGCCAGCACGCCGATAGCGCGTCGCATCGGCGGCGCCTCGGCCACGACGTGCCCGCCCAGGATGACGAGGCACATCTGCAGCGTGAAGCCGAGCAGCTCCCAGAATCCCTTGCCCCACGCGTCGACGAGCTGCAGCGCCGACGCACCTGCAGCGAGCCCCGCAAGGAACACGAGCAGCGTCGCGACGAGCGCGAACACGAAGGCGTCGGGGACCCAGCGCTCGGCGAAGCCCGTCAGGACGAGGGCGAGGGGGCGGCGCGTCGCCACGTCGGCCTAGCCCTCGGGACCGTCGCCGCGTCGCAGCACGGTGTCGACGGCCAGCCGGTCATCCTTGTGCGGATGGTCGGCGTTGTAGTGCAGGCCGCGGCTCTCCCGGCGACGGAGCGCGCTCTCGACGATGAGGTGGGCCGCGAGCGCCAGGTTGCGCAGCTCGATGAGGTCACCGGTGACGTGGTAGCTCCAGTAGTACTCGCGGATCTCGGAGCGGATGAGCTCGATGCGGCGCCGGGCGCGCTCGAGGCGGCGGTTGGTCCGCACGATGCCGACGTAGTTCCACATCAGGCGGCGCACCTCATCCCAGTTCTGCGTGATCACGACCGCGTCGTCGGACGGTACGGCGCCGCCGGTCGACCACGCGTCGACGGTAGCCGGGCGCACCGCGACGGCGGCGCGCACCGCCTCGGCGGCGCGACGACCGAAGACGAAGCCCTCGAGCAGCGAGTTCGACGCGAGCCGACACGCGCCGTGGAGGCCGGTCGAGGCGACCTCGCCGACGGCGAACAGGTTCTCGACGTTGGTCCGCCCCCACTCGTCGGTGACGACGCCGCCGCACGAGTAGTGCGCGGCGGGCACGACCGGGATCGGATCCTTGCGCATGTCGATGCCGAGCTCCATGCAGCGCTGGTGGATCGCCGGGAAGCGCTCGACGACGAAGGTCTTGTCGAGGTGGGTCATGTCGAGGACGACGAAGTCGTGACCGGTGCGCTTGAGCTCGAAGTCGATGGCGCGGGCGACGACGTCGCGAGGGGCGAGCGACTTCATCGGGTGGTAGCGCTCCATGAACGCCTCGCCCGTGCGCAGCCGCAGGATGCCGCCCTCGCCGCGCAGCGCCTCCGAGATCAGGAAGTTCTTGGCGCTCGGGTGGTAGAGGCAGGTCGGGTGGAACTGGAAGAACTCCATGTTCGCGACCTGGGCGCCGGCGCGATATGCCATCGCGATGCCGTCGCCCGAGGCCACGTCGGGGTTGGTCGTGTACAGGTAGATCTTGCCGGCGCCGCCGGTGGCGAGGACCGTGGCGCGGGCGACGATCGTCTTGACCTCGGCGCTGCGCTGGTCGAGTACGTAGGCGCCGAAGCAGGCGTTGCGCTCGGAGCTGCGGCCCGTCGACAGGAGGTCGATGGCGATGTGCTCGGGCAGCAGCTTGATGCGAGGGTGGGCAGCGACGGCGGCGAGCAGCGCGTTCTCGATCGCGCGCCCCGTCGTGTCCTTGTGGTGGGCGACGCGCCGCGCCGAATGGCCGCCTTCGCGGGCCAGCGCGATGTCGGCGCCGTCGCGATCGAAGTCGACCCCGAAGCGATCGCAGAGTGCCGCGATCGCGGCTGGCCCCTCCTTGACGCAGAGCTCGACGATGGCGCGCTTGCACAGCCCCTCTCCGACGGTGAGCGTGTCCTCGATGTGGGCCGCGAACGAGTCGTCCTTGTCGAGGACCGCGGCGATGCCCCCCTGCGCCCAGGCCGTGTTGGCGTCGTCGGGCAGACGCTTGGTCGTGATGAGCACGTCGCCGTGCTCGGCGGCGTAGAGCGCGAAGGTCAGGCCGGCGATGCCGCTGCCGATGACGAGGTAGTCGGTCTCAACGATCATGTGATCGCGGACGATAGCACTCTCGGATTTTTTGGGGCGGCCCGCGGGGGCCTTGGGCGGGTTCGGATCAGGGCTGGTAGCTCGGCAGCTCGAGCACGTACGTGTCGACGGTGCTGCCGTTGCCCCAGTCCGACGCGAACACGGCGCGCGTGCCGCTCGGGCTGGGCACCGTGTGCGGCTCGCTCCAGTACGGCTCGGCGAGCATGGTGTTGGCCTTGCCCCAGCTCCGGTGGCGCCCGACGCGACAGACGGTGCCGTCGACGGTGTTGGCGACCAGCATCTCGAGATCGAGGAGGCCGGCGCCCGAGGTGTCGCCGAACGAAGAGACGAAGACCCAGCCGGGTTGCTTGTACGCCATGGCCGAGATGTGCCCGTCGGGTGGATACGGATATCCCGTCTTCGGACCGATGATCACCTTCGACAGGCCGGTGGTCAGATCAAAGACGACGAGCGACCCGATGTCGGTGTTGCCGAGCGGGCCGTCGTCGAAGACCTGGCCGTTCCAGGTGTCGACGCCGTTCGGCAAGCGACCCATCGAGGCGTGGCCGAAGGGCTCCTTGAGATCGAGCGTGCGCAGCGTATCGAGCTTCGGATCGGTGACCTTGCCGGTGTCGCTCAAGTACGCGAGCGTGCCGCTCGGCGCGACCTGCGCCGGATTCTCGGCCAGCGTCTTCTGCCCGAGCACCTGGTCGGTCGCGATGTCGTAGAGGAAGACGAGGTTGCCGCAGCGCAGGCCGATGCGGTTCGAGTCGAACGACGTGAACATCGGATCGCTGCCAGCGCTCGCTGGCTCGCTGCAGAACTCGAACGTTCGGATCGTCTCCTTGGTCGCGGCGCCGACGTGATACCGGATGAGGCTCGTGCCTTCGACGAGCAGCAGGAGATCCGGATCCGACGTATGCCAGTAGAGCTGCTCGACGTCGGGCGGCTGGAGCTCCTCGAGACCGCGCAGGAACTGGTAGGTCTTGCCGTCATAGAGCTCGTGGCGTCCCCCTTCGACGTTGAGCAGGAGGAGTCGTGTCTCGTCGGCGTTCCACGCCGAGACCGTCGAGTAGAGCGGGCGCAGTGCTGGGCTGCCGCCCGTTGCGGCCACCGCGGTGATGCGACGGATGGTCGTGCCGAACTCGGCGTCGACGACGGTCTTGCCGAGCGCGGGCTTGGCGAGCGCGGTCATTGGGTGCGCGGCCTTGTCCGTGATGAGCCCGCTGCACAGATTGATGGTTGGAGGCGCCAGCAGGTCGCCGGCGGGGCCGTCGTTGCCGCCGTCGAAGATCGCGCCGTCGCCAGCGCCACCATCGTGTGCGGGCGTGAGATCCGGAGACCCATGGACCTCGGAGCGCGTGCAGGCGGTCGCGAGTGCGGCCAGGCCGAGCGGGAGCAAGAGTCGCAGCATGCTCCGAGCGTATCACTGCCGGCACAATCTGCGCACCTGGGCGAGCAGCCGCACGAGGTGCGCGCGCGCGCGGCGGGCCTCCGTCGCTGCGTCGGGGCACGAGGAATGCAGTTGTCGGATCCTGAAAGGAGTGCGCCATGCGACTCCAATCCCTGCTGTGGATATCCCTGCTCCTGCTGGGCGGGCTCGCCGCGTGTGACAGCAAGCGGGTCCATGTCGACGTGGTCGCCGACGTGCTGGTCAATGATCCGGCCACGGTCCCGGTCGCCGGGACGCTGGTGACCTTCCGCTCGGTCAAGATCGTCGACGGCGAGGAACTCGGCCGCTCCCAGTTCACGCTCTCCAAGAGCACCGGGAGTGATGGGCACGCCAGCTTCACGGTGGGCTACAACGTCACCACCGACGAGGCGGTCCTCCTCGAGGCTTCGACGGGCAACGGCACCAACCTGCAGACCAAGCGGATCTCGGGGACCGAGATCCACGGGCTGGCGGCGCTGACCGACCTCGGCATCGCCGTGGTGACGCCGCTGCTCATTCTCGTCGAATGTCCGCAGGCCAACCCGGACTACTGCGGCGGCACCTGCCGCAACGTCAAGCACGACAAAGAGCACTGCGGCAAGTGCGGGCACGCCTGTGCGGTCGACTGTCTCGACGGATCTTGCATCCCGTGCAGCAGCGCGGTCGGCACCTGGACGATCACCGGCGATTGCCCGACCAAGGAGTGCACGGTCACCCAGGACACTTGCGGCGGAAGCATCGTCTGCACCAAGGCGGACGGCTCGAAGACCGATCCAGCGACGATCAACGCCGGCGACGGCACTCTCAACTTCGAGGCGAGCCTCGGGAGCTGCGACATCAAGCTCACCGGCAACACGTTCAACGGCGAGTGCGGCACCTCCTTGATCAGCTGCAGCGTCAGCGGCACTCGGAGCTCCTGGTAGTCGAAGCGGTCGTTCCGCGCTTGACAGTCGCGCGGAAAGTGGTTTAACCACTTATCCAATGAGGTTCGAGGCGCTCGCTCCCCAAGTCTCTGCAGTCGATGGCTGCGCCAGCACGGTGCAGGCCGCGATCTTGCGCGGCGAGCTCGCACCGGGGGCCCGCCTGCCTCCCGAGCGCGAGCTCGCCACCAGCCTCGGCGTGAGCCGGCTCACCCTGCGCGCCGGCCTGGCCAAGGTTGCGGCGACCGGCCTGTTGTCAGTGCGCCACGGCTCGGGCTATCGGGTCGAGGACTATCGTCGACGCGGCGGCGCCGAGCTCCTCCCAGGGCTCCTGCGCCTGGCGCGCCGGCGCGATCAGCTCGTGGCGATGGCAGAGGATCTTCTCCAGGTGCGCCGGGCCCTGGCGCAGACGGTGCTCGAGCAGCTGGCGCGGCGAGGCAAGGCGGGCGCCGAGCGGCGCTTCGCGGCGCGCGTCGACGCGTTCGCGGCTGCGGTGGAGACCGGGAGCCGGGAGGCGATCGCCGCCGCCGATCTCGACCTCGTTGCGGCGCTGCTCGACGAGACGAGCAGCCAGGTGATGGCGCTCTGTCTCAACCCGATCGTCCAGGTGCTCAGCGCGATCCCGTCGCTGCGCGCGGCGATCTACGCCGAGCCCGAGCGCAACCTGCTCGGCTGGCGGGCGCTGCAGGCCTGGCTCGTTCGGCGCTCTGCCGACCAGATCGGCGCGATGATCGCGATCCTCGCCGAGAACGATCGGCAGACGGTGCGGCGCCTGGCGCGCGCCGGTCAGCGAGGCAGCAAATGAAGACTCCGTCCGAGCTCGATCTGGAGCTGCCGTGGCTGGCGCGGCTCCTCCTTGTCCAGCCTGATCGCGTGGTCGAGGGGCTGCGCCGGGTGCACCAGAGCGGTCAGCTCGAGCGCGTGCCGAACCCGTGGCAGCTCACGCTGGGCGTGCTGCGCATGTGGCAGCGCGTGATCTTTCGCTCCGAGACCGTGGGGACGAGCCCGGGGGGGCGCGTGCGCGCGACCTGGCGGGCCCGCTTGCTCAAGCCGCGCCCGCTGCGCTTCCCGTTCCTCGTGTGGGAGCGGGCGATCGCGCCGCTCGACTTGACCGGCCTGGCCAGCTCGAAGGAGCGCCTCATCCGCCACCTCCTCGGTGCGCACCACGACGCCGAGCAGTTCGTCTACGACCTCGAGATCCTCGCGTTTCATGACGACGGCCTGCCTGCGCTGGCGCGCGCGATCGACCGCCTGTTCGAGGAGGATCAGGCGCGCCTCGAGTGGCTGCGCGACCTGACCGTGTTCGAGGGCTACCACGAGAGCTTGCGCGACGCCGTGGCGCGGGCGCTCGCCGTCGGCGTGCAGCTCAGCCCGGCCGCGGCCGCGGATCCCGACATCTCGTTCGCGGCGTACCTGCGCTGGTGCGCGACCCAGCCGAGGACGCCGCGCGAGACGCTGGACGCGCTCCGGGCGGGCACCTTTCGCCTGGTCGAGACCGAGGCTGGACGATGATCGCGGCCGAGCTGCTGACGATGTCCGCGGCGCAGCTGCGGGGGCTGCTCGCCGAGGGGCACCCGATCGATCCGCGCGCCCTCGACGACACCGAGTATCGCGGAGTCAGCCTCGGGCTGCCGCATTTCGTCGAGCAGCTCACCTGGAAGAAGTTCAAGAAGACGTTTCATCGCGATCGCGCGCGCGGCGTGCTGCGCGGCTGGAACGTGCGCTGCGAGCAGAACGGGCTCGACGCGCCGTGGCTCGATCAGCAGCGGGAGGGGACGCCGGTCACCTTCGGCCCCTATGAGGTCGTCGCGGCGACGGACGCGCGCCTCCCCGCCCACGCTCGGCGCGGCCTGCTCATCGACTACGGCCGCGGCGGCAATCTGCCTCCGCTGTCGCGGCTGCGCGATCCGATCGTCGCGCTGCGCGCCGGTGACGCGACGTTGCTGCTCGGCTGGAGCTACCTCGATCTCGGGCTCACCAGCCTCGGGACACCGAGCTTCTTCACGCTCGAGTACGAGCGGCCGCTCGGCTACGTGCGGCCGTAGCCCGCCGATCAGACGCGATCGGCGACGAGCACGACGAACAGGCCCACGAGGTACAGCATCGAGTAGCCGAACACGGAGCGCGCCCAGCGGGCATCGGCGGAGGCGCGCAGCCCGATCGCGCCGAAGCCGACGAAGGCGAGCCCGAGGAGCAGCGAGCAGGCGAGGTAGCGATCGCCGGCCATGCCGAGCAGGATTGGCAGCAAGCTCGCCGCGACGACGGGCAATACGTAGCCGGCCAAGAGCAGCCGGGCCCGTCGGCCGACCTGTCCGACGCGCAGACCTGCCTCCGCGTAC
This sequence comes from uncultured Polyangiaceae bacterium, assembly GCA_964585665.1. Taxonomy (GTDB): domain Bacteria; phylum Myxococcota_A; class Polyangia; order Palsa-1104; family Palsa-1104; genus CAZPEY01. The sequence continues at coordinate 3,679 of CAZPEY010000066.1, read as the reverse complement.
TCGTCGGCGCGGAACATCGCGATCGCGACGAAGTGCGGGAGCTGCCAGAGAAACAGGATCGCGAACAGCACGAGGCCGGGGCCGTCGACAGCATTGGTCAGCGCCGTCCAGCCGAGCAGCGGTGGCATCGCGCCGGCGACAGCGCCGCAGTGCAGGGCGTAGGGGGTGCGGCGCTTGAGCGGCGTGTAGACGAGCACGTAGACGACCGAGGAGAGGAGCCCGAGGAGTCCAGTCAGCAGGTTGCAGCTCGACAGGAGCGCCGTGGCGAGGCCCGACAGGCCGAGCCCGAAGAGCAGCGCGTTCCGCGGCTGAAGGCGTCCGGCCGGGAGCGGACGATGACGCGTCCGCTCCATCTTGGCGTCGGTGTCGCGCTCCCACCACATGTTGAGGGCGTTGGCTCCTCCAACCAGCAGCGTCATGCCGAGGAGCCACGCGAGGGCGCGCGCCGGGGCGAGCGATCCCGGCGCCATCGCCACACCGACCAAGCCCGTGGCGACCACCATGATGGTGATGCGCGGTTTGGTGAGCTCGACGAGATCGCGGACGCTCATGGCAAGCCTCCTACTCCTCGGGCGGGTCGCGCCTGACGCGCAGCCCGCCGCGGATCGCGCGCGGTGGAAGGGACGGCTGCTCGGCGGCGTAGTTGCGCACGTCGGCGAGGGTGAACGCCTGTGCCCAGCGCTGCACGCCGTCCTTGAGCTGACTGAACGAGCCGTGGAGCGGACAGGGGTGCCGCGAGTCGCAGGTTCCCCAGCCAAAGGCGCAGCGATCGTTGGCGACCGGGTGGTAGTCGCCGGCGGCGAGCACGTCGCCGAGCGAGATCTCCTCGGCGGCCCGGGCGAGGACGAAGCCGCCGCCGTGCCCCTTCTGAGCGCGGACCAGGCCCGCGGTCACGAGCCGGCGCATCACCTTGGAGAGGTAGTGCACGGGGACGGACGTGGCGCGCGACAGATCCTGCGCCCGGATCGGTTGATCCGGCGGCAGCGTCGAGATATGCGCCAGCGCGCGCAGCGCGTACTCGGCGGTCTGAGGCAGCGGCAAGGTCCAGTTGTTGCTGCGGCGTTTCATGGCTGTCTTCCGTACCACGTAAAGCCCGTGAGCTTATCGAATAGAACGACGAGCCGCTCGCTCGACGACAGCGTGACGGTGCGCTCGTCTTGAAACGTCCACTCATTCGGGTCGTTGCTGTCACCGATCTGGATGCGAACACGATGATCCCCTGCCCCGATGGGCAGGGCCGCGATGGCGACCGAGTTGCCGTCTCCCGATACGCCGCGCGCCCGGTAGCGCTCGTCGAGGCGCTGCTCTCCGTCGACGAGGATGCGCAGACGGACCGGGGCGCGACCGCGCTCGCAGATCTGCGGCCGTCGCATGTGGGGCGGCAGCTTGTCGAGCTCCGCCGCCGAGAGCGTGCGGCAGTGCTCACCGCTCCGTCCCGGGTGCTTGAAGGACACGACCAGCTCGCTGCCGTGCGTGGGCGGACCGGGATAGGGCAGGCGGCTCGCCGCGCCGAGCGAGCCAGTGAAGAGCAGCGCGAGCGCCGCGCCGGCGACGAGCTGGCGGGCGAGGCTCGGCCTCGCGGCGCGGGAGGACGCAGCCGCAGCGGCGGCTCCCTCGGCGAAGCGCGCCGCGGCGGCGATCACCGCCGCGCGATCGCGGCGCGCGTAGGAGAGCTGCAGCACGCGGCTCGGATCGAGCTTGTCGCGCCGCAAGCCTGGCTCGCGGAGGCCGGCGAGGCGCTCAGCGGTCCATGCCACGCCCTCGCGGTTGGGACAGTCGGTCGTGCTGCAGCCGATGAGCAGCACGCCCTCGGCGCCATGCCGGAGGGCGCGCTCGACGGTGAGCATGTGAACCCAGCCGATGCAGACGACCGGCACGACCCGGTAGTCGGGGAGCTCGGCGCAGCGCCCCGTGCTGGCGTCGATCGTGAAGTCAGCGGCCGCAGAGCTCGCGCAGACGAAGGCGATGCGGGGCTTGCTGCCCTCGGCGAGCAGCTCGTCGATCCAGCGGTCCATGCGGGCGCGGGTCTCGACCGCCGTGAGCTGCGGGATCCCGACCCCCGCCGAGTCGCACGAGCCGGCGCAGATGCCACAGCCGACACACTTGGTCGCATCGACGCGGGCCTCTTCGGAGTACTGGCGCCCGTCGCTGCGCGGCACCATGCTGATGGCGTTGTAGGGACAGTCCGTGTAGCAATTGCGACAGGCGTTGCACTTGCTCGGATCGACCACCGCCGGCAGCGCGCGCCCCTTACGGATCCACCAGGGCAGCGAGAAGAGCAGCAGGCCTCCGACCAGCGTCAGCGCCCACAACGCCCCGCCGCCCAGCCGATCGGTGACCCACAGCGGCAGCAGGTACCAGGCGTCGATGTGCAGCGCCGTCGGCGCGATCGCCATCTTGGCCGGGCTCTCCGAGGCGGCCGGAAGCACGAGCGACAGCGCGACGAGGGATCCCAGGGCGATGCCGGTCATCGTCCGGTCGGCGAGGAAGTCAGGGCGGTTGAGGCGGGTGATGTGCAGCCACAGCGGGATCGCCATCGCCAGCGGGATCAGCATGTGGAAGAAGAAGACCATGAAGAACAGCAGCGAGTTGATGCTCGCGTCGGTGAGGAACGAGCGCGACAGCGGATCGGCGAACACCGGGAGGCCATCGAGCATCCGCGCGGTGCCGAGCGCCACCTGCTGCGCCGCGCCGTCCCAGACCAGCCAGTAGCCGAGCCAGCCGACGAACCACAGGATCCCGATGAGGAAGATGCCGGTCACCCACGCGAGCCAGCGCGCACCGACGAAGCGCCGCTCGGCGGTGAGCTTGCACGCGTGCACGAGCACGAAGAGCATGCAGCCGTCCGAGCTGTACCGGTGCACCGACCGCATGAGCTGCGCGGTCAGCGGGGAGCCCCGCATCGCCTCGAGGGACGCGTGCGCCTTGCTGACGCTCGGGCTGTACCAGAAGAGCAGGAGCGCGCCGGAGATCGCGGCGATCAGGAACATCGTGTTGGCGATGGCGCCGCTCTTGGCGATCGGATGGAAGCGGGGCTGCACCATCAGGCCGAGCCAGCGGTCGACGCGCTGCAGGGCGGCCGCGACCAGCGCGAACAGCCGCTCCCCGCGCACCGCCGGATCGGGCCGCGCCTCGACGACGCGCCCCGGGCGCGGGTTGCCGAGGACGGGCAGGTGCATCAGACGCGCGCCTCCGCGAGGAGCAGCGCGACGGCCTTCTGGAGCCAGCGCTCTTGCCGCTCGCCGAGCGTGAAGCGGTAGGCGATCTTGCCCCGGCGATCGACGAGGATGAACAGGTTGGCGTGATCGATGACGCCGGTCTTGGGGTTGCGCGCGCGGGCGATCTGCAATTCGTCGAGGAGCGTGTTGACGCGCTTGGCATCGCCCGTGACGAGGCGGAAGGTCGGGGCGCGCACGCCCTGTCCGTCCGCCATCTGCTTGAGGCGCGCGGCATCGTCGTGCTCGGGATCGAGCGTCACGCCGACGACGACGACGTCCTCTCGCTCGGCCGGCGTGAGCGCGGCGACGGCCCGCTTGGCCTGCCCCATGATCATCGGACAGGTGAAGCCGCACGACGCGTAGACGCCGGTGACGATCACCACCTTGCCGGTGAGCGCCGAAAGCGAGACGGGCGCGCCGTTCTGATCGTGCAGGTCGAGGCGCGGCGGCTCGTGCACCGT
>CAZPEY010000065.1:0-18992 GCA_964585665.1 uncultured Polyangiaceae bacterium | reverse complement strand
GCGGTGCGGCCATCGGGCCGGCGGCAGCGGGCTGGACCGGCGGCGGAGCCTCGGCGGCAGTCGGCGGAGGCGGCTGCGTGGCGTCGACGACCTCGATCGCCGGCTGGGGCTCCGGCGTCAGCTCTGGCGCCGGTCTCGGCTCCGACGTCGCTTTCGGCTCCAGGTTCGGCTCGGGCGTCGGCATCGGCTCCGGCGTCGGCCGCGGCTCCGGCCTGGGCTCCGGCTGCGACGGCGTCGCGACCTGCGGCTGCGCCAGCGCTGGCGCCTCGGGCCGTCGCGCCAGCTCGCGCTCGAGCCGGGCGATGCGTGCCACCAGCCCGTCGATGAGCTGCCCACGCGCGTAGTGATCGTCGTCGACCCGCTGGCGCAGGCGCGCGATCCGCACCACCGCGACGATCGGCAGCACGAACGCCACCACGAGCCCCGCCCCGCCGAACAACAGCCCGAAGAACCACCCCATCACACGACTCCAAAGCTCGGGCACGATGGCGCGAGGCTGCACTGCGTACAGGCCGGGCGAAGCGCGCTACAGACGCGGCGCCCATGCCAGATGAGCTGGTGGCCGAGGCTCGTCCACTTCGCTTGCGGCACGACCGCGCACAGGTCGCGCTCGACCTTGACCGGATCGGTCTGCTTGGACAGGCCGAGCCGGTTGGCCAGGCGACCGATGTGCGTATCGACGACGAAGCCCTCGTTCTTGCCGAACGCAGAGCCGAGCAGCACGTTGGCCGTCTTGCGCGCTACGCCGGGCAGGCGCAGCAGCTCCGGCATCGTCTGCGGCACCTCACCGCCGAACTCGTCGACGAGGCAGCGGGCGGCGCCGAGGATGTTCTTGGCCTTGTTGCGGAAGAACCCGGTCGTGCGGATCAGCTCCTCGACCTCCGCCTGATCGGCGATCGCCAGCGCCGCGGCGTCGGGGAAGCGCGCGAAGAGCGCTGGCGTGACCTGGTTGACGCGCTTGTCGGTGCACTGCGCCGAGAGGATCGTCGCGACGAGCAGCTCGAACGGGTCGTGAAAGACCAGCTCGCAGTGCGCCTCGGGATAGAGGCGCTCGAGCTCACGGATCACGGCGGAGACGTCCGGCCCCGTGGGCTTGCGCCTGGTCTTGGATGTCGTACGCGGGGTCTTCGCCTTCGTCTTCGGCTTCGCCTTGGCCTTTGGCGGCATCGTCGAAGCGTCGTCCGCGACGACGCCACCTGTCAATGATCTGCGGGCGACCGAGCGCACGAGCGAAGCGCCCGATGACCTACTCGATCTAACTTTAGACGAATTCTAAACTTGATGCATCCTACCGGAGTCCGCTAGAAATCCCGCTACCCTGGAGGAGATTGTCATGAAGCGAACCATCCTGCTGCTCGTCGCCGGCCTGTCGGCGGGCTTCACCGACTGCGTCAAGCGCGACGTCGAGCCCGTGCCGGTGCCCGGCGTCGATACCCAGCCGATGACGGGCGGTCCGGAGATCGAGGCCGACAAGCTCGCCGTCTTCGGCACCCTGCCCGCCGAGTTCGTCAACCCCAAGAACCCGATCACGCCTGCCAAGGTGACGCTCGGGCAGACGCTCTACGCCGATCCGCGCTTGTCCAAGAACCAGGACCACTCCTGCGCCTCGTGCCATGACCTCAAGAAGTTCGGCGTCGACGGCAAGCCGACCTCGAGCGGCCACAAGGGGCAGCTCGGCGGGCGCAACGCCCCGACCGTGTACACCATCGGTGGCGCGGTCGCGCAGTTCTGGGACGGCCGCGCGGCCGACCTCGAGGAGCAGGCCAAGGGGCCGATCCTGAACCCGATCGAGATGGCGATGCCCAACGAGGCGCGCGTCGTTCAGACGCTCAAGTCGATCCCCGACTACGCCCCGCTCTTCAAGGCGGCGTTCCCCGACGACAAGGACCCGATCACCTACGACAACATGGCGCGCGCCATCGGAGCCTTCGAGCGCAAGCTCGTCACGCCGTCGCGCTTCGACAAGTACGTCGCCGGCGACAAGAGCGCGCTCACCCGCGCCGAGAAGGACGGGCTCAAGAAGTTCCTCGAGCTCGGCTGCCAGACCTGCCACAACGGCGCGGCGTTCGGCGGCGGTTCGTTCCAGAAGCTCGGGATCCTCAAGCCGTTCCCGACCAAGGATCAGGGGCGCTTCGAGGTCACCAAGCAGGAGGCGGATCGCATGATGTTCCGCGTCCCGACGCTGCGCAACATCGACAAGTCCGCCCCGTACTTCCACGACGGTTCGGTCAAGACGCTTGAAGAAGCGGTCGTGCTGATGGGTCGCCACCAGCTCGGCAAGGAGCTCAACAAGGAGGACACCGCGGCGATCGTGACCTTCCTTGGGACGCTGACCGGGACGCTGCCGGAGGCGCTCATCGCTGCGCCGAAGCTGCCGCCGAGCGGTCCGACGACGCCCAAGCCGGATCCCACGTAGTCGTCGCCTCGCCCCGCCTCTACCGCCCCGCCTCCGGATAGGTGATCACCATATAGAGCAGCGCGCTCGAGCGCCCCGGGTTGCTGTAGCGATGCGGGCGATCCGCCGCGAACCGGATCGCATCGCCGGTCTGCAGCTTGTGCACCGAGCCGCCGAGCTCGAGCTCGAGCGCACCCTGCGCGACGACGATGTTCTCGACGGTGCCAGCGGGATGCGCGTCCGCCAGCTCGGCCTGCTTCGGGCGCATCGTGATCTCGTAGAACTCGACGCGCGACCCCTCCCCGGGAAACAGCGGCCGTGACGTGAAGGCGCCCGTGCCCGAAGGGATGGGCCGCGCGCCCTTGGCGCGCATGACCACCGTCTCTGGCGGAGCGCTCGGCTGACTGCCCGCGCCGCCCGCCAGCAGCGCCGAGAACGGCACGCCGAGGCCCTGCGCGATCTTCCACATCACGTTCACCGTCGGAGTGCTCTGGCCGAGCTCGATCTGGCCGAGCATGGCGCGACTCACGCCCGAGCGCTTGCCGAGGGCCTCGAGCGACAAGCGCTGCTCGGCGCGGAGGCGGCGCAGGTTGCTGGCGACCAGGGGCAAGAGGTCGTTGTTCGGCGGTGGTGGCGCTTTGGCGGATTGCGGCACGGCCCCACTATACCGCCACTATCCCAAAGACGCGCGGCTTGCTATGGCAGTGCCCATGACGCCCGATCAAGTGAGAGTCCTGCCGCTGGCCGAGCTCGAGCGCACCTATGAGAGGCCCGCCGCAGCCCCGCTCGCGCTGCCGCGCGGCGTGTGGCAGGGCGAGTTCTTGTGCTACGTCGACTCGGCGGGCGCACGCCGAGCCTGGGTGCAGTTTCTCGACGGGCTCGCGTTCGAGCGCACACCGTTCGGGGTCGACTTCGACACGCGCGCGTGGTGGTTCTTTCGACCCGATCTACGGATCGGCCACTTCGAGGTGTCGACGGGGCCGTCGCTGTGGCGCAACACCGAGACCCTGAGGCTGCGCTATCAGCGCTCGTACTTGCCCGGCTTCGTCAAGCGTCGCCTCTACGACGAGATCAAGCCGCTGTCCGACTCCGCCCTGCTCGGCCTCGGCGGTCTCAATCAGCACCGAGGCGAGGGAGACCACTTCTTCTTCCTCCTCAGCAAAGTACGCTAGAGACATATAATCCTATCAGGAATAGAGCGATTCTCCGTACACGCCCCGACCGCTACACTGAGTCCTTCCTTTGCTTAATGGGGTGTGAAACATGAAGCGTGCACGAGTGAAGAGGTCTCCTGCAGACGTCGTCCTTGGACGGCGGGAGCTGCTGCTGGGAGGGGCGGGTCTGGCCGCGCTCCTGGTCCTGCCCGGCTGCTCGACCGCGACCGACCACGGCGCGGCCGACCTGGGATCGACCGGCAACGAGCCCGATCTCTTCGGTCGGGACTTCGCAGGCGCCGATCTGCAGCCGACGCCGATGTGCGAAGAGACGGTCGAGCAGATCCTCGGGCCGTTCTATCGGCCCGACGCGCCGGTCCGCACCGCGCTGCCGACGTCGACCCAGCAGAAGCCGCTCGTGGTGCGCGGCCGGGTGCGCGGCGATCGGCAAGGCTGCGCGCAGCTCGTCGACGCGCTCGTCGAGATCTGGCAAGCCGACGAGGTCGGGATGTACGACAACACCACGCCGCAGTACCTGCTGCGGGGCAGTCAGCGCACCGCCAGCGACGGCAGCTACCAGTTCGAGACGATCTTGCCGGGGTGGTACCTCAACGGCAACACCTACCGGCCCCGCCACATCCATTACAAAGTCTCGGCGCCCGGCTTTCGCACCCTGGTGACCCAGCTCTACTTCAAGGACGATCCCTATCTGCCGACCGATCCGTTCTATCACCCGTCGCTGGTGATGCCGCTTTCCGATCTCGGCGCCTCGTATGAAGCGATTTTCGACATCGTCCTCGCCTCCGCGTAGCGTAGGGGGATGAGCCAGGAGGCTCGCGACCCTACCGCGCGCTACGTCGCGGCGCTCGATCGCGCCCGCACGCACCAACATGCCGTGCTGACCAGTGCTGTGCGCGACGCGATCGCGCGCGAGCTCGGCCTGTCGAGCGCCGATCTGGTGCGAGCCCGCGCCCATGGCGAGGAGCAGCTTCGACGAGGGAGCAAGTTCGTCCAGCTCGCCCTCTGGGACGATGCGGTGCGCGTCCTGTCCGAGGTCGAGCTGCTGCTGCCCGACGAGCCGCTGGTCTACCTCGAGCTGGCGCGCGCCCACGTCGGGCGCAGCCGGGCGCACCCGCGCAGCATCGGCAAGGAGGCGCTCGCGCAGGCGCGCGTCGCCTGTGAGCGCGGGCTCGTCGTCCGCCCGGATCACGCCGAGCTCGCAGCTCTGCTCGCCGAGCTGCAGCGCGAGCGACCTGGCGCCTGGAAGCGCACGCGCCGCCCCCTGGCGCTCGCCCTCACGCTCATCAGCGTCGCTTCGCTCGGCTATAGCGTGACCAGCGTCCTCAAGTGGCGGGCGTTTGGTCCTTCGCGGCTCACCTGTCCTGACGGGAGATCGGGTTGCGAGCTCGACGCCACGCCGAACAAGCTGTCGCAGCTCGAGGAGGCAGGCATCGATCTGAAGCTCGATCGCCACGCGTTTACCGTGGCAGGGGACAGCGTGATCTGCGATCTCGCCGGCCGCGTGACGCTGCACTCGATGCGCGAGCTGTCCCGCCTGCGCCTCCTGGTGCGCCTCTACGACGCCAGCGACCAGCTCCTCGAGGAGCGCTCATGGCAGCTGATGCCCGACGGAGCCGTCCCGTTGCGGCGAGGCGACGCGCGCGCCGTCGCGTGGAAGGAGAGCGTGCCGCTGCTCACCCACCGGGTCGCCCTCGCCGTCGAAGATCTGCACAGCATCTCGACCGGGCCGGACGTCCTGCGGCCAGCCGTGCTGCCGCTCGACTGGCGGGGCGTCTCGACACCGCCCGACCTCAAGGTGAGCGCGGCGCTGCGTCAGCACAGCGTCTCGTTGATCGGCCAGCACGTCGCGATCGAGGGCGTCCTCGAGGTGGAGAACCGGGGCAGCACGCCCATCAAGGCGCTCGCGATCGAGCTCCAGGCGATCGACGCCAACCGGCGGCCGCTCGGGCGCGCCGTGCGCATCGACCCGGTGGTCGCGGGCCTGCCGGCCATGCTGCCAGCGGAGCGCCGCGCCGAGCGGTTCAGCCTCTACGCCCCGGCTCAGGCCGTCGGACAGACCGCGACGGTGATCGCGATTCACTGAGCCTGTGATCGGCGCCACGCCCTGGTGCGGATTTCGCGCTATCCTGGTCTCATGCTTCGGCTGGCTTCGATCGGTCTCCGCTTGCTCGGTCCTCTCGTCTGGATCGTGAGCAGCGGCTGCATCCTCTCGACGCAGACCCCCGACACGTTCGGCAACACCTGCGCGGCGCCGCAGGACGGTGTGCTCTCGATCCAGTGGACGATCGACGGCCAGTCACCGACGGACGCGCTGTGCGCCAACGTCGCGCGGCTGCAGCTCACGGTCAGCGGCGCCTGCGGCGGCTACGGCATGATCTCGCCGATCCCATGCAACCTCACCAAGGTTCGCTTCGATCGTCAGCCGCACGGGTCGCTCGATCTGCTGCTCGAGGCGATCGGCCCGAGCGAACAGCTCCTGGCGAGCGGCACCGCGACCGTGCAGGCGACGTCGCAGCCGCCAAGCGCGCCCTCCCTCATCGAGCTGCTGACCCACTAGCGAACCTCTCGCGCTCCGGCTGGCGCGGGATCACCTCGCCGTCGGCGGAACGGTGCGCGCTTGCCCACGCGCATCGACCGCCAACACTTCGAGCTGACCGGTCTCGGTGTGGCCGACGAGCAGGCTCTTGCCGCCGGGCGACACGGCGACGAAGCGTCGGCTCTGCGGGTCCGCCCCGCGGGCGTGAGTCAGCTCCGCGACGAGCTTGCCGTCGCGGCGGAGCGTCGTGCGGGTCCCCTTGTGCGAGACCGCGAACGCCCGCCCTGCGAACGGACCGTCCGCGATCGCCGCCAAGGTCTGCTGCGCTCGCTCCTTGGTGAGACGAACCAGGTTGGGGCGCGAAGGATCGGCGTTCCACTGTCTACCGAAGTCGGCATCGAGGAGCGCCTGCATCTGGAGCTGCCAGGCGTCATCGTGTGCTCCGCACTGCGCGGCGTCGAGCACGACTCCGTCGAGGTGGTGCGTGGCGAGCGCCTCCTGGAGCTCCGCGGTCACGGCTGCACAGCTCTTCGCCAGCGTGCCATAGCTCTGTTCGTGCACGAAGCGGCGCACCGCGCCCGATCGCAGATCGACGAGCAGCCACGCCGACTGCGCGTCGGAGCACGCCGACGTCCTGTAGTCGACGAGCGCGACCTCGTCGTTGATCGCCAGCAGATACAGGGTCACGTTGTTCTTGAGCGCCCGCGCCCACGGCGCCGCCGCGAGCAAGGCCAGCAGCGTCCCGAGGCACACCAGCCTGCGCAGCCCCCTCGTCATGGCCGCGGCTGCAGCTCGACGAGAGTGGCCCCCCAGCCGCCCTCCTCCGGCCGACCGAGACGAAAGGCGCGTACCGTCGGCAAGCGCCGCAGGATGGACTCGACCGAGGCGCGGAGCTGCCCCGTGCCCTTGCCGTGGATGACGCGCACCTCGACGATGCCACGCTCGAGGCAGGCGTCGAAGTAGGCCGGCAGCAGCTCCTTGAGATCGCGCGGCGCGAAGGTGTGCAGATCGAGCACGCCGTCGATCGGCAGCTCGACGACCTCGCCACCCTCGGCGTCGGGCGGGTCATTTGCACCTTCGCTCATCTTCCATGCATCGTACTGGCATGCGCGTCTTCGTTGTAGGGGCGACCGGCTTCCTGGGCCAGGCGGTCACCGCTCGCCTTCTCGCCCGTGGCGATCGCGTGATCGCGCTCTGCCGCAACCCGGCCCGCGCCGCCGCGCAGCTGCCGCGCGGTGTCGAGGTGCTCGAGGGGGAGCCTGCGTCGAGCGGTGACGCACCGGCTTGGGGCGCGCGCCTCGCCGAGTGCGACGCGGTGATCAACCTGGGGGGCGAGCCGGTCATCGGGCGGTGGACCGACGCCAAGCGCGCCGCGATCCGGTACAGCCGCGTCGATGCCACCGCGCGGATCGTCACCGAGATGCTGCGCAGCGCCAAGACCATGACCCTCGTCAACGCCAGCGCCATCGGCTACTACGGCGACAGCGAGGAAACGCTCGACGAGCGTGCGCCGCGCGGCGCCGGGTTTCTCGCCGAGGTGTGCGGCGACTGGGAGGCTGCCGCGCTGGCGGCCGCGCCGCGCCACCGCGTCGTCTGCCTGCGCATCGGCGTCGTGCTCGGGCCGGGAGGCGGCGCGCTGGCGCAGATGCTGCCAGCCTTCCGCGCCTTCGTCGGAGGCCCGGTCGGCTCCGGCAAGCAGTGGGTGTCGTTCGTCCATCTCGACGATCTGGTCCGCCTCGTCCTCACCGCGCTCGACGACGCGCGCTATGCGGGCCCGATCAACGCGACCGCGCCACACCCGGTGACGATGAAGCAGCTCGCGAGCGCGATCGGCCAAGCGCTCGGGCGGCCGTCGTGGTTGCCGGCGCCAGGGCTCGCGCTCCGGGCGCTGTTCGGGGAGGCGGCGAGCGTGTTGCTCGGGGGGCAGCGCGTGCTTCCCCGCCGCGCCGAGGAGCTCGGCTTCGTGTTCGAGGCGCCTACCGTCGAGGAGGCGCTACGCCGTAGTCTTTGACGGCTCGCTCTTCGTCTCGAGCTTGAGCACGCGATCCTTGAGCTCGCGGTTCTCCTTCTCGAGCCGCTCGACCGCCTCGCGGAGCTGCCCGAGCGCCTCGGGCTGAGAGGCCGCCGCGTCGATCGCGCGCACCGCCTCCTTGGCGCGGCGGCGGACACGCCCGTCGAGATCACGGCGCTCGCAGCGCAGCAGCGCGCCGATGGCGCGCCGATCCCCGATGTGCCCCAGCGCATCCACCGTCGCATAGCGCACGCGGAAGTCGGGATCGTCGAGGTACTCGGTGAGCGCCTCCAGGATGCCGCGCCGCTCGTCCGGCAGATCGGCGCCGAGCGAGCCAAGCGTCGCGACCGCAGCCCGCCGCGCCGCTGGGTGGCGTCCGTAGCGCGCCCACTCGGTGACGATCGCCACGGCCCGCGCGTCACGCAGCTCGGCAAAGGCCGACAAGGCCGACGCCGCGATGGTGTCGTTCCAGGACGGGCGGTGCAGGAGCTCCTGCAGCGAGTCGAAGGCGGTCGCCGCGCGGGTGCGCGCCAGCACGAGCCCGCTCTCGCCCTCGACGAAATAGCTGGCGTCGCCGGCGAACAGCTTGTGCGCCGCGACCTCCGAGGCTCGGAGGTCGTGACGAAACGCGCCCAGCGCGCGCAGGATCATGCGGCGCGCGCGCGGGTGAGCCTCGGTCTCGATCGCCTCGGCGATCGCCTCGCGCGCCTCGCTGCTCTTGAGCTTGCCGAGCGCCAGCGCCGCCTCGCCGCGCACCGCCCAGAAGCGATCCTTCTTCATCGCCTCGACGAGCGCCGAGGTCGCGGAGAGATCGCCTGCCTTGCCGAGCGCGCGCGCCGCGAACAGGCGATCGATGCCGAGCTCGGCGAGCTTCAGCTCGTTGCAGGTGATCTCGATCGGCTTCTTGGTGTCGATCGACTTGGTGAGGTGGTTACCTGGATCGACGATCATCTGCGTCGGCCGCACCGCGAACGGCAGCAGGAACGATTGGTGGGCACGCGAGACCGGCACGGTCCGCTCCTCGACCTTGCCATCGACGACGAAGCGCAGCTTGAGCGGCAGCTCGAAGAGCGGCACGTCGCCCGAGGTGTCCTGCTTCTGGTCGACGACGACGCTGACCAGCTGCGCCTTCTCGTCCCAGGACAGCTCGACCCCGAGCTCCGGGTGACCTGGGCTCATCACCCACTGGAAGAAGAAGCGATCCCCGTTCCAGCCGGTCGCCTCCTCGATGGCGCGCACCAGGTCACGCGTCTCGACCGAGCCCTGCGCGTGCTTCTGCACGTAGTGCTGCAGCGCTCGCCAGAACCGCTCGTCGCCGAGCTCTTGCCGCAGCATGTGCAGCACGGTGCTGCCCTTCTCGTACAGGTGACGATCGAACAGGTCGATCGGCTCGTCGAAGAACTTGGTGACGATGGCGCGCCGATACCGACCGCCGTCCTCGTCGAGATACGCCTCTTGATCGAGCAGCCGATCGTAGTCGGCCTCGTCCCGCCCCGCCCAGTGCTCCTTCCACAAGATCTCGAAGTAGGTCGCAAACCCCTCGTTGAGCCAGCCTTCGGACCAGTCGCGGCAGGTCAGCAGGTCGCCGAACCACTGATGGGCCAGCTCGTGGGCCACCAGCGGCTCGGAGGAGAAGTCTTGATGGGCCCGCTCGTCGTGCAGCGTCGAGTCGGTCAAGGTCGTCGCGGTCGTGTTCTCCATGCCACCGAAGATGAAGTCGGCGACGCACACCTGGCTGTACGTCGAGTACGGGTACTTGCGGCCCGTCAGGCGGCTGAACAGCGCCATCATCTCGGCGGTGCGTCCGAGGCTGCGATCGAGATCGGCGGCGTGATCGGGCGCGACGAGGTAGCGCAGCTCGACCCCCTCCCAGCTCTCGCGCTTCTCGTGAAACTGCCCGGCGACGAGCGTGATCAGGTAGGACGAGTGCGGCACGTCGTGGCGATAGTGCAGCGTGCGCCGCTCGCCGTCGTCGCTCGGCCGATCCGAGAGCAGCACGCCGTTGGACAGCGCGGTCATGCGGGCGGGCACCGTGACAACGACCTCGGAGGTCGACTTGCCATGCGGGTGATCGAAGCAGGGGAACCAGAAGCGGTTGTCCTCGTCCTGCCCTTGCGTCCAGACCTGCTCCGGCCGATCGGGATAGCCCTCGTCGGGCGCCAGGAAGTAGAGGCCGCGCCGCGGTCGCGCGGTGTAGCGAATTACGAGATCGAGCTCGGCGCCACGCTTCTGCTCGCCGAGCTCGACCGACAGCCGCTTGCCGTCGTGGTGGTAGTCGAGCGGCTCGCCGGCGCGCGACACCTGGTGGACGGTCATCTCGACCGCGTCGAGCACGAGCGTCGTCGGTCCGTCGTTGAGCACGGTCAGGCTCTGCGTGCAGACGCCATCGACGCGTCGATCGAGGAAGTCGAGGCCGACCTCGATGCGCAGGTGGCGCACGTCGCAGACGCGGTGCGGCGCAAACGTCGGGCGGCGCTCCCCCAGCATGAAGCCCGACGGACGAAAGCCCGCGGAGGCGAGTTGGCAGCGACGGCAGTGGAGGGCGTGCTCGTGGCGTAGCGACATGGCGGGCCTACGTTATCAGAGGTGGGATGGGCAGGCGTCAAAGAATGTCGAGCGACGCCTTGGGCTCGAGGTGGTGCGGCGTGATCACCCAGCGCAGCTCGGCGCGGGTCTTGAGATCGCGCGGATCGGCCAGGTGGAGCGCGACACACGCGCCCTTGCCGGGGTGAATATTTTTGCGCTGCAGCAAGACCGACAGCAACGAGCCGAGCGACGGCTCGTGTCCGACGATCGCCAGCCGCGGACAGTCTCGATGTAGCTCGAGCAGCGCCGAGATGATCTGTCCAGCCGACGCCTCCGGCACCAGCTGGCGCGACACGAGCAAGCCATCGGCGAAGTTCATCCCGACCAGGATCAGCTCGGCCGTCTCGACGGCGCGCACGTAGGGGCTCGAGATGATGCGGTCGAACTGCGCGCCGTGGCGGTGCAGCGCGCGCCCGACCTCGAGGGCGTGCTGGCGGCCTTCCGGCGTGAGCGGTCGATCCCCATCCTCCCCGTACAACTCCCCGTCGGCCGCGCGGGCGTGACGAATGACGAACAGCTCCATGTTCATTTCACCGGGGTGACTTTGATCGCCGCCTTGCCATCCTTGACGTAGACGCTGTAGCGGACCTCGGTGCAGGAGTGCTGCTTCTGCACGAGCGCGCGCGTCTGCTGCATGCGCGTCAGGAACTTCTCCCACGTCAGCCCTTCGGTCGCTTCGCCGCAGGTCTCGCGCGTCTCGACGAAGTCGCGGTAGACGCCGCGCAGCTCCTCGTCTTCGGGCGGCAGCGCCGCAGCGACCGGCGTCTCGACCGGGGCAGGAGCGGGCTTGGGCGGCGGCAGCACGGGCGGCTTGGGCGGCGGCACGAACATGTCGCCGAGCTGCGGCGCCACCGCCCAGACGCTCTCCTCTTCCTTGGCGGCCTCTGCCGCCGCGGTCGGGCTCAGCGGAGTCAGCGACGGTGGAGGCGTCCGCTCCGGCGGCGGCGCGGCCGGCGGAGGCTGCGGCTGCGCCGACTGGGTGGTCGGCCAGGACGCGTGCTTGGGCACCTCGGTCGGTGTGCCAGCCGCCGCGGTCTGCGCCGCGCGCGCCCGCTGCCCGAACCGATCGAAGGCCGCGTTGAGCGTCCGCGTCAGCACCGCGAACCGCTTGGGCAACCGCTCGGCCGTGAGCCGCTGCTGATCGCCGCGCGCCACCAGCTGCGCCTCGCCGAGCAGCCGGCGGAGGGGGCGCGCACCGTCGAGGGAGATCAGATACTGGCCAAAGGCGACGAGGCCGATCAGCACGCCGAGCACGATCAGCACGACCATCACGAGGCCATCCTGACCGCGCAGCGAGCGACCGAGCTGGCGCAGCGTCGCCTCGACGCGCCCGAGCGGCGAGTCGAAGCTGGGCTGCGGCGCGAGCGCACAGAGCACCAGCGCCTGGGCCTGCGAGCGCTCGCCGAGCCAGCGCCCGGCGAAGAGCACGCTGTCCTGGCCAGCGCCGAGCCGCTCGGGCTGGAGCGCGCGCGCCTCGTCCTTGCGCGCTCCACGCTGGGCCGCGACGCGGGCGGGGATCTGCGAGACCTGGGCGAGCGCCGGCGCCGCCGCGACGATCTGCTCAGCCGTGGCGAGCGCCAGATCTGCGCCAACGGTGTCGCGGATCGTCGCCAGCAGCTCCGGACCGAGCGCCTGGCCGAGCACGACGACGCCCCGCTCACGACTGGCCGGCGCGAGCGCCACCCGGAAGGCGTGCCCTCCGAGCAGCCAGTATGCGTCGCCCCGGGTGCCGCGCAGCGCCGCCGCGACGCCCTCGCGCTCGACGAGCGGGGTGCGCGGCTTGAGCTCGGGCGCGCCGCTCTCGGCGACCACCCGCCCCTTGGCGTCGAGGATCACCGCGAGATCGGCGTGCGTCTTGTCGCGGACGCCGCGCAGCCGCCCCTGGAGCGACTTGCTCAGCATCGCCAGCTCGTGCGACTCGCGGTTGGCCTCATCGAGCGCGTCGCCCAGCACCGAGTCGGTGGCGAACTGGGCCGCGGTCTCGATCCACTTCTGGGTGTGGAGTCGCAGGAGCAGCTCGGCGGACTGTGCGGCGGACTCGACCCTCCGGCCGGTCTCCGTCGCGAGGCGCTGCTGGTCAAAGGCAGGAGTGGCGAGGACGACCGCGCCGAACAGCACGGCCGCGACCGTCACGATAAGGAGCCAGGCGCGGATCAAGACCATGGGGGCGGCGACATCTTATGTCAGATCGCGAGACGCCGATAGTCGTGGGTCGCGCGCGGCGTGCACTGCGCTGCGCAGCACGAGCGCCCAGGGGAGGCCGTGCGCGACGAGGCGCGTCCACAGAGGCTCGTGCCAGCCTCCGCCCACTCGATACGCCGCGAGCGGCCAGTAGCCGAGCGGGGCGAGCGCGACGAACAACAGCGCGGCCGTGGCGAACCCACCGTCGGAGGCAAGGGCGAACGGCAGGACCCACAGCACATACCAGGGGTGCACCGTCGGTACGAGGAGCAGGAAGAGCAGCACCGCCGCGCACGCCAGCTGGGGCCGGCTGAACCTTCGGCGCAGCGCCAGGAGGCTGCCGAGCCAGAGGAGCCCGACGATCGTCCGCGCCAGCGCGCCGGCTGCCTCGTCGAGGTAGAGCGCCGGGCGAGCCTCGCCTCCGGCGAGGCCGCCGAGCCAGCGCGGCACGGGATAGGGCCCCGGACCCAGCTGCGCCAGGAGCCACGTCGTGCCCCCTTCGACGACCGCGAACGCACCGGCGTTGGCCCGCCAGCGTCGCCCATACTCGCCGAGGCTCCCGAGCGGGTTGATCTCGGGCTCGCTGATCGACGCGTAGGCGAGCGCGAGCGTGCCGAGCAGCGCGAGCAGCGCCGTGGCTCGACGCGTACGTCCATCGACGACGAGCAGCACCAGCGCGACCGGCTTGGCCGCCAGCGAGAGGCCGAGCGCGGCACCGCCGACCGCTTGGCGCCAGCGCGCCGCCTCGCCCTCGAACACGAGCAGCGCCGCCGCGAGGGCGAGGAGCGCCAGGCCATCGACATGCGCGTCGCCCCACAGCTCCCACGCGACGAGCGGCGCGCACCACCAGAGGAGCGTCAGGCGCTCTCTTCCGCGACGGCGGAGCCAACTCCAGAGCAGCCCGCTCGTCAGGAGCTCCGCGGCTGCGCTGGCGAGGCGCCAGCCCCGAGCGGGATCGCCCGGCAGTCGACGAACCGTCGCGAAGGCCAGCTCGGCGAGCGGCGGATAGACCGTGCGCAGCGTCGGGTGGTTGATGCGATCGAACCAGGGCTCGCGGAGCGGCGCGAGGCGCGGCGCGCTCGGCGGATCGCGATAAGGGTTGAGACCCGCCTGCTGGACGCGCCCATCCCACAGATAACGATAGAGGTCGTCCGAGTGGCGCTCGTCGTGCAGCGCCACCGAGCAGCGCAGCATGCCACCGACGAGCAGCGCGACGACGATCGGCCCGCGTCCCCGAGCGCCGACGGCGAGGCGCGCCAGGGCGAGGCCGGCGAGCGATGCCAGGGCGAGCAGCAGCACGTGGGCCGCGCCGAGCGGCAGCCGCAGCGCCGCCGTCGAGCCGACGAGAGTCAGCGCAGCGAGCGCGAGCGGTGGCCAGGGCACACCTCATCTGAAGCGCTCTGCCCGCGGCGAGCAACTTTGCCGCCGCGCGCCCCGATAACGCGCAGAATGCGTGCATGGGTGGGAGTGGTGGCGCTGGTGCTGGGGCTTCTCATCGGAGAGCCGCAGCGGGTCGGCTGGTCGGTGTCGCTGGGGGCGCTGGCGCTCGTCGTCCTGACGACGCTACGCTGGCGACAGCCCCTGTGGCTGGGCGGCGCGCTGGTCGGCGTGGCGCGGGCCGCGCGCGGGCTCGCCGAGCCCTCGCCGCCGCCGCACCCCGCGCACGCCGTCCTCGCGATCGTCTGGCCAGAGCCGATGGGCGAAGACTGTCACCTCGCCACCGATGGAGACGTCCTGATCGTCGGCCCGAGCGTGCTGTGCGACACCCTGCTGCCTGGCGATCGCGTGCGGCTGGCGACCGCGGCCCGCGCCGCCGATCGGTTCGCGCTCGCCGGAGAGGCGAGCGAGCTCGATCGGCTGCACTGGCGCGACGCGCGCCTGCGGACGCGCGTGCTGTCGCCGGGCGAGGTGATTGAGGAGCCAGAGGCGACCCTCTCGCTGCTCCGCCCGCTCGCCTGGTGGCGGCGCGCGGCGCGTCGACACTTCGACGCAGCGTTGCCCGAGGCCGAGGCGGGGCTGCTCCGCGCCCTGGTCCTGGGCGAGCGCCAGTCGGTCTCGCCCGTCGACGAGGGCGACCTGCAGCGCCTCGGCGCGCTGCACGTCGTGTCGGTCAGCGGGCTGCACCTCGGCCTGGTCGCGCTCGCGGCGAGCGCGCTGGTGGCCGCGCTCCTCCGGCGGCGACCGCGCCTGCTGCTCGTCCGACCGCTGCAGACCTGGGTGGCGCTCGTCGCCTGGCCGGTGGTGCTCGCCTACGCGCTGATGACCGGGCTGGCCGCGCCGACGCTGCGCGGCCTCGTCGGGGTCACGCTCGTCGGTCTGGCGCTGGTGCTCCGACGCGCCATCGATGGCGCGTCGATCCTCGCAGCGACGGTCGGGCTGCTGCTGCTCGACGAGCCGAGTCGGCTCTATGACGTATCGCTGCAGCTCTCGGTCGCGGCCACGCTCGGGCTGCTGTGGGGCGCCGCGCGCGCGCGCGCACCGCTGCGGCTGCTCGATCGACCCCTGCTGCGATGGCTCCGCACCGGCCTGTGGCTGTCGTTCGGGAGCCTGCTGTTCACGCTGCCCCTGTGCGGCTGGCACTTCGGCGAGCTCGCGTACGTCGCGCCGCTCGGCAACCTGCTCGTCGTCCCCCTGTTCGAGGTCTTCTTGCTGCCGCTCGGACTCCTCGTCGCGCTGCTCGCGAGCCTCGCCCCAGGCGCGAGCGCGCTCGCGTGGGCAACGGGGCTGCTGCGCGAAGGGACCGTCTTCACCCGCGCCTTCGTCGAGGTCGCAGCGGCTAGAATGCCCCCGCCGCTCGTCGCCGGCGCGCTCGTCTCGGCGCTGCTCGCGGTGCTCGGCCTCGGCGCCGTCCACCTGACGCGCTGGCGGGGGCGACTGCTGGCGGTGTCGGGGATGATCGTCGGCGCGCTCGTCCTCAGCGCGCGAACGCCGCGCCTCGTCGCGACCTTCCTGTCGGTGGGGCACGGGGACGCCTGTCTCGTCGAGACACCGGACGGCCAGCGGCTGCTCATCGATGGCGGGGGGAGCCTCGAGCCACGCCTCGACCCCGGTCGTCGCACCCTGCTGCCGTTCCTGCGTCGCCGCCGGATCGACCGCCTGCAGCAGATCCTGATCAGCCACCCGCACCTCGACCACGTCGGCGGGCTCGTCGCGGTCGCCGAGCAGCTCACGATCGAGGAGCTGGTCCTGGCGATCGACGACGGCGAGCCACCGACCCTCCCTGCGCTCGCCCGTCTGCTCGCCGTGGCGCGCGAGCGACGCATCCCGGTCCGTCGCCCGCACGGCGAGCCCTTCGGCGAGACCGCGCTGCGCGTCCTCCACCCGATCACGGACACCGGCCAGGTCGGCTGGGATGGAGGTCGGTCGACCAACGACAACTCCGTCGTCGCGCGCCTCGGCTGGCGGCGCGACGCCGTGCTGCTCGTCGGCGATCTCGAGAGCGAGGGTGAGGCCGAGCTCTGCGATCGCCGCTCCGAGGAGGCGCGGAGCACGGTGCTCAAGATCCCGCACCACGGCTCGTCGACCTCCTCCTCCGAGCGGCTCCTCGCCTGCGTGCGCCCTTCGCTCGCGGTGCTCTCCGGCGGTCGCAGGAATCGGTTCGGTCTGCCAAAGCCCGCCGTGCTCGCGCGCTACGCGGCGCACGCAATCCCGATCGTCCGCACCGATCTCGAGGGCCACTTGCGCGTCGCGCTCGATGGAGGCGGCGGCATCGAGGTGCGCCGCGTCCGCTGATCGCGGTACACTGGAGGCACCTTGGCGCTCGAGCTCGCCGTCACCTCGCCCGATCCGGAGGGCCGCACCGTGCGTCGCTATCGCTTCGCGCGGTCGCAGAGCGCGATCCTGCTCGGACGACGTGGCGGCTGCGACGTGCTGCTGCCGCTCGACGACGTCGAGCCCGTGCACGCCCGGATCGAGAGCCACCAGCACACCTTCTGCCTGGTCGACCTCAACTCGCAGCTCGGCACGCAGCTCAACGGGGCACGCATCCCCTCGGGGCAGGCCCTGCCGCTGTCGGAGGGCGATCGCATCGAGATCGCCGGGGCCGTCGTCGACGTCCGCCTCGACCCCGATCGCGTCGAGGAGCTCCCGGATCTAGGCGCGCGGGTCATGCGCGAGCTCTTCGCCATCTTGCCCGCAGAAGCTGCGCACCCGACCCTGGTCGCCGGGGATCGGGTGCTGGCGCTCGAGCAGGTCGGCCACACGTATGTCCTCGGCCACCAGCCCGATGGGCTCGGGCTCGAGGAGGTCGACCTCTGGCGCGAGCAGGTCGCGGTGACGCGCAGCGAGATCGACGTCAAGGTGCGGCCCCTGTCCGATCGCCTGGTCTTGCGGAACGGCGCCCGGCTGACCGCGCCGACCGTCCTCAGCGACGGGGATGAGCTGCGCCTGGGCGATCGAGCCGCGATCTTTCATGACCCCTCCGCCCGCTACAAGGCCCGCCTCGTCGAGGCCCCCGCTGCCCCGCGTCCGGCGGCGGGTGACGCTGACCGGCTGCCGCTCCACCTGGCCCTGGTCGGGGCGAGCGTGGGCCTGATCGCGCTCGTTGCAATGATCTGGCTGCTGCTCGCATCTTAACGTCGATGCATGTACGAATCCCAGTCGACGCCGAGGTCGAGCTCGACGGCGTGTTCCGTCAAGGCGAACGCCCGCTCGGTGTGGTGCTGTGCCATCCGCTGCCGGCTTTCGGCGGCAACATGGCCACGCCGCTCCTGCTCGCGCTCGAGCAGCACCTCGCGACCGCCAGGCTGTCGACGCTGCGCTTCGACTTCCGCGGCGTCGGCGCATCGAGCGGTCGCCCGACGGGTGGGCACGTCGAGCACGAGGACGTCGCCGCGGCGGTGCGCTGGCTGGGCGCGCGGGTGCCCCGCGTCGCCGTGTGCGGCTACAGCTTCGGCGCGCTGATGGCGATGCGCGCCGCCGCCGACGGCCTCGCCGTCGAGGCCGCGGTCGCGATCGGGCTGCCGACCGTGATCGTTCGCGACAACCCGGCCCGCATCGAGGGGCTGCAGCGTGGGCTCGGCGCGGTGCCCTGGCTGCTCCTCACCGGCGACAAGGATCAGTTCTGCGAGCTCGCTTCGATCGAGTCGTGGCGCGTCGGTCTCCCGGCCGCCCGCCTGTCCGTGCTCCCTGGGGTCGGTCACTTCTACGCGCCCGATCAAGAGACCAGGCTCGGAGAGCTCGTGGTCAAGTATCTTGACGAGATTCTCGGCGCCGGCGCCGCCGCGACGGCGAGCGCGACCGACTCGCCGCTTGCGACCTCCGGGCAGGATCGTTAACGTGTCGACGGTGTCGGACGACGAACGGTTGGCTTCGGATCTGCAATCGCTGCGCATCGATCGCAACGGCGCGGGCGCGCCAGCGAGCGGGCGACGCAGCCTGCTGCCGGTTGTGATCGCCGGCGTGCTCGTCCTCGCGGTGGGCGCGGCACTCGCGCTGCGCGGCGGCGCGAGCAACGCGACCGTGCAGTCGCTCTTCCCCGATGAGGTCGAGCTCGGCGCGCTGACCCTGGTGTCCCCGCAGCAGGCCGAGGTGACGCTCGTCGCGACCGGCTATGTCTACGCGCTCAAGCGCGCCACCGTCGCGCCCAAGATCGTCGGCCGCATCGCCAAGATCTACGTCAAGGAGGGCGAAGAGGTGAAGGCGGGGCAGCTCCTCGCCGAGCTCGACTCGCTCGACGTCGCGGCCCAGGGGGCCCAGCAGCGCGCCGAGGTGCTCGCCGCGCAGGCGCGGGTCGATCGCGCCAAGGCCGATCTCGCCGAGATCGAGGCGCGCGTCGTGCGCGCACAGCAGCTCGCCGAGAAGGGCGCCGGCGCGGTCGCCGATCTCGACGACGCGAAGCTGCGCCGAGGCACGCTCAAGGCGCAGATCGCCGCCGCGGAGGCCGAGGAGCGCGCCATCGTCGCGCGCGGCCAGGCGATCAGCGCCGCTTCGGAGGCGACCAAGATCCGCGCCCCGTTCGACGGCACCGTTGTCCGCAAGCTGGCCGAGGTCGGCGAGCCGCTCTCTCCGACGATCGCCGGTGGCGCAACGACGGGCCTTCTGCAGCTCGCGACCCTGCAGGAGCTCGAGGTCCAGGCCGACGTGGCCGAGGCGCAGTTCAGCAAGGTG
>CAZPEY010000064.1:0-19005 GCA_964585665.1 uncultured Polyangiaceae bacterium | reverse complement strand
TGCAGCGGCGCGAGCAGGTTGCCGATCGCGGTGCGCGACGCGTCGGACGGGGCTTGCAAGAGCGTGTCGCGGCCGGTGCCGAGGCTGGAGCGATTGGCGGCGAGCACGACGGAGAGGATGCGCTGCTCCCTGGCGGTGAGGTGGCGGCGCGCCGTCGGTCGTGTCGGGTCGGCGTGCTCCTGCCCCAGCTCGGCGAGGGCGTCAGCGAGCTGCGCGGCGTTGGCTGGTCGCTCGGCCGGATCCTTGCTGAGCATGCGGCGGAGCAGAGCGGCGACCGCCGTGGGCACGCCGTCGACGCGCTCTTCGATCGGTGTCACCTCCTCGAAGAGGATCTTGGCAAGCACGCCCATGGCGTGTTCACCGTGAAACGGCGGCTCTCCGCACAGGCACTCATAGAGCAGGCAGCCCAGCGCGAAGACATCGCTGCTCGGCGTGACCGGTCGGCCGCCACGCGCCTGCTCCGGGGCCATGTAGCCCGGTGTACCGACGAGGTAGCCGGTCTTGGTCAGGGGCTCGAAGCGGTCGAGGTGCTGCGCGATGCCAAAGTCAATGATCTTGACCTTCTCACTGTTGCCGTCGCCGACCAGCAGGACGTTCTGCGGCTTCAAGTCGCGGTGCACGATGCCGCGGGCGTGCGCGACGGCGAGCGCGCGCGCTGCCTGGGTGACGAGCTCGAGCGCACGGTCGAGCTGCAGCGGGCCGTTGGTGAGGGCCTCAGCCAGGGTGCGCCCCTCGACCCACTCCATGGCGAGGAACGGCGAGCCCGGTGACACCTCGCCGACCGCGATCAGCTGGACGATGCCGGGGTGGCGCAGCTCCTCGAGCAGCGTCGCCTCGCGCCGCAGCCGCTCGAACTCCGATGGGCTCGACGCGGACAGGACCTTGAGCGCGACGACGCTCCCTTCGATCTCGTCGACGGCCCGCCAGACCGTGCCCATCCCGCCCTGTCCGATCGGGGCGATCAACCGGAAGCGATCGACGATCAGCTGATCGGGATGCAGCGTCAGCGCAGGCATGGCGGCGCCCCTAGCTTACAGGGGAAGCGGCCGCGCCGCGACGGGCAGCATGAGCACTGCGGCTGGCTTCGGTAAGCGGGCAGACAGGCTGATTTCTCGACGTAAGACCAGCTAGGTTTTTGCGGTCACCTTTGTTAGCGTCCGCGCATGGCTCACGTCGTCGGCATCGACCTTGGTACGACCAACTCGCTTGTCGCCTACATCCGCGGCGAGCGCCCCGAGATCATCCCCAACGAGCAGGGGAAGCGCCTCACCCCGTCGGTCGTCGGCCTCGACAAGGCCGATCAGCTGCACGTCGGAGAGACGGCGAAGAACCAGCTCACCGCGATGCCCGACCGCACGGTCGCTGAGGTCAAGCGCAAGATGGGCACGTCGGAGAGGGTCAAGATCGGCGCGCGCGAGTACTCGCCGCAGGAGGTCTCGGCGCTCGTCTTGAAGAAGCTCAAGGAGGACGCCGAGAAGTTCCTCATCACGACGCTCGAAGAGGCCGTGATCACGGTGCCGGCGTACTTCACCGATGCGCAGCGCCAGGCGACCAAGGACGCCGGCGAGCTCGCGGGCTTCCGCGTCGATCGCATCATCAACGAGCCGACCGCGGCGGCGCTCGCGTACGGGCTCGATCACCTCGACAAGGAGCAGTACATCCTCGTCTACGACCTCGGCGGCGGCACGTTCGACGTGTCGGTGCTCGAGATGTTCGAGGGCGTGCTCGACGTCAAGGCGTCCGCGGGCAACAACCACCTCGGCGGCGGCGACCTCGACCGCATGATCGTCGAGTGGATGTGCAAGAACATCGAGAAGGACTTCGGCCTCGATCTGCGCCGCGACCTGAAGGCGCTGGCGCGCATGAAGGCGACGGCCGAGCAGGTCAAGTGTGAGCTGTCGACGGTGAAGTCGACGCCGGTGATGCTGCCGTTCCTCGCGGTCAAGGGCAGCGAGCCCGTATCGTTCGAGCGCGAGCTGACGCGCGGCGAGCTCGAGGGCCTGCTCGGCGACGCCCTGCGCTCGACGATCGAGCCGATCGAGACGGCGCTCAAGGACGCCAAGCTCGACAAGAAGCAGATCAGCGACGTCGTGCTGGTTGGCGGCAGCTCGCGGATCCCGATGGTGCAGACGCTGCTCGCCGAGTTCTTCGGCAAGGAGCCGCGGCGTGGCGTCAACCCCGACGAGGCGGTGGCGCTCGGCGCAGCCGTGCAGGCCGGCTTGAAGTCGGGCTCGATCTCGACCGAGCGCGGCATCATGATCACCGACGTGTGTCCGTTCACGCTCGGCGTCGAGGTGCAGACCTCGTCGGGCTATCAGAAGATCGGCGGCATCTTCTCCCCGATCATCCCGCGCAACTCGACGGTGCCGGTCACCAAGACCGAGGTCTACTCGACGACGGCCGACGGTCAGAACGTCGTCGACATCAAGGTCTATCAGGGCGAGAGCCGCCTGACCAAGAACAACACCTTCCTCGATGCCTACTCGGTCGACGGGATCCCGCCCGGGCCGGCCGGCTCGGAGAAGGTCGCGATCAGCTTCACCTACGACGTCAACGGCATCCTGCAGGTCTCGACCAAGATCGTCTCGACGGGAAAAGAGGCGCGACTGCAGGTCGACAAGACCGGCCAGCGCATGTCGAAGAAGGATCGCGAAGAGGCGCAGAAGCGCCTCGAGAAGGACTGGAAGGTCGGCAAGGAGGACGAGGCGCCGGCGGCCTCGGGCGGCATGGGCGCGGCGGGCACCTCTGGGTCGTCTGGCGGCGCGGGTTTCGCGGGCGCCGACTCGGGGCTCAAGGCGCTCGTGGCAGCGGCCGAGGCCCGGCTCGAGCTGCTCGAGGGCGCCAAGAAGGCGCAGCTCGAGGCCATGGTCGCCGAGCTCAAGGCGGCGGTGGCGCGCGGCGACAAGGCGGCGCAGCAGAAGTGCGACAAGGCGCTCACCGACTTCCTCTTCGATCTCGAGTAGGCGCGAACGACCAGCCATGAGCAGCCAATTCCTCATCGACGACCTGAAGCGCGAGGTGATCACCAAGCCCGACAACGTCGAGCTGCGCTTCCAGCTCGCCGAGGCGCTGTTCGGCGTCGGGCAGTTCGGCGCCGCGGTCAAGCAGGCGCAGAAGGTGCTCGAGCAGGCGGGCAGCCACGACAACGCGCGCCGCCTGCTGGTGCGGGCGCTCGAGCGCGACGGTCGACGGCCCGAGGCGTTCCGCATCCTCGAGGAACAGCTCAAGCGCGAGCCCGATGACGTCGGGACGCGCGACGAGCTCGTCGAGCTGCTGGTCGAGCAGGGGCGGCTCGACGACGCGCTGCTGCACGCCGAGCAGGCGCTCAAGCTGCGGCCGACCGATGTGCAGCGCCACCTCAACATCTCGGACTGGAGCCGGATGAAGGGCCTCTTGCCGAGGGCGCGCACCGCGCTCGAGACGGCGCAGCGCCTCTCGCCCGAGGATCCGAAGATCGCGGCGCAGCTCCGCGAGCTCTACCTCGACCTCGGCGACGAGGCGGCGGCCGAGCGCATGGCGGGCGAGCGTGATCGCGGCTACTTCGTCGCGCAGACCCAGAAGGCGCTGGCGCTCGAGAGTATCCGTCGCCTGCTCGACGCGCCCGAGCTGCGGCCGATCGTCGAGCTGCTGGCGCGTGGCGATGCGGCCGGGGCGCGGCGCGCGATCGGAACGGTCGCACCGACGGTCAAGCAGCTCGCCGGATTCTGGCTGCTGCGGGCCGAGATCCAGCTCATCGATGGCGATCCCGAGGCCGCCGAGGTCAGCTTGAAGGAGGTCGTCGATCGCGCCCCGACCCTCGGGTTGGTGTGGAACCGCCTGGGCGATCTGCATCAGCTCCGCGGTCAGTTCCGCGACGCGGTGGACTGCTACAAGAAGGCGATCCTGCTCCAGCCCGACGATGCCAATGCGTACGAAGACCTCGGCGACGTGCTGGCGACGCTCGGCGAAAAGGAGCAGGCGATGAAGATGTACCGCGGCGCGGTCAAGCGCGATCCCGAGAGCCGCGCCGCCGCCAAGCTGCGCTCGCTCGAGGAGCCGACGCCGACGGCGATCGACGACAAGCCGCGCATCGGACGCATCGGCGTACTCGGCTGGACGCCGCACGGCGGCGCGGTCTCGCCGCTCGAAGCGGTGGCGGTCATCGGGCACGGCAACCTGATCTTCTCGGGCAACGTCGGGCCGACGGGGCGCGAGGCGGGCCAGGTGGCCTTCTCGTGCCTCAAGGCGCGCAGCAAGGAGCTGCAGATCGACGCGCTCGTCGGTGGCTTCGACCTGCACCTGCACTTCACCGACACCGAGGTGGGCAAGGAGGGGGCCTCGTCGGGGCTCGCCCTCGTGCTCGCCGGGATCTCCGCCTACACCCAGCGGCCGCTGCGCGCGCGCCTCGCGGCCACCGGGGAGATCACCATCTACGGCGAAGTAAAACCGGTGGGTGGGATCCACGAGAAGATCGTTTCTGCGATGCACAACGGCGTGCGCACCGTCCTGCTGCCGCGTCGCAACCTGCGCGAGGCGCGCGACCTGCCCGAAGAGGTGCGTCGCTCCGTCGAGCTCATCTACGTCGACACCGTCGCCGAGGCGGTGCCGCGCGCGCTCCTGTCGCCTGAGGATTTCAAATGAGTGATTCGGGAAAGACGCTGTACGAGGTCCTGGGGGTCGACAAGAGCGCTGACGAGCGCGCCGTCAAGAAGGCCTACTTCGCGCTGGTGCGAAAGTTCCCGCCGGAGACGCACCCCGAGGAGTTCAAGCGGATCCGCGAGGCGTACGAGGTGCTGTCGAATCCGCAGTCGCGCGCCGACTACGATCGCATCAACCAGTACGACGAGTTCGGGGAGCTCGGCAGCTTCATCAAGTCGGGGCAGGAGCGGATGGAGGCGGGCGACTACGCCACCGCCGAGAAGATGTTCCGCGAGGTGCTCAACAAGAAGGCCGATCTCCACTTCGTGCGCGACATGCTCGGCATGGCGATGCTCAACTCGAAGCGCCCCAAGGAGGCGCTGGCCGAGTTCGAGCGGCTCGTCGATGTGCAGCCTACCAACGCCGTCTACTGGCTGCACAAGGGCTACGCGCTCTACAACCTCGAGCGCGACGATCAGGCGCTGACCTGCTACCGCAAGGCGCGCGAGCTCGACGACAACGACACGCGCCCGCTGGTCGCGATCGCCGACGTGCTCACCGGCAAGAAGCAGTACGAGGCGGCGCTGGCCGAGCTGCAGAAGGCGATCGACGCCGACGGGACGGTCGACTTCAACGACTTCGTCTTCTTCATGCGGCGCCTGCAGATCCAGCTCCTCCGCGATCGGTGGGATCTCGCCGAGAAGGAGCTCGAGGCGATCTGGAAGATCCTCCCCGAGGACGAGGACGTGCGGAAGTACGTCGCGACGCGCCTGTCGTCGATCGCCGCGGACCTCTTCGCGATGAAGAAGTCGGCGGACGCCAACAAGCTCCTGCAGTGGTCGAGCAAGCTCGACGTGACGCGCAAGTCGCTGTCGTTCCAGTTCCCGCCCAAGGTCACGCTGCGCATCGCCGATCTCTCGGCGAGCGCGCAGGCCTGGCTGCAGAAGAACGCGACCGAGTGGGCGTTCGGCAAGCTGCAGCACGGCAAGTGGGGCGGGCCGATCGCGCTCTTGATCCTGGCGATCATGACGTCGATGGGCGTGCTCGGCAGCCTGTTCGGCGGCCGCAACGTCTGGGCGGGCTCGACCGCGTTCTGGATGGTGGTGTGGTCGACGCTCGGCGCGCTCTTCCTCGGCTGGACGGTCGCCAAGGTGCTGCGCGCCAAGCGCAGCCCGTACGGCGCCTACACGACGATCCACCCCCTGCACCTGATGCAGGTCGCGATCGACGAGGTGACGGTGTGGCCGCTGGTCAACCTGCAGGACGTGTCGCTCACGCACCACATGACCAATGGCATCTACAGCTACACCGCGGTGCGGATGGACTTCTCGGGGACGATCTGCAACCTGACGATCAACGGGCAGCAGGCGTCGGTCGACTGGGCCAACCAGCTCCTCGGCCAGCGCCGCCGCGTCCTCGAGCTGATGTCGATGGGCCTCCTCGATGCGGAGGAGGGCTACGACATCGTGCCGCCGACCGAGCTGGCGACCAAGACGCGGCCCAAGACCGAGAGCGCGCAGGCCGAGGAGAAGCGCACCAAGAAGTTCTATTCGATCTTCGCCACCGCCGGCCTCGCGCTCGGCGTGATCGCGATCCCGTACAACCGCACCGCGGCCGAGCGCAACGACTGGCGGATGTGCGAGCGCTACGGGTCGCTGTACGACTGCCGCAACTATCTCCAGCTGCACCCGACGGCCCGGCACGCGAACGATGCCAAGCAGCGGATCGCGAAGCACTACGAGAACGCGCTGTCGAGCTACTCGAGCAAGCAGAAGGGCGCCAAGCCCGACGCGGTGTCGGTCATCGGTGACATCATCGAGAAGCTCAAGACTTCACCGTCGCAGCGCATCAAGGTGACCTACGAGGGCTCGGTCGATTTCTCGGCGACCAAGACGTGGGACCTCAAGGACGTCGGCGGCAAGATTGTTCCCGCGGACAGCGCGTTTTCCGACACCAGCAACCGCTCGCGCGAGGGCTCGATCACGTCGTCGATGAAGCGCGCCTTCACCGGCATGTTCGGCACCGACGCCATCGACATCGACGACGAGCGCGGCAGCGCGTACTCGTACTCCTACTCGTATTCGCGCGGGCGCAACGACAAGCAGCAGTGGGCGCCGATCCGCTTCGTCGTCAAGTACCGGGTCGCGCCGTCGGGCACGCTCTATGAGTCGACCACCGACACGACCAAGAAGATGTTCGGCATCATGATCGACTGGACGTTCTCGGTGTTCTTCGAGGGCGAAGATCAGGCGCGTTACTCGTTCTCGACGGTGAGCAAGCCGGCGCCGAACATCTCGTACACGACGTCGAGCTACGGCGATCGGGACACGTACCCGTACACGAAGATGGCCGAGTCGGCTTTCGAGAACTTCGCGCAGAACCTGGCGGCGAACTTCGGCATCACGATCTCGGGCGACAGCGGCAGCTCCTACGGCGGCTACGGGTACGGCAAGTACGGCAGCAAGAGCTACGGCGGGACGAGCGGCTACTCGGGCTACAGTGGCTACAACGGCTACAACAGCTACAACAAGTCGCAGATCGACCCCGAGCTGCAGCGCAAGCTCGACGACATCATCAAGCGCAACGCCGCCAAGAACAAGGGCACCGGCGGCAACTGATGCCGGCCACGCTGCCGCCCTTCGTCCAGCTTCCCTACAACAAGGTTCCCGCGCTGCCGCGCCTCCCGCACCCGTACTTCTCGACGGAGGCGGAGTCGCTGCTGGTCGAGTCCGACTTCGGCCACACGACGGTACACGTCCGCATGGCGGGTCAGGGGCCGCCGCTGCTGCTCGTGCACGGCTTCATGACGACGAGTTATTCGTTCCGCTACCTGATCGAGCCGCTCGGCAAGCACTTCCGCCTGTACATCCCAGATCTCATCGGCTGTGGTCGCTCGGACAAGCCCGAGGGGGTGTACCCACCTGACCGCGTCGCGGCCTTCCTCGGCGAGATCATCGAGCACCTCGGCATCAAGGGCTGCCCGGTCCTCGGCAACTCGATGGGGGGCTACCTCGCGATGCAGCTTGCCCTGCAGAAGCCGCAGGTGATGAGTCGCTTGTGCAACCTGCACTCGCCGGGGCTGCGCACTGGCCGGATGACCGCGCTCGGGTGGGCGCTGCGCCTCACGCCGGGTTGGCAGAGGGTGTTGCGTCGGATCGTGCAGAGCAACCCGCACAAGTGGGTGCATCGCAACGTCCACTACTACGACGAGACCTTGAAGTCGCAAGAGGAGCACCGCGAGTACGGGGATCCGCTGGCGACGGAGCAGGGCTTTGCCGCGTTCTGTCGCTACCTGTCCGAGACGATGAGCGCGGACGCGATGGACGCGTTCGAGGCGACGCTGCGCCGGACGACGTTTCCGGTACCGCTGCAGCTCGTCTATGCCGCGCGTGATCCGATGGTGCCGCCCGAGGTCGGGCAGCGCCTGCGCGCGCTCGTGCCGGCCGCGCAGTTCGTCGAGCTGCAGGAGGCCTCCCACTTCGCGCACGTCGATGCGGTGGACGCCTTCGTGCGCGTCGCGCTGCCGTTTCTGAGAGGTGAGACATGAGCGTTCCGACGATTCGAGCTCGCACGGCCGAGCACCTCCTCGCCGATGGAGAGGCGCGGCTGCTCGGGGCCGTCTCGACGGTGACCGGCGCGATGACGAGGCTCGACCTCGGCGGCGCGCGGCTGCTCGTCGACTGTGGCATCGCGCAGGGGCGCGAGGCGTCACGCTGGGTGTTCCCGCCCGAGGCTGCCGAGGTCGACGCGGTGCTCCTCACGCACGGACATCAAGATCACATTGGCTCGCTGCCCGCGCTGCTCGAGGCAGGCTACCGTGGCCCGATCTACGCGACCGCGGCGACGCTGGAGGTGGCGCGCATCTCGCTCGAGGACAGCCTCGACATGAACCGCATCGACGAGCGCGACATCAAGCGCTTCCTCCATGACTTCAACCAGCTCGCGCGCATGGTGCCCTACGATCGGCCGATCGAGCCGGTGCGCGATCGGGGGATCACGGCGCGCTTCGTCGAGGCAGGACACATCCTCGGCTCGGCGTCGATCGATCTGCAGAGCGAGCGGAGCCGCATCATCCTCTCCGGGGACCTCGGTCGACCGAACAGCCCCATCCTGCTCGATCCCTGCACGAGCTGGGGCAGCGAGCGGCCGGTCGATCTGGTCGTGTGTGAGTGCACCTATGGGAACCGCGATCACGCGCACGACGCGGAATCGATCAAGAGCGAGCTGCGCGAGGTGATCACCGCGACGGTCAGGCGGCGCGGCAAGGTGCTCATCCCGGCCTTCGCGATCGGCCGCACCCAGGTGCTGCTCTACTTCCTCAACGACCTGGTCGAGTCAGGCGCCCTGCCGCCGGTGCCCGTCGCGATCGACACGCCGATGGGGCTGTCGATCACCGAGACCTACGATCACTTTCGCAACCTGTTCGACAAGGAGGCGATGGATCGGTTGCAGCGCGGCGACGACCCGCTCGACTTCCGGTCGCTCTTCGCGGTGCGCAGCGGCCGGGACTCGTTTCGCCTCACCGAGCATGACGGACCCTTCGTGATCATCGCCGGGTCTGGCATGTGCCAGGGCGGCCGCATCCTCCGCCACCTCAAGGAGGGGCTCGACGATCCGCGCAACACGGTGCTGTTCGTCGGCCATCAGTCGACAGGCACGCTCGGGCAGCGCATCCTCGACGCCGAGACCGGAGCGCGGCTGCGCATCGAGGGGCAGGAGATCGAGGTGTTGGCGGAGCGCCGCGTCCTCAAGGGGCTCTCGGCGCACGCCGATCGAAGCGAGCTGTGCGCGTGGCTGTCGCAGCTCCCGTCGCCGCGCGCCATCGCGCTGCACCACGGCGAGGCCGAGGCGCAGGACGAGTTCGTGAAGTTTGCGACGGAGCGCCTGGCGGCGCGCTGAACCGGGAGGAGCGCGCAGCCGCTCAGGCAGCGCGGGCCGCGGCCCGCTTGACGGCGTCGGACATCACCGCGAAGGTCTGCTCGCGCAGCGCCTCGGGCTCGAAGGAGCGGCCGAGCGCGGCGGTCGGGATCGGGTCGAGGAAGCTCACGCTCACCTGGCGATCCTCGGTCGGCGCGATCGTCCAGTCGCCCTTCGGCATGACGTGCTCGGTGCCGCGGATGACGATCGGGACGATCGGCACCTGGTTGGCGGCGGCGATGACGAACGCCCCCTTGCGGAACGGCTGGAGCGAGCCGTCCTCCGAGCGCGTCCCCTCGGGGAAGATCAGGACCGAGGCGCCGTCGTCGATGGCGCGCTTGCAGTCGGCGTCGAGACGCTCCTGGTTGCCGGCGCGGCTGCGGTCGACGGGGATGTGCCCGGAGAGGTGGAGGTGCCAGCCGAGGAAGGGCACCTTGAACATCGAGCGCTTGGCGACCCAGCGATAGTCCCGATCGAGCAGCGAGCCGAGCACCAGGATGTCGGTGACGCTCATGTGGTTCGACACCAGCACCGCGGGTCCGACGCGCTCGAGCACCGATTGGCCGGTGACGTCGAGCTTGATGCGGAACTGCTTGCACGACTCGCGGCACCAGGTGCGCATGCACCACTGCGACGAGCGTCCTCCGGTCAGTCCGCCTGTCACCGTCGAGGCGAGCCCGAGCGCAGCGGTGCGCGACGCGAACG
Organism: uncultured Polyangiaceae bacterium; assembly: GCA_964585665.1. GTDB lineage: Bacteria > Myxococcota_A > Polyangia > Palsa-1104 > Palsa-1104 > CAZPEY01. Next base: position 8,766 of record CAZPEY010000064.1, on the reverse strand, counting down.
GAATCCAGTAGCCGATTCCGGCCAGCGTTTGAGAGAACGTTCTCATGGGTCGAAGATGTACGCTGAGCGCGGCGCGGAAACCAGATTTTCCGACGGAAAAGCACGGTTCGACCATTGGACCTTTGGGGCAGGCCCGCGCTTTGGTACCCTGGGTGTGATGAACGCCTCGCTCGCCGGCTTCGAGCCGGAGCACCAGCTCCGCGCCTGGTCGAAGCTCCGCTCGCTCGACGCTCCGGACGTCGTCGTGATTGGCGCCGGGGTGGCCGGCACGCAGCTGGCGGCGCGCCTGGCGGCACGCGGCGCCAAGGTGGCGCTGATCGTCGGGAACCCGCTGCCCGAGCGGCGGCTCGTCGACGGCTGCTCGCTGCGGCGCGCGACCCTGCGCACGATGGCCGACGCGATGGGCATCTCCGAGGAGCGCCTGCGCGAGGTGCTGCGCGCCTCGCAGAGTGGCTTTCGTCGCCTCCGGATCACCAGCTGCAAGACGACCGCGCCGCGCGTCGACGGTCAGTTCGAGTCCGGGAGCGACGATCTGATCGGGCTGTCGGCTCGTCACGCCGACATCGTCTATGCGCTGCGCCGTCACGTACCCAGCAACGTCGCGCTCGTCGCTGGCGAGGTCACTGGCTACATCGCCGAGCAGCACCGCCTGCGAATCCGCTTACCGGCCCCGGACGGCGAGTGCGATTGGCCGCTCCCCCCGCGTACGACGATCGCCAACACGCAGAGCCGCCGCATCACGGGCACCGCCGCGAGCCCGCTCCGCTGGGTCGCCGCGGCGCAGCAGCCAATCGCGCTACCTGCCGGCGTCCTCGACGGAGTGGGCTGGGCACCGGCGTTTTGCGGGGCGCATGGCTGGCAGCTCGGCTTCGTCACGCCATTCTGGGACTCGGCCAACCCCGAGGCCAACGCCTACGCCATCAACACGATGGTGATCGACGATGCGGCGGTGCAGCGCCTGGGGCGCGACGCGGTCCTCGCTGACGTGCAGGAGGGGCTGGCGCGCTGCGTGGCAGCGCTCGGCGCCCGCTCGCTCGACCCGGAGCACACGACCGGCAGCGCGCTGGTGCCGGTGGTCGAAGACTTCGCTGCGACGCGCGAGGGGGGCCTCGTCGAGCTCTACGCCGCGCTCTCGTCCGGCGCGCCCGCGATCAACGTCGACGGCATGCTCGCGCAGTCGCTGGGCATCGCCGCGCTCTGCCGTGCGCTGCCGCACGATCTCGGGGACGAGGCGAAGTGGGTGACCGCGACGGTCGAGGTCGAGCGAGCGCTGGCGTCCGTGCGACGCTGGAACCGCTTCACCGCGTGGAACTACTTCTCGGCGCCCTGGCTGCTGCGCGAGCTCAATCGGCGCTCGCTGGCGATCGTCGGACGCAAGGTCGTGCGGGACTGGGCCGAGCTCGGGCTCGAATAGCTGGCGAGGGTTAGCTGGGACGGCCGCTGCGACGGCGCAGCTCGTCGAGCAGGTTGAGGAGGTCGCGCGGCGCGATCGGCTTCGAGAGAAAGCCGGCAAACGGCGCCGCGAAGGCCTCGCTCTCTGCCTCCTCCTTCGTGTAGCCGCTCATCAAGATCACGGGCAGCGCCGGCGCGATGCGATGCAGCTCCTCGAAGGTCTTGCGCCCATCGAGCACCGGCATCGTCAGATCGAGCAGCACGACCTCGATACGCCGCTGCTCGGTGCGCAGCAGCGACAGCCCCTCACGCCCGTCGCCGGCCAGTAGGACGTCGTAGCCGGCACGGCCGAGCAGCATCTGGAGGCTCATGCGCACCACCGGCTCGTCGTCGATGACCAGGATGAGCGCGCGCCCCGGTCGCTCGAGCTTGGGTGGCTCGGCGGCGGCGGCAGGAGCCCTTGACGCGAGGTGCGGCAGCCCGAGCTGCACCGTCGTGCCGCGCCCGATCTCCGAGTGGATCCGCAGCTCGCTGCGGTGCTGGCGCGCGATGCCGAACGCCGCCGGCAACCCGAGGCCGCGCCGCCCGCTCTTGGTCGTGAACAGCGGCTCACCGAGGCGGCCGAGCACGTCGGGCGACATGCCGACGCCGTTGTCGCGCACCGCCAGCACGACATGGCGCTTGCCGTCGCGCTCCTCGATGCCGGCGGAGATGGTCACCACGCCGCGCTCGTGCGGGATCGCCTCGGCGGCGTTGTGCGCGAGGTTGAGCAAGAGCTGGGTCAACAACACTTGATCGACCTCGACGTCGATCGGCTGGCACTCGTAGTCGATCTCGACCTTGGCGCGCGTGCCGACGGTGATCTGGAGCAGCGGCTGCTGCTGGAGCAGGAGCGCGACAAGGTCGACGGCGCGCGGGGTGAACGCCGGGCGCCCCGCGTACGCGAGGAGCTGCCGGGTGACCTGGGCCATCTTCTGCGCCGTGCGCTCGATCATCTTGAGCGAGCCCTGCTGAGGCGCGTTCGGACCGAGGTCTTCGCTGACGATCTCGACAGAGGCGAGGATGCCAGTGAGCAGGTTGTTGAAGTCGAAGGCGACCCCGCCAGCGAGCTGCGCCAGGCTCTCGAGGCGCTGGGCCTCGTCGAGCGCGAGGCTTACGTGCGATTCGTTGGCAGGCTTTCCTGAGCTCATGGCGATCCGTCCCCTGTCGGCACTTTATCAGCTCTGTTCGCACAGCCCAACCCGGCATGATAGGTTTTGCGCGGAGGATCCATGGCACTTTCGATTCGCAGCAAGGTCATCCTCGGCATCTTCGTGCTGCTCCTCGGGACGGCGGGAGTGCTGACCGCTCGGTATTATTGGTACTACGGCTACTCGAAGGGCACGCGCACCGGCGTCATTCGCAAGGTCTCGGAGATGGGGCCGCCGTTCTGCAAGTACCTGTCCGGGGAGCTCGTGCTCAACGGCGCGGTGCCTGGCCAGTTGCCGGAGATCTGGTACTTCTCCGTCGACAACTCGAAGGACGACAACCCCCTCGTCCAGGATCTCTACAAGCTCGCCAAGGACGGCAGCCGCGTGACGCTGCGCTACCGGCAGGATCTCAAGTCGCTGTATCGCTGCGCGCCGACCGAGTACTTCGTCACCGGGGTCGAGAAGTGAACGCACAGGACGTCTTTCTGACCTTGCGATCGGTGGTGCGCGTGCTCGGCGATTCCAATCGCACCGCGGACATTCACACCGTCGAAGAGGTTACCGGACGTTCGATTTACCGACGGCTCGTCGACCAATATCTCGCCACGAACGAGGGCCGTGAGCTGCTGGCGGTGCGCCCCGAGCTGTGCAAGGAGCAGGTCGACTACGATGCGCTTCGCCGGCTGCCCAAGGGAACGCTCGGTCAGGCCTACGTCGCGCACCTCGACGACAACAACATCACGGCCGACCTGCAGGCGCTGCCGACCACCCACATCGACGACCCGGATGTCTCGTACCTCATGCGGCGCTTTCGCCAGACCCATGACGTGTGGCACCCGCTGACCGGGCTGTCGACGCTGCCGCACCACGAGGTGATCATCCACGCCTTTTCGTGGGGGCAGCTCCGCCTGCCGGTCTCGGCGCTCGTCGTCGTGTTCGGCTCGCTCAAGCACGTCGTCCTCGAGCGGCGCTGGGAGGTGCTCCGCCGCGGCCTCCTCGAGGCGTACGAGCATGGCCGCGACGCGGCGCCGCTGCTGCCGGTCTTCTGGGAGAAGCAGTGGACGCAGCCGCTCGACGAGGTCCGGGCGCGCTACGGGATCTCGCCGTGCACGCCCGCCCTGATCAACTGAAGCTTCGCAGCGTCCTCGGCGCCCTGTTCGTCGCGCTGCTCGTCAACGGCTGCGCTGCTGCGCCCGTCGCTGCGCCCGCTTCGCCGCACGCCGGCACCGCGGCGGGGCCGCCCTTCGTCGTGCGCTGGCAGGACGCCAAGGCGCGGGCGGCGCGCGAGCACAAGCCCATCTTCGTCGATGCCTGGGCGCCGTGGTGCCACACCTGCCTGTCGATGCGCTCGTTCGTGCTGTCCGATCCCGCGCTGCGCCCGTTCTACGATCGCTTCGTCTGGCTGGCGCTCGACGTCGAGAGGCCGGAGAGCGCGGAGTTCCTCGCCCGCTACCCGGTGGGCGGGCTACCGACCTTCCTCGTCGTCGACGGCGTCACCGGCGACGTCAAGCGGCGCTGGCTGGGCGCCATGACGCTCGCCGAGCTGCGCCAGCTCCTGCAGGACGGCGAGGAGGCGATGGTGGCGCTGTCCAACCGCGATCTGGCGCTCACCAGGCTGTACGAGGCGCACGGCCTCCTGCTCGCCGGCAAGACCGAGCCAGCGCTCGAGCGGTACCGGTCGTTGCTCGGCAGCGTCGCCGAGACCTGGCCGCGCCGGCTCGAGGTGCTGGTGGCGCTGGTCGACGCGCTGTCGCGTCAGCAGACGGCGAGCGCGGCGGCGGAGTGCACCGCGCTCGTCGGTCGAGAGCTCGAGTACCTGGGCAAGCAGGCCTCGCCGATGGCGGGCGACTTCGTCGCGTACGTCGACGATTGCCTGGAGGCGAGCTCTCCCGACGAGGGGCCGCACGCCAGCCTGGTGCGGAAGAAGCTGGTCGGGCACTTGGTCAAGCTGGTTGACAATCGACAGGCGCCGCTGTCCGACGACGATCGCGGCGACGCGCTCGGGTTGCTTTACGGGCTGCTCCACAAGCTCGACGGCAAGGCCGATCTGCGCCCGCTGGCCGAGCGGCGCCTGAGGTTCCTCGATGAAGCCGCGGCCAAGGTCGACGATCCGGGGATGCAGTCGACGTACGACTGGGCGCGCGCCGAGACCGCCCTGTGGCTCGGGCAGGGGGAGCGCGCCATCACGCTCCTCGAGCGGCGCGAGCGCGAGCTGCCCGCCGACTACAATCCGGCGCATCGGCTGGCGCGCGTCTACGTACAGCTCGGCCGCTTGCCCGAGGCGCTCGTCGCGTGCGAGCGCGCTCTCGCCAAGGCCTACGGTCCGCGCCGCATCGACGTGCTCGGGCTGCGCGCCGACATCCTCGAGCGGCTCGGCCGCCGCGCCGACGCCCTCGTCGCGGCAGAGCTCACGGAGCGCGAGCTGCGGGCGCTGCCGCCGCCGCAGCAGAAGCCGCGCCTCGTGCGGGCCAGCGCCGCGCGTCTCAAACGTTTACAGACGCCGGCTGCCGAGGGAAAATAGCCTCCGAGGAGTCCTCGATGTCCGAACGCCCATCCCTGCCGCGGTTCCCGCGTCGCTTCGTCAACCTGGTCGCGGCGCGCGCCGAGTTCGGCGATCGGGTCGATCGGATCGGGGCGTTTCTCTGGAAGCCCGACGCGCTCGCCGACGCGCTCGTCGACTGGATGATGCAGGCCGGGCCGTCGGCGCAGCAGCTGCTCGATCAGGCCCTCGATCGCGGCATCGACAGCGTCGAGTCGCCGCCCGAGCCGCTGCGCGCCCTGTTCGCCGTCGTCGATCGGGTCCCGGCGTGGGTCGACTTTCCGACGCTGAGCCGCGGCGGTGAGGTGCTGCTGCGCGCGGGCATCCTCGGCGGCTTCGTGCTCGGGGCGCGCTCGATCATCTACGGCTACACGTCGCCCGGCGGTAACAAGCCGTTGGTGTTCTCGGGGCGCTTGCGCGAGCAGGCGGCGCGGCGCCTCCACGAGACGTCGCGCTTCGTCGAGGCGGTGAGCCAGCGCGAGGGCATGCGCCGCTTCTCCGACGGCTTCAAGATCACGATCAAGGTGCGCATGATGCACGCCATGGTGCGCAAGATGATCCTCCGGTCGGGGCGCTGGGACATGGAGCAGTGGGGGCTGCCGATCAACCAGCACGACATGGCGGCGACGACGCTGCTCTTCTCGGTGGTTCTGCTCGACGGGCTGCGCCAGCTCGGCTGCACGATCACGGCGGCCGACTCGGACGACTACATGCACCTGTGGCGCTACGTCGGCTGGCTGATCGGCGTCGACGACGAGCTGCTGCCTGGCAACGAGGCCGAGGGGCGGCGGTACGGCTTCGTGGTCAAGGCGACGCAGGGGCCCCCTGACGAGGATGCGCGCAACCTGACGCGTGCCTTGCTCGATGCGCCGATGACCGAGGCGAAGAACCGGCTGCAGATGATCCGCGCGCGCTTCATCAGCCAGCTCGGCCGCGGGCTCTGTCGCGGCTTGATGGGCGACGAGATCGCCGATCAGCTCGGCGTGGAGCACACCGCGCTCGACTACGTCGTGCCGACGATCGCCAGCATGGTCTGGCCCGTCGAGCGGGTGCGCCACCGCGGTCAGCTCAACCCGTTCTTCACCGCCATCGGGCGGCGCTACTGGAGCGAGATCATCAAGGCGGGGCTCGGTGCCAACCCCGCGACCTTCGCGATGCCCGAGCGCCTCGGGCGCACGCCGCGCGCCGCCTCGTGATTTCTTGTGCAGCGCAACATGACTGAGCCATCGCCCCCGATCAACCCGGAGAGCACCATCGTTGGCTGGATCGGCACCGGCGTCATGGGCGGTGCGATGTGCGGCCATCTCCTGAGAGCCGGCTACCGTGTCGTCGTCTACTCGCGCACCGCGGCGCGCGCGCGGCCGCTCCTCGCGGCGGGCGCAGTGTGGACCGACTCGGTCGCGGGCGTGGCGGCGAGCGCCGACGTCGTGTGCACGATGGTCGGGCTGCCTCGGGACGTCGAAGAGGTCATGCTCGGCCCGGACGGCGTGCTCGAGCATGCACGGCCGGGCGCGCTCGTCATCGACTTCACGACGTCGAGCCCGGCGCTGGCGGTGCGGCTGGCGGCGGCGGCGACGGAGCGTGGCATCGCGGTGCTGGACGCGCCGGTCTCGGGCGGTGATCTCGGGGCGCGTGAGGCGCGCCTCTCGGCGATGATCGGCGGCGACGCGTCCGCGGTCGAGCGAGCGCGGCCGCTGCTCTCGGTGTTCTGCAAGACGATCGCGCACCTGGGTGGAGCGGGTGCAGGCCAGCACACCAAGGTGGTCAACCAGCTCGTGATCGCCTCGACCATGATTGGGGTCTGCGAGGGCCTGCTCTACGGCTTTTCGGCGGGGCTGCCGATCGACGAGGTGCTGCGCGTCGTCGGCGCGGGCGCGGCGCGCTGCTTCTCTCTCGACAGCTACGCGCCTCGCATCCTGCGCGGCGACTACGAGCCGGGCTTCTTCGTCGAGCACTTCGTCAAGGATCTCGAGATCGCCCTCGCTGAGGCCGACCGCCTCGGGCTCAAGCTGCCGGGCGCCGAGCTGGCGCAGCGGCTCTATCGCGCGCTGGTCGAGAGTGGGCGGGGACGCAAGGGCTCGCAGGCGTTGTTGCTGGCGCTGGCCGAGCTAGCCGGACCCGAGGTGCTGGCCCGGTTGCCGACGGGGGAACGTCCACAGCAGGGCTGAGCCGAGCACCGCCAGCGGCAGGAGCAGCATCGGGATCTGCATGGGCAGAAACCCCGCCACCGGCGGGAGGCGGTCGGTCAGGGCGCCGACGGCGGGTGGCGACCACAGATCGCCGAAGAGGTGGATCGAGAAGATCGACACCGCCATCGCCGAGGCGCGCAGGGTCGCGGGCACGCCGCGCAGCAGCACCGCGTTGACCGGCGACGAGCTCATGAACAGCGCCGCCTCGCACAGACCCATGGCGAGGAAGAAGGCGAGCGGGCTGCCCGAGAGCACCGCGACCGCGGCGGCTGGTGCGGCGAGCCACCCCGAGATCGCGCAGACGCGCAGGTTGCCGATTGACGTGGCGAGGTCGCCGTCGCTCGTCTCGACGCGGCGGGTGAAGTGATCGCCGAGGAGACCGCCGAGCGCGGTCCCCACGGCGCCGGCGGCGACGGTCACCGCGCCGAACAGGAAGTTGGCGCGCTCGAGCGGCAACGCGTAGGCGCGGTAGAGGTAGGTCGGCGCCCAGAAGGCGAACCCTCCGACAGCAAACGTGCTGGCACAGTAGCCGAGCACGCACTGGACGTAGAGCGGTCGGCCGCGCAGCGCGCGCAGGGACTCGAGGATCGACGGCGGCGGCGCACCGACGCGCTGCGGCTCGACGATGAACAGACAGATGATCGCGAGCAGCAGCCCAGGCAGGCCGGCGGCGAAGAACGTCGCGCGCCACCCGTACGCGTGCTCGATCGCGCCGCCGAGCAGATAGCCGAGCGCCGAGCCGACGGGCGTGGCCAGATAGAAGACGGCGAGCCAGCGGCCGCGTCGGTTGGGCGGGGCCAGATCGTCGATGATCGTCGGCGCGAGCGTCGCGTAGCTGGCCTCGCCGACGCCGACGAGAGCGCGCGCCGCGAACAGCATCGCGGCCGAGGTCGCCAGGCCAGAGCCGACGGTGGCCAGACTCCAGAGGCCGACGCCGAGCGCGATCAGCTTCTTTCGTCCTCCTCGATCCCCGAGCGAGCCGAACAGCGGGCTGGTGACGAAGTAGCCGAGGAGAAACACGGTCGCCATCGCGCCGCCCTCGAAGTCCGAGAGCTGGAGCTCCTTGATGACGCGCGGCAGGACCGCTGCCAGCAGGAAGCGGTCCATGTAGTTGAGGAGGTTGAGCCCGGTGAGCAGGCCCAGGATGGTGAGCGGGCGACGGATCAAACGAAGAAGTCGGGCATCGGCGTCGTGCCCGGCGTGACGAGGTAGTGATCGAAGTCGACGACGCCGTGGGCGCGCAGCAGATCCTCGTCGATGGCGAAGTTGCCGGTGAACTCGCGCGACGGCTTGGTGAGGATGAGGTGCGCCGCGTCGGCCATGATCGTCGGCTTGCGGCTCGCCGCGACGATCGCGTCCCCGCCGAGGAGGTTCTGCACCGCGGAGGTGGCGATGACGGTGCGCGGCCAGAGCGCGTTGACCGCGATGCCGATCGAGCGGAACTCGCCTGCCATCC
>CAZPEY010000063.1:9298-19084 GCA_964585665.1 uncultured Polyangiaceae bacterium | reverse complement strand
GGGCAGATCCCGCCGCACCGCACTGACACCGGGACGTACCTGGTCGCCGAGTGCTTCGGCTGCGCCAGCCTGACGCTGATCAAGGACGTCGACGGCGTCTACGACGCCGATCCGGCGCAGCACCCGGGGGCCACGCTGCTGCGCAAGGTCAGCACCCGAGAGCTGCGCGAGCGAGCGTTGTCGTCGCTCCCGTTCGATCGGGTGCTGCTCGATCTGCTCGAGCGTGGCCAGGCGGTGCGCCAGCTCCAGGTCATCAACGGCCTGCGCCCCGAGCTGCTCGCACCCGCGCTGCGCGGCGAGCATGTCGGCACCATCGTCTATGCCGAGTGAGGGGCCTCCCGTCGCTGCGCGGCAGCTCGGCAAGCGCTACCGCAGCGGCGGCGCGGAGGTCGTCGCGCTCGACTCGGTCGAGCTGGAGCTGCGAGCCTCGGAGCTGACGGCGCTCGTCGGTCCGAACGGCGCCGGCAAGTCGACGCTGCTCGGGCTGCTGGCGGGCGCGCTGCGCCCGACGAGCGGTACCGTCGAGCTGCTCGGGCTGCGCCAGCCAAGCGAGGATCGCGGGGCACTCGGCCGCCTGCAAGCCCAGCTCACCTACGTCGAGCAGGAGCCGGCGCTCGATCCCGAGATGACCGGACAGGAGACGCTGGCGCTGTTCGCGGCGCTCTACCAGGTGCCAGCCGCCGCGCGGCGGGCCCGCTGCGAAGCGCTGGCGACGCGCTTTGGCCTGACCGCGGTGCTGGCACGCCCCGCCGCGACCTACTCGGGCGGCGAGCGCCGACGGTTGCACCTGGCGTGCGGGCTCCTGCACCAGCCACGCGTGCTGTTCTTCGACGAGCCGACGCTCGGGCTCGACGCCGACCTCCAGGCCACGATCTGGCAGGAGCTGGTCGCGCGCGCCGAGGCCGGCGCGACGGTGATCGTCGCCAGCCACGATCTGCAGGCGATCGAGGCCCACGCGGCGCGCGTGGTCGCCGTCGGGCGCGGGGCGATCGTCGCCGACGGCGCGCCGCAGCGCCTGTGCGCTGACCACGCACCGCCAGGCGAGGGCCTGGCCGGCGCGTATCGCGCGCTGTTCGGGCAGGACGCTGACGCGGGGCCGCCCGCGCGTCGTCGCGGCCGCCGCCCCGAGCGGCAGGCGTGAGCGGCCGATGAGCGCCTCGGTCGTCGCCGCGCTCGCCTGGCGCACCTGGAAGAAGACCCTGCGTCGCCCGGTGACGCTCTCGTTCTCGCTGCTCCAGCCGCTGCTCTGGCTCCTGCTGTTCGGCTTTCTGTTCGAGCGAGCGCGCCCGCCCAGCCTCGGCGAGCTGCGCTATCTCGACTACTTCGCCCCGGGCGTGGGCGTGATGACCGTGCTGTTCGGCGCGTCGCAGGCGGGTATCGGCTGGCTGCGCGATCTGCAGTCGGGCTTCTTGGCGCGCATGCTGCGCACGCCGACCAGTCCGGCCGCGATCCTGGTGGGCAAGCTGCTGGCCGACACGCTGCGCCTCGTCGCGCAGGCGCTGGTCGTGCTGCTGCTCGCGACGCTGCTCGGCGCGCGCGTCGCGCCCGACCCCGCGGCGCTGCCGAGCGGGCTCCTCGGGCTCGCGCTGCTCGGCTGGGCGCTGTCGTCGCTGTCCAGCTTCATCGCGCTGCGCACTGGCACGCAGGAGGCGATGGCGACCTACGTGCATCTCGTCAACATGCCGCTCCTCTTCACCTCGACGGCGCTCGTGCCGCGGGACGCGATGCCGGCCTGGCTGGCCTCGCTCTCGCGCTGGAATCCGTTGAGCCTGGCGGTCGACGGCTGGCGCGGGGCGCTGCTGTCGCTGCCGCACGGCTCGGCGTGGCGCGGCCTGGCGGCGCTCGCCACCGTCGCTGTGGCGCTGCAGCTGCTGGCCCTGTCGGCGCTGCGCCGCCGCGCGCTCGGCGCTGACGCCGCGAGCTGATCGTCGTCGAGGCCCGCCGAACGAGCGGTCGAGGTCGATTGAGAGGCTGTGGCCGCGCGCCGGCAGGGTAGCGGTAGAACCCGCTTCTACTTCTCTCCACCGTCGACTAGTGTTAGAAGCCGCTTCGACCGATGCAGCCTTCCGTCAACCCCACCCTCGCGAAGATCTTCCGCAAGATCGTCGCTTTGCGTTGGTGGATCCTCGGCTTCTACGCGCTCCTCCTCGCGCCGGCCGCGTACTTCGCGATGAAGGTGCAGCAGGACAACGCGCTCGATCGGCTGATCGTGAAGTCCGATCCGCTGTTCATCGCCAACCGGGACTTCGAGGCGGTGTTCGGGCACGGCGAGTTCGTGCTGCTCGTCCTCGAGACCGACGATCCGTTCTCGCCCGAGTTCCTAAAGCGCGTCGACGCGACGGAGCAGGCGCTCGACAAGCTGCCCAAGAGCGCCGCGCACTCGCTCATCAGCATCTGGCGCGGCGCCAAGGGCGGCTTCGACCCGGTCGCGCAGGCGGCCGACTTCAAGAAGTTCGCGACCGGCACCAACCTGTTCCGCAAGCAGGGGCTGGTCAGCGACACCTTCCTGTCGATCTCCATCGTCATCGACGTCCGCGAGACGCTCGAGCGGCAGGCCGCGATCGAGAACATCGACAAGGTGCTCGACGCGCTGAATCGCGACCTCGGCCCGATCAAGCACGTCGCCAAGGTCGGGCAGCCCTTCGTCAACGCCTACCTCGACGAGGACACGCGCAAGGCGGGGACGCGCTACTTCCCGCTCTTCCTCGTGTTCGTGGTCGCGCTCAACATGCTGCTGTATCGCTCGTGGCGGACGCTCGTCGCGATGCTGATCTCGCTCGGCGCCAACGCGGCGCTCACCAACGGGTACGTCGGCATCACCGGCGGGGTGTTCACCATCGTCTCCTCGCTCGTGCCGATGACCATCCTCATCAGCAACCTGGCGACGCTGGTCTACCTGCACTCGCGCTTCGTCGACAAGCCCGAGGGCGTCGACACGGACGAGCACCAGATCTACTCGCTGTGCAACAAGTTCCTCGCCGTCTCGGTGTCGCTGTTCGCCACTGCGGTCGGCTTCGCGGCGCTCGCGGTCTCGAAGATCCGTCCGATCCGCGAGCTCGGTATCTGGGTGGCGGTGGGGCTCGTGTTCACCTGGATCATCGTCTTCACGCTGTTCCCGGCGCTGCAGAAGATCTTGCGCACGCCGACGCTCAAGCCCAAAGACGGGCGCGAGAGCATGCGGTTCATCCGCTTCACGCAGTGGCTGCCCGTCGCCACGTATCGGTATCGCTGGCTGCTCGTCTCGAGCTCGGTGGTGCTCTGCATCGTGGGCGCGATCTGCCTGTTCGGCATCCCCGGCTTGCTGTCGCCGATGAAGCTCGAGACCAACGCCGTCGAGTACTTCAATCCGAAGACGGCGCTCTATGCGGACACCAAGCGGCTCGAAGCGGTGACGCCCGGCCTCGGCATCACCGAGGTCTGGATCACCGGCAAGTTCGGCGTGATGACGGACGGCGAGACGATCCGTGGCCTCGATGGGTTTCATCGCGGGCTCGAGAGCGACTCCCGCGTCGGCGCCGCGGTGGGTGTGCCGACGATCCTGCGCACCATCCGGTACCTCTCGGGCAAGCCGGACACCATCCCCACCGATGAGGCGGAGCTGGAGGCGCTGGCCGGGCAGGTCGAGACGCTGATGGGGCAGCAGGCGCTGCTGTCGCGCTTCATCAAGCCCAAGACGCTCGACCAGACGCACTTTACGGTCATCACCAAGACGCTCAACGACAAGAGCTTCGCCGAGCTCGAAGCGCTGATCCGCAAGCAGTGGCAGGAGGCGCAGCAGAAGGAGCCGGCGCTCCAGAAGCTCGAGATGAAGATCGCCGGGCTCGGCCCGCTGCAGGCCCGCCTGGCCGGCAACCTGGTCGGTACGCTCGTCGAGAGCTTCGTCATCACGGTGGTGATCATCTTCCTGGCCTTCCTCGTCGTGTTCCGCAACGGACCGGCGCGTGTCATGGCGATGATCCCGTCGTTGTTCGCCATCCTCTGCATGTTCGCGTTCATGCGGTCGACGGGCATCGCGCTCAACATCGCGACCATCTTGATCGCCACGACGGTGCTCGGCACGTCGGAGAACGATCAGATCCACTTCTTCTATCACTTCACGGAGAAGCGAAACCTCGGCGCGACGACGCAGCAGGCGCTCACCCACACGCTGCAGGTGGCGGGGCGCGCGATCTTCTACGCGACCTTGATCAACGCTGGCGGCTTCTGCGCGTTCGCGCTCGCCGACCTGGCGCCCATCAAGCAGTTCGGGATCCTGTCGGCGCTGGCGCTCATCCTGTCGATGGTCGCCGACTTCACCGCGCTGCCGGCGTCGCTTTGGATCGTGTTCAACGAGAAGCCCGACGCGTTCCTCGACGACGAGGCGGCGCCCCCTTCCGACGACGCCGATCAAGCGACCAAGCGCGCGTCGTAGCCGCGGCTCGTGTTCGACTCCCACTGCCACCTGCACGACCGCCGGGTCGTCGATGTAGTCAAGCTACTTGACGAAGCGCGCGCGGTCGGCCTGCGCCGGCTGCTGCTTGCCGGCGTCGACGAGCCGGGCTGGCGGGATCAGGCGGTGCTGGTCGCGGCGCACCCGGAGCTCTGGTCGAGCTACGGGCTGCACCCGCAGGTGGTGCCGCTGCTCGACGACGCGGCGGTGGCGGCGCAGCTCGACGCGCTCGATCGCCGACTCGCGGCGCGCGCCCCAGCCGAGCGGGTCGTGGCGATCGGCGAGATCGGCCTCGATCTGGTCGACGAGCGGCGCGCCAGCCTCGGGCGCCAGATCGAGGTGTTCGCGGCCCAGCTGCGGCTCGCCGCGCGCCATCGGCTGCCGGTCTGCCTCCACATCCTGCGCGCCCACGGCGAGGCGCTGCGCGTGCTGCGCCAGGTCGGCCTGCCGGCGGAGGGCGGCGTCGTGCACAGCTACTCGGGATCCCCGGAGCTGGTGCGCGACTACGTCGAGCTCGGCCTCCACCTGTCGTTCGCCGGATCGGTGACGTGGCATGGGGCGAGCCGGGCGCAGCGGGCGGTCAAGGCGACCCCGGCCGAGCGCCTGCTCGTCGAGACAGACACGCCCGATCAGACGCCCGAGCCGCATCGGCCCGGGCCGAACCGCCCGGCGTTTTTGGTTGCAATCCTCGAGGTCGTAGCGCAGATCCGGGGAGAGGAGCTGCAGACGGTGGCGCGGCTGACCGACGACAACGCCTGCCGCCTCTTCGGAATCACCCCATGAGCATCGCCAAGCAGTCCGCCGACCCGACCGCGCCAACCGACTCGGACGTCGAGCGCGAGACCAAGTACCGGTTGCACCGTCGCTTCGATCGGATGGGCCGCCTCGTCGGCGACGCGGCCATGGAGCGGCTCTTCGCGTCGCACGTCCTGGTCGTCGGCCTGGGCGGCGTCGGGTCCTTCGTCGCCGAGGCGCTGGCCCGGTCGGGCGTCGGCCGCCTGACGCTGGTGGACTTCGATCGCGTCTGCGTGACCAACACCAACCGCCAGCTCCAGGCCCTGTCGACGACGGTGGCCAAGAGCAAGGCGGCGCTGCTCGCCGAGCGCGTGCGCCTCATCAACCCCCAGGCGACGGCCGAGGCCAGGCCGGTCTTCTACAGCGCGCAGAACTCGGACGCGCTGCTCGCCGGCGACTACGACTACGTCGTCGACGCGATCGACAACATCAAGGCCAAGTGTCACCTCATCGCGACCTGCAAGGCACGCGGCCTCCCGGTCGTCGTCTCGACGGGCGCCTCCGGCCGAATCGACCCGACGCGGGTCCAGGTCGCCGACCTCGCCGAGACGCAGATCGATCCGCTGGCGCAGGCGGTGCGCAAGATCCTGCGTCAGAAGTACGACTTTCCGCTCACCGGCGCGTTCGGGGTCCGCGCCGTGTTCACCGACGAGCGGCCGCGCCTCCCCGAGGAGCTGCACTACGACGGCGACCTCGGCTTTCACTGCGTCTGCCCAGGCGGCAAGAACGATCACCACTCGTGCGAGGAGCGCGCCGTCATCTATGGCACCGCGAGCTTCGTCACGGGCACGTTCGGTCTGACCTGCGCGTCGGTCGTGGTGCGCGAGCTCGTGGCTGGCGCGGCGAACTCTGCGACTCGGTTGTAATTGCAACTCAGTTGTTGACAGGCCGTGCCGCGCGCAGTACCTGACAACAGGTATGCGCGCGCTACTCCTGCTCCTCTTGTCGCTCACCTCGGCGTGCACCGCCGGCACGGGCCGCGTCTTCGTGTTCCTCGAGGCCGAGGACACGATCCCACTGGGCCTGCAAGCGGGGACTGGCGACGACCAGATCGCCGATGGCTGGACCGTCTCGTACGACAAGTTCCTGATCGGGTTCGGTGACTTTCGCGCCCAGCAGTCAGCGGATCCGGCGGCGCTGATCGCCGAGCCCAAGCTCTACGTGGTCGACATGAAGGCGCTGCCCGAGGGCGGGCTGCTGTTCGCGGATTTCCCGAAGGTCGCCGCGACACGCTGGGATCTGGTCGGCTTCTCCCTCGTCGGAGGCGCCAGCCCTGGCATCGCCAAGGCGGACGGCACCAGCGACGAAGACTTCGCCCGCATGCAGGCCGGCAACTACTCCCTCTACCTCGAGGCGACGCTCACCAAGCCAGACGGCCAGTCCTGTCGCCCGGGGGCGCCGAGCGACTGCGTCGCGCGCACCTCGCAGAAGATCCGCTGGGGCGTCGCCGCAGCGACGGCGTTCGACGACTGCGCGCCCGAGTCGGGGCAGCTCGGCTTCGCGGTGCCGTCGGGCGGCACGGTCCAGATCAAGCCGACGATCCACGGCGACCACTGGTTCTTCACCAACCTCACGCAGGGCGCCGAGATCACCGAGCGCCGCGCGCAGTGGATCCTCGACAGCGATCTCGATCGGGATGGCGAGACGACGATCGACGAGCTCAAGGCGACCAAGGCCGCCGATGTGTTCCCGAGCGCGACATACAACTTGACCGGCGGCATCGACCCGGTGAACTTCGCCTACGACTACCTCGTCGTTCAGGCGCGCACGCTGGGCGACTACCAAGGGCAAGGCGAGTGTCCGACGCGAACCAAGCTGTGACCAGTCCCTCGACGAAGAACGAAGCGCGGCTGCGGCTGGTCGCCATCCTGTCGGCGATCGTCATGCTGGTCGAGGTCGTGGTCGGCTTCTGGACCGGCTCGCTGTCGCTGCTCGCCGACGGCTTCCACATGTTCGCGCACGTCGGCGCGCTGTCCGTCGCGGCGGCCGCCTTCTGGTACGTGCGCACGCAGCCGCCGGGGCGCTTCCTCTTCGGCACTGGCAAGGTGCACGCGCTCGCGGCGTTCGCCAACGGCGCGCTGCTGATCGCGATCGCGCTGCTGACGCTGGTCGAGGCCGTCGAGCGCTTGATCGAGCCGCAGCCGATCCGCTTCACGCAGGCGATCGCGGTGGCGCTGTTCGGCCTCGGCTTCAACATCGTCTCGATGCTCGCGGTCGGCACTGGGCAGGGGCACCGCCACGCCGATGGCGAGCACTGCGCGCACGATCACGCCGAGGACCAGAACGTGCGCGCCGCGTACCTTCATCTCCTCGGCGATGCGGTGACGAGCATCGGCGCGATCGGCGCGCTGCTCCTCGGCCGCTACCTCAACTGGCGCTTCGCCGATCCGCTGGTCGCGATCCTGGCCTGTGCGGTCGTGGCGCGCTGGGGCTATGGCCTGTGCGCCTCGACGGCGCGCTTCCTCGTCGACGCGCGCGATGACAGCGATCGCGGGCCCGATCTGTTGAAGAAGCTGCAGGCCGCCGAGCTGCCGGTCGCCGAGCTGGAGCTCTGGGAGGTGGCGCTCAATCAGTTCGCGGCGGTGGTCACGATCGACTGCCCCACCGACGAGGGAGCAGGGTTGGTCGGGGCGATCGAGCGGCTGCTGTTCGCCGAGCTGCCGATGCGCTACATCTCGTTTCGCTTCAAGTAGGGCGCCGTGACCGACGGAGAGGCCACCGAGTTCGTGCGCGCCCGGCTCGCCAAGCTGGACGCGCGCCTCTGTGACGCGCAGCAGCGGCTCTCGGTGGCGGAGCGCGGCGACACGCCGGCCGGCGACGCGCGCGCCGACGAGGCGCTGCACGATCTGCGGGTCGCGGTGCGCACAATCCGGGTCGTGCTCAGGCTGTCGCGGCCGCTGTTCGGGCGACGCAACGCCGATTCAGTGCGCGCGCCCTTCACCGAGCTGGGCGCGCTGACCAGCCCGTTGCGCGACGAGGAGGTCTTCGAGGCGACCATCGCGGCCGTCGCGTTCGCCGATCCTCACCTCGACGCCTACCGAGCGCAGCGTCGGGAGCGTGAGCAGCAGCTACGGCGCGCGCTGCTCGAGACGCTGCGCACCGGTCGCATCGAGCGGGCGCGCAACATGCTCGAGCTGCTGCTGCGCATGCCGCAGCCCTTGCGCCGGCAGCAGCCGCTGTGGCCGTTCGCCGAAGGAGCGGTGGCCGGGGCGCTCGCGCGCGTCGCCAAGCTGGTCCCGCCGCCCTCGACCGACGTGGCGGTCTTGCACGCGCTGCGCATCGCGTACAAGCAGCTCCGCTACACCGTCGAGCTGTTCTCCGGCGTGCTCTCGGAGGAGCGGATGGCGATCGCCAAGGCCGCCAAGCAGCAGCAGGCCGTGCTCGGGGACATCCACGATCTCGACGTCGCCTGCGCCGCGCTGACCGCGGCAACGTCAGCGACCCCAACCGCGCCGCTGCCCGCCGCGGTGGTGCTCCGCCTCGTCGGACAGCTCCAGGCGCGACGCGCGCTGCTCCTGCCCGAGCTGTACGCCGAGCGTGAGGCGGTCGAGCGCGCCGCGCAACGGAGCAGCGACGGGTCGTGATTGTGGTAGGCTCTCGGTAATGCGCGTCCTCAAGTGTCTTGCCGCTGGGCTGGCTCTGCCGCTGGCGCTGGCTGCCTGCACGACCGACAACGCCGGTACCGCGGGGTTGTCGACCGATCTGCTGGTCACCACGTGGAACCTGTCGCGCTTCCCGCTCACCGAAGAGTCGCCGGCTGTCGTCGCCAAGCTGATCTCGGATCGTCGCTACGATCTCGTCGCGGTGCAGGAGATTCGTGACGAGGCGGCGCTCAACCTGCTGGTCCAGCAGTCTCCCGGCTATGACGGCGTCCTGCAGCCGCCGGGTGGGACGATCCTCGAGCAACGCGTCGGCTTCCTGTGGCGCACGTCGCGGCTGCTCGTCGAGGACACCGACCTGCTCTTCGACGGGGATCCGGACTTCGTGCGGCCCGCGCTGCTGGCCAAGGTGCGCCGCCTCGGGGCCGGTACGCCGGAGCCAGCGTTCACCGCGATCGTCGTGCACTTGAAGGCGGGCACCTCCGAGGCCGACGTGACGCTGCGCAAGAACGCGGTGCTCAAGCTCGAGTCCTACGTGCGCGGCCTCGTCGCCGCCGGCACCTCGCCGAGCGTCGTCGTGCTCGGTGACTTTTCGACCGCGCCGACCGAGGCCACCGGCCCGGAGATCATGGCGCCGTTCGTCGGCAACCCGTCCGCCTACGATCTGCCCACCTGGTCGGCGGTCGAGCCGTTCACGTTCATTCCCGACAAGCTGGCGCAGGATCAGATCATCAACACGTCGGCGCTGCGCGAGGAGCGCGGCGGGGAAGAGCCCGTCGTCGAGCGGCTGGACCAGAAGGTCTCTGGCTACGAGATGCGGGTCAGCGACCACCTGCCCGTCGTCTTAAAGTTCCCCTTCAAGAAGCGTTAACGTCGGCTACTCGACGACGACGGCGACGCTGCGGAAGTCGAGGCCGCCGCGCGCGTCGCGCAGCACGAGCCACAGCGTGTGCGGGCCGGGGG
>CAZPEY010000063.1:3263-9198 GCA_964585665.1 uncultured Polyangiaceae bacterium | reverse complement strand
TCGAGGGTGGCGCTCACCGCGGCGATGGTCGGGTTCTGGTTCGCCACGTACTGGGCTCGGAACGCCTGGGCGACCTCAGGCGAGGCGCTCGGCAGGTTGCACACGATGCGCAGCGAGGCGAAGGTGAGCTCGCCGTCGCGCTCGACGCGGATGGGTTGGTAGAAGCCACCCGAGACGTCCGGATCGCGGGGCCGCAGCGGCGGCTGTCCAGGCTGCTGTGGCGGCGGATCGGGGCCGAACCGCTGGCACGCGTCGAGCGGCACGGTCGCAGACACCGCGCCCGGCTGATCGGCGATGGGCAGTAGGGCGCTGGTTCCAAGACAAGCGTCCGCGACGCTGTTGTTCTCGTCGAGCGGCTTGGGCGCGGTGCAGAAGCTCCAGGCAAGCGCGCGCTCGATGGTGCCGCTCGGCGAGGCGACGAGCGCCGAGAGCTCGGTGGCGGCGCCCGGCTGGAGCTCAGGCCGAGCGGCGCGGACCGCGAGCACCCGCTCCTCGGTCACCAGCGAAGCGGACGATCCGAGGTTGGGCTTGCACGCCGCCGTGCACGACAGCCCGAGAAGGACGCTCACCGCAAAGAGGGCTCGTTTCACCAGGTCACCTTCAGGCCGAAGACCGCGAGGATGGGCAGCCCCTTGATGTAGTCGCGCTTGGCGTAGTCGAAGTTGTAGAGGATCTCCTCGGGGTTCGCGTGCGCGGTCACGTTCTGCACGTCGAGGTAGGCGTTGATCTGCACGCGCTTGCGCGTCCAGGTCTTCTCGATGCGGACATCGAGCTGCACGAAGTCCGGGATGCGCAGCGTGTTCTGGTTGCCGAAGACCGGTTGGTAGCGATCGCTGCGCACGTCGTAGAGGGCACCGGTCACCCGTGTGCGTGGCATGCCCGTGGCGTAGCGGAGGCGGGTGCCGAACACCCAGCCCTTGTACTCGTAGCTGGCGATCAGCGTCAGGACGTGGGTCTGATCGTAGTCGAACAGACGCCAGGCGCTCCCCGGGTGGTTGCGCCGCTCCGAGCGCGACACCGAGTAGGTGATCCAGCCGAAGAAGCCCTTCCACAGCTCCTGGCGCAGGAGGATCTGTGCGCCGTAGCTCCGACCGACGCCGTCCTGGACGAGCGCCTCGGCGAGCGGCGGGGTCGGCAGCGCGTTGCGCATGATGAGGTGATCGAGGTGCTTGTAGTAGGCGGTCGCCTCGAGCGCGAGCGTCCCGGTGAGGCGCGCCGCGATCCCGGCGGTGACGTGGACGGCGCGCTGCAAGCCGAGGCGCGGGTTGCCGAACACCGACGAGAGCTCGTCTGGATCCGGTGGCTGGTAGTAGAGGCCGGTCGCCACCGTCAGCGTGACCCGCTTGTGCGGCTTGTAGCTGATCTGGAGGCGCGGCGAGGCGCCGAACAGCACCCGGGTGAAGCCGACCGGCGGCAGATCGCCGACGGCGGGCGCGATGCGCGTCCCGTCGAGCACGAAGGCGTCGAGGCGGAAGCCGGGCGTGATCGTCACCTTGCCGAGCTGCAGCTCGCCGAACACGAAGGGCCCGACGTCGAGTGAGTGGACGCGGAAGCGATCGGCGTTGATGTCGTCGCCGGGCGGCTGGCCGAAGACCGTGACGTCGCCTTCGCGCGGCGGCAGGTTGATCGAACCGAAGCGATCGATGCGCGTCGCGCTGCCCTGCAGATCGAGGCCCACCGACAGGGTCAGCGGTCGCGCCACCTTGCGCCGGTAGCTGGCGCGCAGGCCGTAGCGGTAGCTCTGTTGATCGAGGTTGGTCGGCACCTCGCCAAAGCGCGTCGTCGAGCGCGTGCCCTCCCAGCCGAAGGAAGGCGTGACCGCGAGGCTCGACCCGTCGGCGTCGAGTCTCTGGTAGCGCAGGATCAAGCGATAGAAAGTGCTCTCGGTCGTCTCCTTGCGGACGTTGGACGGATCTTCCGAGGGGACCGTGCGCTCGAGACGATCGCTGCTGGCGAGGAAGAGCAGGGACAGATCCTCGTCGCGGCGCAGCTTGAGCGACGAGACGAGCTGATAGTCGTAGTAGCGCGGCAGCGGCACGAGCTCGCCGACGTCCTTGCTCGTCAGGCCGCGCACCACGCGATCGAGATAGCTGGCGCGACCGGCGATGCCGATGCGGAAGCGGTCGCCGATCGCACCGGTCAGCATCGCCGAGGCGTCGATGACGTCAGCGGCGACGTAGCCGTGGAAGCCCTTGTCCGGCAGCGGGCGGGTCTCGATCTTGACGAGGCCACCGAGGCCGCGGCCGAAGTCGGCGCCGTACGCGCCCGGCACGAGCTCGATCGAGCGGACCAGCTCGGAGTTGACCGTCGCGCGGAAGCCGCCGAAGTGATAGAGCGCCGGGATCTCGACGCCGTCGAGGTTGGTCTTGGTCTCCTTGGGCGACGCGCCCCAGACGACGAGCGCGCCCGAGCCGAACGCGGCGCGCGCCACACCGGGCAGGTTCTGCACGACCTTGATCGCATCGCCCTGCGTGCCGGGGACGCGGCGCGCCTCCTCCGAGCGGATCGTCGTCTGCGCCGCCTCCTTCTTGATGCGCGGCGCGCGCGTCACGCGCTCCTCGTCGATCCCCTCCTGCTTCTCTTCGACAAGATACTTGACCGTCTTCTTGAGGTCCTTTTCGAGCGTCTCTTCGGTCGACTGCGTGACGAGCTTGTCGCCCGACAGCTCGACCTGGTGCTTGCCGAGCGGCACGTCGACGAACGCGAACTGGCCCTCGGCGTCGGTGGTCGTCGAGACGCCGAGATCCTTGAGGTTCACCTTGATGCCCGGCATGGCGCGCTTCGAGAAGCGCTCGCGCACCGTACCCTCGAAGTTGATCTGCGGACCGAGCTTGACCATCTCGGTGCGGATGGTGAACTTGTAGCGATAGGTGAGCGTCACCGGCGCGGGCTGCCGATCGACCTCGCCGGGGCGGAAGACGAACTTCTGCGCCGCCGCGACCGCTGCCGCGTCGAAGTCCGGGCCGCCGCTCTCGACGACGCGCGCCGCCGTGACCCTGCCGTTCTCGTCGATATCGAGGCTGAGCAGCACCTGCGCGGTGATCCCCGCCGCCTTCTTGTCGGCGGGATACTCGGCCTCGACGAACACCTGCAGCTCGGGCGCGCGCGTCACCTGTGGCCCCTCGCCGCCGGGGTGCGATTGCGCGACGGCCAGGCCGCTGACCCACAGCGAGAGGGCGAGCGCGGCGCCGAGACGAAGAGGGGAGCGCGACACGTCGTTCAGTCTCCGAGCTCGAAGCGCTGGGCGAGCATGTAGATGCCGCCCGCCATCGGCGTGCCGCAGCGCGTGGACGGCCGGAACGCCCAGCTCTTGACCGCGGCGATCGCCGCCGCGTCGAGGGCTGGGTCGACGCTGTTGACGACGATGACGTCGGTCACCGAGCCGTCGGCGCCGACGATGATCTTGAGCACGAGGCGCCCTTCGATGCCGTTGGCGCGCGCGTCTTGGGTGTACTCGATCTCGCGGCTGCGGTTCGCCGGTGCGGGCTTGGTCGGCGCCTCGGTGCACGGCTTGTCTTCGCTCGCGCCGCTCGGATCGGGTGCCTTGGCGCGCGTCGGCGTCGCCGCTGCGGCCTTCTTGCCAGCTCCGGTGCCCCCGCCGCCACCGACGGCGGGTCCGTCGCCCTTGTCGCTGCCGAGCGGTCCGCCGCCCCCGTTGCTCTGCTCACCAGCGACGGGCGCGGGCGCTCGGGTGGTCGGCTTCGGCTCGGCGGGAAGCGGCTGCGGCGCCGCCGGCGCGGGCGGATCGGCGTGGCTCGCCTTGGCCCTCGGCGGCGGTGGAGGAGGCTCGGGCTTCTTCTCTGGAGGCTTTTCCTTCTTCTTGTCCTTCTGATCCGGCTCAGCCATCGACAGCGCCGTCGCGCGGCGCTTCTCGGGGCGACTGCCCGACTGGAGCGCCAGCGCGAACAGGCCGCCGTGCACGACCACGGAGAAGATCACCAGCCAGAAGCGCACGCGCTACTCCTGCTGCACGTTGATCGCGAAGTGCACGACGCCTGCCTGCTTGGCCAGATCGATGACGTGCACGACGCGGCCATGCTCGACCTTGGCGTCCGCCGAGACGACGACGTTGGTCTCCTCGTTGGCGGCGAGGATCGCCTTGAGGTCCTTGACCAGCGCCTCCTCGGAGATGGCCTTGTCGTCGAGGAGCAGCTCGCCCTTGGCGGTGAGCACGACGATCTTGGGCTTGTCGGTGGTGCCGTCGGACGCCTTGGTCTTGGGGAGCTTGACCTTGAGCGTCTGCGCGACGATGTACGTCGAGCTGACCATCAGGATGATCAGCAGCACCAGCACGACATCGACCAGCGGCGTGACGTTGATGCCGGAGATGCCGCCGCCGCCGCGGCGCCCGCCTCCGCTCATCGTGCCGGCCACGACTACGCCTCCACCAGGTTGAGCTCGGGACGGTGGCGCTTGTGGCCGTGCTCGCCCTCGTGTTCACGGCGCTTGTGCCCGTCGCGCTTGAGCAGCGCCAGGACGTGGTTGCCGATCGCGGTCGTCTGATCTTCGAAGGCGAGCGCCTTCTTCTGGAAGACGTTGTAGGCGATGACGGCGGGCAGCGCGACCAGGATGCCGACCGCGGTGGCGACGAGCGCCTCGGCGATGCCGGACATGACGTTGCCCATACCGTTGGCCGACGCGTTCGACAGCTCGCGGAAGGCGGTGACGATGCCGAGCACCGTGCCGAAGAGTCCGATGAACGGCGCGTTGTTGCCGAGTGTGCCGAGGAAGGTGAGGCCCCCTTCCGCCGACGGGCGCAGCTCCTTGAGCGCCGCCTCCAGCGACTCGGCGAAGGCGTCCGGGCCGTCGTCGAACGACGCCAGCGCCTGGCGCACCGCCTGCGCCTCCAAGGAGCGCGACGCGGCGAGCAGCGCATCGGCGGCCTTGCGATCGCCCTTGTCGAGCGCGGCGAGCAGCTCGCGCGCCAGCCGCGCCGAGTCGACACGCCGACGGAAAAAGAAGATGGCGCGCTCGGCGATCACCGCGATCGAGATGATCGAGAGGAGCAGGAGCACATAGAGGACCGCCTGACCGGTGACCTCCGCGACCGAGAGCAACTTTTGGATCAGCATGGAGTCTCCTTTAAACCGGGTTACGGACTAGGGAAGCGTGAAGGTCGTCGTCAGCACGCCCGCGCCCGCGCCGTGCGAAAAGCGCGTGTCGCTCGGGCCGAGCTGGCCGCGCACGTCGGCGAGCGCGCCCGTCGGCGTCAGCACGCGGACGCGAAACGGCGCGGCCGTCTCACCGCACAGGCTGAACGCGTCGACGCGCACCGTGTACGTCCCTGACGGCGGCGTGCTCTTCCAGACCGCGTTCTCCTGCCGGCGCCCGTCGACGGTGCACTGGGCGTTCGAGTCGAAGTCGAGCAGACCGCCGGACATCCACGCCGTCGGATCGGGCACCTCGGGCGGCGCCGGGCGGGCCCAGGAGTTCTGGTTCTTGGCCCAGATCTCGACGCCGTTCGGATCGACGACGTGGAGGTCGAGGTCGGCCTCGGTCGCCCAGTCGAGCGACACGACGAGCTCGCCGGCCGGCAGCGGACGATCCTCGATCGCCAGCTTGACGACGAAGGGCGGACCGACGCGCCCGTCGAGCGCGACCGCCGCGAAGTGCAGGTCGAGCGAAGATCCGGCGACGAGCGGCGAGACCTGCACGCCGGCCTGAAACGACAGTTGGCCGTTGTCGATCGGATCGCGCGCCCCCGGGTTGATCACCCAGTAGCCGCGATCGCCGCCGACGCCGATGAGCACGCTGGCGGTGCCGACGGGCACGAGGCCGTTGACCGACGTGGCGCGGCCGCGGGTCAGCACGCTGCGCACGGTCGAGGCGTTGGTGACGCTCGGGCCTCCGTCCGGGCGGGGCAGCTCCCCGACGAAGAACTGCCCGTCGGGGATGCGGATCGCGGCGTCGAGGCCGGGATCTGCCGACGGGCCGG
>CAZPEY010000063.1:0-3163 GCA_964585665.1 uncultured Polyangiaceae bacterium | reverse complement strand
CCGAGGACGAGCCCGAGCTCGCGCAGGTCGCGGCCCTGCGCGATCGGATCGGCGGGCAGGAAGACCCGATCCATGTTGGTGCCCCAGCCGAGCTCGCCGTAGACGACGAGGTCGCCGAGGCGGGGCAGCGTGACGCCGAGCCGCAGGTCGGCCCCGACGGCGTAGCGATCGAAGCTCTGCGAAGGCTGGCCGGTCTGGCCGGTGATCGTCTGCAGCTCGCCGGTGTCGACGATGCCGTTCTCGTTCGCGTCGCGCCAGACGAGGACGTCCTTGCTCGCGGCGACGCCCTTGTGGAAGCCGCGACCCCAGGTCGCCGACACGCCGGCCTCGAGGTGGACGCGGCTGGTCAGGCGGGTGTCGAGGCCGACGCGTCCGACGACGTCCTTCATCGAGTTGGGATCGCGCGCCGGAAAGACGCGATCGCCGATCGGGTTGCCGTTCATCACCGCGAGCTGATAGCGAAGGAAGCGCCAGCCTCCGAAGACGCGCAGCCCGAGGTCGTACTCCCCGGGGAAGAACGCGGTCGCGACGTGCGATCGCTCGAAGAAGAGGCGCTCGCGATCGCTCTGCTGGACCTCGAGGCCGAAGGGCGTACGGACCAGGCCCAGCGACGCGGCGAGGTAGGGCAGGGCGCTGTCCCTCGCGCGCCAGCGCGCGCCGGCCTCGAACGCGATCGGCCGGACCTGCGGGCCGCGCACCGTGTTGGCGTCGAGCTCGAAGGCGCCAAAGACGAAGCGATAGTCGAGCTCGGCGCGCAAGCGGGCGCGGCGCAGCAGGAAGCGCGTCTCGTTGAGCGGCTCGCCCGTCGAGGGGTCGAGCTCGTCGGTCGACGACTGGCGCCAGAGGACGGCGTCCGCCTGCACCAGGCCCGACAGACGGACGCCGAGGCTGCTCTTGACGCTGGTGGCGGCGTCCTGTTGCAGCTTGTCGAGGCGCGCCGCGTCGGCGTCGTGCTGTCGTTGGCGCTCCTTGCTCTCGGCCTCGAGGCGCTGGGTCGCGGTCGCGGCGGCGCGCTCGGCCGCCTCGGTGCGAGCGCGCAGCAGGTCGAGCTCGCGGCGCAGCGTCGTGATCTCCGGGTCGGCCGCGGCTGGCGCGCCGGGCGGCGTCGGCGGTGGAGAGGGCGGCTCGTCGGCGAGCGCGAGCGACGAGCAGGCCAATACCACGGCCGGCAGGCTTGCGCGCGTCGCGAGGCGCCACAGGTGCGAAATACGAGCCGTCTTCTCCATGCCTTTTCTCACGGTTCGACTACTGCGGCGGCGCCGGCAGCTTGCAGTTTCCGTCGACGTACGCCGGCGGATAGAACGGCGTGATGTCGACCTTGGTGACGTCGCTACCGACGCACGCGTTGATCAGCTCTTCGTGGGTCGTCGGCGTATCGGTGCAGGTGATGTTCGGCGCTGCCGTGCAGCTCGGCAGCAGATCGGGCGGCATCGCCGAGGCGAGATCCTGGTTGCCCGCCGGCATCGCCAGGTCGGGGTTGTTGTTGTTGTTGTTGTTGTTGCTGTTGTCGCTCGAGCACGCCGCGGCGAGCGGAGCCACCGTGGCGAGGAGCAGAGTCATCAACGTGCCGTGCAGGGTTCGCATGGTCATTCTCCTCGGAGTTAGCGGGTCTCGCAGACGCCACGACGGCAAGTGCCGGTGGCGCAGGGCGTGCTCACGTCGCAGGTGACGCAGCTCGCGGGGACGGTGGCGCCGACGGCCTTCTCGAAGAAGCAGTCGCAGGCGTTGGTCGGCGTGAACTTGGACAGGTTGCCGCCGTCGATGGTGCGGCTGACGCTCATCGCGCACTGGGGCACCAGGTGCGCGGTCTTGGCGATCGTCGTCAGCGTCGCGGCGTCGTCCTCGTTGCGCACCAGATCGATGAGCGCCTTGGCGCCCGCATCGGTGATGTCGCTGCCGATCACCTTGGCGAAGAGGTGCGCCGGTCCCGCGATGAGGTAGCGACCGCTGCGCACCATGCGCTTGTCGAGCGAGGTCGGCGACGAGTCGGGGTAGAAGGCGTAGCGCTGCTTGCTGCCGCGGAAGGCGAGCGGCTTGATCTTGTCGGCGTCGGCGGGTGTCTTGTCGAGCTGGGTGAGCAGGTAGTCGATGCCGAGGATGCCGAGGTACTGATCGAGGCCGGTCGCTGCGGTGGTGATCGCGGTGTAGACGTCGCCCGAGCCGGCGTCCTTGTCACCCGCGGCGTTCTTGCTCTTGCCCTGCCACTTGGTCGCCGGCACGCCGATGTAGCTGGCGATCATGCGCAGCGTGCCGGAGTACTCGGGGCGGATGAAGAAGAAGTCTTTGTTCGTCCAGGGCAGGACGTTGTACATGCTGCCGAAGCCGAGGGCCAAGAAGGCCTGCTCGAAGCTGATCGCGGTCTGGGTGCTGCCCTTGGGCGCGACGAAGACCATCGAGTTGACCGGGCCCTGGAAGTCCTTGAGGCCCGCGGCGCTGACCGCGGCTTCGGTGACGTCGCAGGTCGGCGCAAAGACGTCGGAGATTGCGACCGTGACATCGACGCCGCCGGCGTCGATCGTGCAGTCGCAGATCGCGCCCGTCGAGTCGACGCGCTTGGCGGTGAGGCTGGCGCCGAGCTTCTCGGGCGGCGTCGCGGTCATGCGACGGATGCCGGAGCACGACGCCTCGGTGCCACCTTTGATGTAGACGATGGCGCGTGGCGTGGATTGGGCGAGCAGCGTCGGGCCGATCGCCTTGTAGAGCGGCTCGAGCGCCGTCGAGCCCGACACGTAGATCGGGTTCGACAAGGTCGAGCACGCTGGCTTCGTGGAGCCTTGGTCGGCGCAGGTCATGTCGGCGTGCGCGACGCTCGACCAGGCGAGCAGGCCACCGAACGTTGCGACTGTTGCGAGTGCGAGTCCTGGCTTGGACATCTCTTCCTCCGTTCTCTTGCGACAGCTCTTAGGGGGCAGAGCTGTGGAGCGGCAAGGCGAGATGAGCGCCGTTGCGAACAATTCACCGTCGAGAAGGGGGCGCGTTGCGGAGTCGTTGGTTCGCGAGACGAGCGTCAGGAACGCGTCAGCTGCGCGTCAGGACCACGTCGGCGGATCGCCAAACGGGAGTCGCGCCGCCGTTGCACGAACGACACCGAACGAGCGAGATCTACGAGGGCCCGTACGGGCAATGCTGGTCAGTTAAGCTCCCGCTTCGACGGGACGCGGGC
>CAZPEY010000062.1:0-19178 GCA_964585665.1 uncultured Polyangiaceae bacterium | reverse complement strand
ACCGAGTCCGTCGCTGCTAGATCGAGGGCATGTCGCTCTTCACCGCCACCGTGATCGTTCCGCCGCTGCTGTCCTGCGTCGCCTTTCTCGTCCTGGCCACCCTCTACACGCTGCCCTACGGCTGGCCAAAGCTCGGGGGACAGCGGCTGCAGCGGCGCGGCCCGAAGGTGTTCACCACCGTCGGACGCGGCCTCAAGTACGCGCTCGGCAACAGCGCCGCAGCGCTGCTCCTCTCGATCGCCTTCTGGCCCGTCTATCGCAGCCGTCTGCACCTCGGCGCGCTCCCGGCGTGGTGGGTGATCGGGCTCCAGCTGGTGCTGTTCCTCCTCGTCGACGATCTGCTCTTCTACGGCGCCCATCGCCTGCTGCACACGCGCTGGCTGTATCGCCACGTCCACGCCTGGCACCATCGCTACCACGCGCCATACGCGCTGCTGGGCTCGGTGATGCACCCGATCGAGTACCTCGTCATCAGCAGCATCGTCGTCGCCGTACCGCTTGTCGTCGGCATGCACGTCTGGGTGTTCTGGCTCTGCATCGTGCTGCGCCAGTGGGGAAACGCCGAGTTCCACGCCGGCGTCGCCGGGCCCTGGTCACTGCTCAGTCGCCTCCCAGGCTCGGGCGGCGTTCGCCACCACGACCTCCACCACGAGCGGGTGCGAGGGAACTACAGCTCGATGTTCACCTACCTCGATCGCTGGCTCGGCACCGAGATCGTCGCGGCGTCAGGCTCCAGCCGGGACGAGGTAGCGCTCGCACAGCGCCAGGGTGCGGCGATGGCTGGGGATCGATAGGAAGCCAGCGCGCGCCGCTTCGTCGTCGAAGCGCGCCGCGCGCTCATCGAGGCGACGCCGCGCCAGGGTGAGCGCTTCCCGCCCCGCGTCGAGCTCCCCGCAGGCCAGCAGCGCCTCGGCAAACGCACACCGAATCGAGCCCTCGCCCTCGTCGGTGCCGCCCAAACGCCGCAGGGTCTCCTCCGCCTCGATGGCAGGTGCACGCGCCGCCTCCGGGTCGTCCCGCGCGACGAGAATCTGCGCGAGCATCGCGGCCGCAGACGCGCTGGCCGGCGATCCGGGCGGAGCCATCTGGTGGGCCAGCGTGGCAGCCTCGTGCGCTTCCTCGAACCGTCCGGCGAGCGCCAAGATCTCGGCCAGGTAGGCGCGCGCCGCGGCCAGCAGCCGCACGTCGTGCTGCGCATCGAAGAGCGAGACGGCCTCTGCCTCGATGGCGACAGCGCGCTCCAGGTCCTGGCTCGACGCGCCCGGTCGGCGTCCGAGCGCGGCGCCGAGGTTGTGCTTGGCCAGCGCGACGATGCGCCCGAGCGCGAAGCGCTCCCCATCGACGAGCACCGCCTCGAGCTCGCGGACGGCCTCCTCGAAGTCGCCGCACTCGAGGCAGGCATACCCCAACCACACTCGCTGCAGCGCCTCGTGCCGCTTCTGTCCGAGCGCCACGAAGCAGTCGACGCAGACGCGCTTGAGCGCTCGGAAGCGCGGCAGATCGCCGACGAACATCGCGTGCAGCGCCAGTGCGTCGACCAGGAAGGCGCGCTCGCGGCTGCCCGGCGGCGACAGCTCGTCGAGGCGATCCTCGAACGTCGCGATCAAGCGCTCGACGATCGCCAGGTGGCCACGCAGGATGAGCGGCGCCGCGACGCGCGCCATGGCCATGGCCTCGGCGGCCTGCACGGGGCGCCCGGCGAAGCGGCGCTCGAGCGCCTCGGCCATCGCGACGGCGCGCGACTCGTTGCCGACCTGTGCGTTGCAGAGGACCGACAGGGGCGCCAGCTCGAGGAGCAGGCGATCGTCCTCGGCGCCGAGCGTCATGGTCCGCTCGGCCTCCTCCACGCCGCGCTGCCAGTCGCCCTGCCACGAGGCGATCTCGGTGAGGAGCAACGTGACGCGCGCCTGCTCGTTCGGCGTCTCCGTGAGCGCGATGGCGCGGTCGGCGAGCTGGCGCGCGGCGACGAGATCGTTGGCCTCGGCGCTCTGCTCGGCGGCGCGCTGATAGAAGCGGCCAGCCTGCGGGCGATCGCCGCCGCGCTCGGCGTGCTGGGCGAGCAGGAGCGCGTCGCGCTCGCCGTGCGACTGGAGCCAGGCGGCCGCGCGGCGGTGCGCGCTTCGGCGATCCTCCTCGGTCAGCGTCGCGTAGGCGCCCTCGCGCAGCAGCGCGTGACGAAAGGCGTGCTCCTCCTCGTCGGCAAAGCGGCTGCTCGCCTTGAGGCTGAGGAGCTCGCGCTCGCGGAGCGAATGCAGGATCAGACGCAAGTCGGCGGCCTGAACCTCGTCGCCGAGCACGGCGACGAGGCCGCTCGACCAGCAGGTCTCACCGAAGATGCTGGCGGCGCGCAGCACGCGGCGCTCGTCGGGCGATAGACGCAAGAGGCGCGCCTCGACCATGCCGAGGACGCTCTCGGGCAGCGGCGCCTCGACCCCAGACTCGGCCACGGTGCGAACCAGCTCTTCGAGGAAGAACGCGTTGCCCATCGACATCGCCACGAGCCGCTCGACGGCGGGGCGTGGCAGATCCCCCAGCACGGCGGCGACGAGGCGCTCACAGGCGCGGCGCCCCAGCTCCTGCAGGCGCAGCTCGGAGACGCCGCGCTCGACGAACAGCTTCGGAAAGAGCTCGTGAATCTCCGGGCGCGCCATGCCGATGATGCAGAGCGGCCGCTCGCGGTGGATCTCGAGCGCCGCATCGAGCAGGCGCAGCGACGGAGCATCCGCCCACTGCAGATCATCGAGCAGCAGCACCAGCGGTCGCTCGGTCGCGGCGCTGAGGAGCTCGAGCCAGGCGCTGCGCACCAGATCGGCGAGGACCGCCGGATCGCGGCGCGCCGCGACGAGCTGCGCATCCTGGCTGGGCAACCCGAGGAGCTCGCCGACGAGCCGCGCCACCGTCGCGACGCTGCTCGCGGGCACCCCGATCGTCGCGACGCCGGCGGCGATCCGCTCCGCCTGCCAACTCGGATCGTCCCCGCTGGCCAGGCCGAAGATCGGGCTGAGCAGATTCGATAGCAGCCCATACGGCGAGTTGGTGCGCAGGGCGTCGCCGCGGGCCCGCCACAGCAGGACGTCGGGGCGTGCGCTGCCGATCTGGCGGGCGACCTCCTGGCGCAGGCGGGACTTGCCGGCTCCCGGCGCGCCAGTGACGAGCGCGACGCGCGCCACCTGCTCGTCCCCGCTCTCGGTCACCAGGGCCAGCAGCGAGGCCTGCTCGCGCTCGCGACCGACGTACGGCGCGCGCTGCCCGAGCAAGGTGCGCCCCGGCTCTCCCTCCTCGGAGATGGCGCGGAGCAGGCGCCCCGCGTTGGTCTTCTCGACGACGAAGCGGGCATCGAGTAGCGACTCGGTGACCTCGTCGACGACGATCGAGCCGACGGGGACGCGCGCGGCCTGGCGGGCGGCGCGGTCGATCACCGACCCGATGGGCGTGTGCTCGTCGTCCTCGATCAGTCCCGTGGCGACGGAGAGCACGGCCTGCGGCGCAAACTGACGCAACGCCGAGGCGGCGCGGATCGAGCGAGCGGCCAGATCGCGCACCACGCCGCTCTCCAGATGCGTCAGGACGAAGTTGCGCTCGCCGATGCGATCGAGGCGCAGACCGAACAGGCTCGCCTGCCCGCGCAGCATGCTGAGCGGATCGACCGCCTCCCGATGGCCAGGGTTCGTCGCCTCCCCGGTGCGGTCGAGCTCGAAGCCCTGAAGCAGCACGATCGAGGCGGAGCGTCGCTCGCTCTGCAGCGGTCGCCGCTGCAGCACCATCGTGCGCAGCGGCGCCGGAGAGCTCGCCGAATCGCGCAGCAGCGGCTCGGCGATCTCGTCGAGCAGGGCCAGCCACGCCGCCACGTCGGGCGGGCGATCCTCTCGCCGCTTGGCCAGCATGCTCGCGAGGACCCGATCGATGGCGCTCGCCGCGGCCTCGCTCCCGCCCAGGCCCGGACGAAGCTCGCTCGGGGGCGGCGGCTGCTCGAAGAGGATGCGCGCCAGGATCGCCACCTCGCTGTCGGCGTCGAACGCATCCTTGCCGACGATCAGCCGGTAGAGCAGCGCGCCGAGCGCGAACAGGTCGGCGCGCCCGTCGAGTGATCGCTCCCCGCGCACCTGCTCGGGCGCCATGTAGCGCGGCGTGCCGATGCGATCGCCGACGCGCGTCATCGCCGCGCCCTGCCCCGACAAGTGCGCGACCCCGAGATCGAGGAGGCGCACCGCGTCGGCTCGCCCCCCGACCAGGAACAGGTTCGATGGCTTGAGATCGCGGTGGACGACGCCGCGCGCGTGGAGGAGGGACAGGGCGCGCGCGACCCGGCGGCAGAGCGCGAGCGTCTCGCCGCCCTCGAGCTGGCGCTCGTCGAGCAGGGTCTCGAGGTCGCAGCCGTCGAGCCACTCCATCAGGATGTAGGGCTCGCCGCCCGGCAACGCGCCCGAGCCCAGGCAGCGGACGATGGTCTCGTCCTCGAGGCTGGCGAGGAGTCGTGCCTCGCGCGCGAAGCGCTCGATCAGGTGCGCGTCGCCAGAGGCGCCTGCCAGGATCTTGCAGGCGACACGCTGGCCACCCGCCTCATCGACGGCCTCCCAGACCTCTCCCATGCCGCCGCGCCCTGCCAGCCGTGACAGGACGAAGCGCTCAGCGACCCGCTGACCGGCGCGCACGGCCCTCATCGTATCACGCCGCCGCGTCACCGCGTCGGCGTGATGCCCCGCGGCGGATTGAGTTCTTCCCGTGCACGCCCTACCCTCGAAGGGTGCGTGCGGCGGCGGTTCTCGCGCTCCTTGGAGCTGGGGTCGGGTGCGGCCCCCCGCTCGTGGTCCGCCCGGCGACGCTGGCGCGCCTCGTCGCGGGGGAGTCGATCGTCCTCGAGCTTCCTGATGGTTGTCGCCCGCACGAGGCTTCGTGCCCGGCGCTCCTCGACAAGGCGGTGCGACAAGGGGTCGCGACGAACCGCAGCGGCACCGGCGGTGGGCCGCTCGGCCTGGCGGGGCTGCGCGAGGGCGAGTTCGACCGCGTCGCCTGGAAGCAGGGGACGCTCTTTGCGTGGCCGCGAGGTGGCCCGGTTCCCATCGCCGAGGCGCCAGCGCGGCTCGGGCTCGCGCCGCTCGCAGCGGCGGGGAAGGTCTTCGATCCGAGCGGGATCCGCCAGGTCGTGTGGGCGACCGGCAAGCCGAGCGTCTACCTGATGCTCGACGCCAAGCAGACCGCGGTCGAGCTCCTCTACAGGGGACCTGAGCCGGCCGGCGCGCTCTCCGACCACGTCCTGCAAGAGCTGCAGCGTCGCGCGTTCGAGCCACGCAGCTCTGCAGACTGCCTCAAGCTGCGCGCGCTCGTCGAGCAGGTCGCGGGTCCGGCGTTTCACGTCGCGCTGCTCGGCAGCAGCCGCCGCAGTCAGGCGCAGACGCTCGCCCGCTCGCTCGGCGCCAGCCTCGAGCGGTGCGCAGTCCTGCCGGCCCAAGAGCAGGCGAGCCTCGAGCAGCTCCTCGGCGAGCCCGCGCCGAGCGACTTCGCCACCGCCCAGGCGCAGCAGCGCCGCCTGGCGCCCCTGCTCGAGGCCGCGGCGGCGCCCGCTCTCGCCCCGGCGCTGCGCGAGCGGATCGAGCAGATCGCGCGCCAGGTCGAGCGCGAGATCGATCGGCTCGAGCAGCGCCAGCTCTGGGCGAGCGCCGCGGTGCTGTCCTGGTCTCTCGCTCGCTGGACGGGCCGCAACGAAGGCCCGACCAAGGCGCGCCTGCACCGCCTGACGCTGGCGCCGCTGCGCGCCGCGCAGGGCAGCGACGATCCGATCCTCCGCGCGGCGCTGGCGCACCTCGAGTCCGAGCTGGCGGCACGACTCTCCGTCGATCCGGCGCTCCGCTCGGTGACGCTCCACCCGGCGCCGCTCCTGCCCATCGCGGCCCGGCTCGGGCCGATCCGGAACACGCTCGAGGTCAAGCGGCGCCAGCGCGTCGAGTCCGTGGTCGAGCACAAGACGCGGCTCGTCCCCGTCGAGGATCCGCGTCTCCGGGCGTACGAGCAGCAGCGCGAGCGCTGCGGCAAGACCCTGCCGCTGCAGATCGGCGCCGGCACGCTGCGCAAGGACGTGGTCAAGGATCCGATCACCGGCAAGACCAGCCTCGAGTGGGTCAAGGTGCAGCCCGCGCCGCCGCCGTCGCAATGTCCCGACCAGGCCGCGTTCGACAAGAACGCCTACGACATCGCCTTTGGCCCCAAGGCGCCGAGGACCCGCGTCGAGCCCTACGACGAGCTCAGCGCGACGCTCGACATCACCGAGGAGGAGTGGACCGGCGGGCTGGAGCAGTCGGTCGAGCTCGCGGTCGGCGGGCAGGTGCTCGAGCTCGCCCACCGGACCTCGGGAGCGGCCGTCCTCCGCAAGTCCACCGCCCGCCCGACCAGCAAGCGACCGCCTCCGCCGAGAGACGAGCTCAAGCCGCGCGCCGTCGTCGAAGAGCAGCTTCGCGAGCGACACACGAGCACGCTGCGCCCGCGCCTCCTCGAGCAGATCGCCCAGCTCGCCATGCGCAGGGCGGTGGCCGAGCTGCAAGCGAGCAGCGAGGCGGAGCGCGATCACGAGCGCCGCGCGATCTATTTTCTGTGGCGCGGCGACGGCGAGCCGCCGACGCTAGATGCGCGACGACCAGTCCCTTCGATGCTGCGGTGAGGCCGTTGCCTGTGCGCGAGATCGCTGACCCCAGCCGCGCGCTCGCGCTATCCAGTGACATGCGCCGCTCGCGCCTCCTATCCCCTCTGCTCCTCGGTCTCGCCGCCTGCACGCCCGCCGGTTCGCAGGTCGGGCTCGACCTCGGCGCGCCCGCCGGGCCGTCGCCCCTGCCGATCCTGCAGCCCGCCGATCCGCAGCGCGCCGCCGCCGGCCTCGCCCACTTCTCCGACGGGACGCTCGCGCGTCCGCTGGTGCCGCTGCAGGCGATGCGCAGCCTGTTCTACGTCTGGGGCGGTACGCCGCCTGCGAGCGACGCGGCGTACTGGACCGCGTTTGCCGAGCGCTACGGGTTCGCCGAGGCCCCGTACCCGAACGATGGCCTGCCCGTCGGGCTCCGCCTCGTCGGCGGCACCTCGGTCACGTTCGACTGCCGGATGTGCCACGCCGACGTCGTCGCCGGGCAGGTCGTCATCGGCGCCGGCAACAGCCGCCTCGACTATCAGGGGTTGATGGACGATCTGCAGGCGCTGGCCAACCTCGCTGCGACGTTCGGCTTCCCGCAGTACCAGAACCCCGTCGCGGGCCAGCACCGGACCGGGGCCGCCGGCGCGCACGACGCGATGGGCCTCGGCTTCTGGCTCTCGACCCAGTACGCGCCGCCGCCGAGCAACCTCCACACCGACCTCGGCTTCCAGCAGGCCGCGCCGTGGTGGAACCTCAAGTGGAAGACGCGCATGTACAGCGACGGCAGCGGCTCGGTGCTCGGCAACCGCACCATGATGTCGATGTTCCTGTCCTTCGGTATGTCGATGGCCGAGTTGATGAGCCTCGACGACGCGATGGAGGACGTGCGCCACTACCTGCTGTCGATCGAACCTCCCGCCTGGCCGTTCTCGGCACCCGGCGCCGACGAGGTGACGCGCGGTCGCGCGATCTTCGTCAGCGAGTGCGCGAGCTGCCATGGCAGCTACGGCGGCGGAACGGCGCACTACCCCGAGACGATCGTCGATCGGGCGAGCGTCGGGACGGATCCGACGCGCGCCGAACGGCTCACCAGCGTCGAGACCGGGTGGGTCAACGCGAGCTGGTTCGGCGCCAAGCACCCGATGCAGGCGTCGGGCGGCTACCTCGCGCCGCCGCTCGTCGGGGTGTGGGCCAGCGCGCCGTACCTCCACAACGGCAGCGTGCCGGATCTGCGCAGCCTGCTGCGTCCTGCCGAGCGCCCGGCGCGCTGGCGCCGCACCGGCCACGGCGCGCTCGACTACGACGAGGCGCGTGTCGGCTGGCGCTACACCAGCGAGCCGAGCGCCAGCGCGTCGACCATCGACGGGCGGCGCACCTACGACACCACCGACAGCACGCGCGCGGGGCTCGGCAACCAGGGCCACGCCTACGGCACCTCGCTCGCCGACTCCGAGATCGACGATCTGCTCGCCTACCTCAAGACGCTGTAGCCGCCCGAGGTCCCGCGCCGCGGCGAGTTGTGGCACTGTCGTCCCCCATGGCTCGCATCGATCCGCACTCCTACACCGACGACACCCAGCCGCGCGTCCGCCACTTCGTCCTCCACGCGCGCGTCGACTTCGAAGCTCGCCAGCTCACCGCCGAGGTGACGCTGCACCTCACCCAGCCGACGACGAACGCCGCCACGCTCGACCTCGACACGCGGGCGCTCAGCATCGATGGGATCCGCGCGGCGACGGGCGATGCGCTCGCCTTCACGCTCCATCCCGCCGATCCGATCCTCGGCGCGCGCCTCGCCATCGAGCTCCCGGCAGCGATCGATCGTCTCACCATTCGCTATCGCACCAGCCCCGAGGCCTCGGCGCTGCAGTGGCTCTCGCCGCCGCAGACGCTCGGCAAGCGGCAGCCGTTCCTCTTCTCGCAGTGTCAGGCGATCCACGCGCGCTCCGTCCTGCCTTGCCAGGACACCGCCGCGATCCGGCAGACCTACGATGCGATCCTCGACGTGCCGAGCGCGCTGCGCGCGGTGATGGCGGCCGAGCCGCTGCGCCGTGAGGAGCGCGGCGATCGCGCGCTCGAGCACTTCACGATGCCGCAGAGCATCCCGCCCTACTTGTTCGCCTTCGCCGTCGGCGAGCTCGCATCCCGCGAGCTGTCGCGCCGCTGTCGCGTCTGGGGCGAGCCGGGCTGCGTCGACGCCGCAGCGTGGGAGTTCGCCGACGTCGAGCGGATGCTCCACGCCGCCGAGGCGCTGTTCGGCCCCTACGACTGGGAGCGCTTCGATCTGCTGGTCATGCCACCGTCGTTTCCCTACGGCGGCATGGAGAACCCGCGCCTGACCTTCCTGACGCCGGCGCTGCTGGCCGGCGATCGCAGCCTGGTCAACGTCGTCGCGCACGAGCTCGCGCACTCCTGGAGCGGCAACCTCGTCACGCAGGCCACTGCGGAGCACTTCTGGCTCAACGAGGGGTTCACGGTGTTCGCCGAGCGGCGCATCCTCGCGGCGCTGTCGGGGCAGGACGAAGCGATGCTGCACGCCGCGCTTGGGGCGCGCGCGCTCGAGCAGACGATCGCGCAGCTCGCCGCCCACCCCGAGCTCACCCGGCTCCACACCCAGCTCGCGGGCATCGACCCCGACGAGGCCTTCAGCATCGTGCCGTACGAGAAGGGCTACCTGTTCCTCAAGACCCTCGAGGCGCACCTCGGCGAGGAGCGCTTCGATCGAGTGCTCGCGCGGTGGTTCGCGCGCCACCGCTTCGGCGCGGTGACCACCGCCGACTTCGTTCGCCTCTGCGACGAGCTCGAACCTGGGGCGCTGGCCTCCATCGACGCATCCGGATGGCTCGATAAGCCCGGCTTGCCCGACGGCTGGCGACCGAGCTCGGACCGCCTCCTCGCGATCGAGGCGCTCGCCGGCACGGTCCCCTCTCCCGAAGCCACCGCGACGTGGAGCGCCACCGAGTGGCAGCTCTTCCTCGAGGCGACCCCGCGCCCCGCGACACCGGCGCTCTGCCGCGCGCTCGACGAGCAGTTCTCGCTGCGCTCGGCGAAGAACCCCGAGGTGCAGGTCGCCTTCCTGGTGCTCGCCGTCGAGTCAGGCGACGACTCCGTGCTGCCGGACGTCGACGCGATGCTGGCGCGCTTCGGGCGCATGAAGTACCTCAAGCCCCTCTACCGCGCGCTCTGCAAGCGTCCCGCGACGCGCGCGCACGCCGAGGCGCTCTTTGCGCGCCTCAAGAGCGGCTATCACCCGATCGCGGTGCAGGTGGTGCAGGCGATCTTCAAGGCGTCGCCGGGCGCAGCCACTTCGTAGCCAGCGCGCTCGGATCGAAGCCGCTGTCGGCGGCGATCGCGTCGAGGACGTCCTGCATCCCCGCCGGCTTGCCGACGTGAGCGCGATAGAAGCGCCCCAAGCTCTCGTCGAGCACGTCGACTCCGATCTGCTCGGCGACCTCCTTGTAGAAGAAGGCGCCCTTCATGTACGGGATCTCCGAGAAGAGGCCATCCTTCAAGATGTCGACCTTGCCGCAGCCCTCCGGCCACGCGGGCAGGCCGCCCTCTCGCTCGGCCGCGACCAGGCGAGACTGGTAGTTCTTCCAGATCTGCTTGCCGAGCTCGGCGCCACCGACGACCCCGAGGCTGCGCGCCGCCAGATAGGACACCGTGCCCTCCGAGAGCACGAAGTCCTCCCAGCAGCGCAGCCGCACGCCGTCGCCGAACCAGCCGTGTGCCGCCTCGTGGGCGTGCGTCTCTTCATCGCTCATCGCATCCGAGGCGACATGCCAGAAGGGGTGGTGCTCCATGCCGCCATAGGCGCCCTGGCCCCAGACGACCGAGACCGAGGCGACGCTCTTGCCGAAGGCGTACGGACCGAGCTGCTGCTCGTACCAGTCGAACGCGGCCTGCAGGTGCTTGGTGCCAGCGAGCGCCGCCGTCTTGCCGCCGGGCAGCCAGTAGACCGCCACGTCGGTCCCCGCGCGTGTCTTGCCGAGCGCCTGGTGCTCGTAGTCTCCGACCGCCCACGCGAGCATGTACGCGGGCGCCTCGGCGTCGATGCGAGCCGGGAAGACGGCCTGCTTGCCGCTCGGCACCCCGACGAGATCGAGCGAGAACGTCGTCCCGTCCGACGGCGCCGAGTGGCACGGAAAGAGGTTGCCGCAGAAGTAGGGCCAGATCACCGTCGAGCCGCCCGGCAGGAGGCCGTCGGACTGGTCGTGCTCGACGAAGCCGTAGTCGATCTGGAGCGGTGGACGCACGCTCGAGACCCGGAGCTTGCCGTCGCTGACGCGGAACTTCCGCGTGCCACGGCGATCGCGCACCCCGGTGATGGACAGGCCGCTGGCCTCGAGCGCCACGCTCCCCGGGCTGTCGAGCTCGAGGCTGGCCCGCCCGGTCCGCGAGTCGAGATCGATCGAGAGCTCGGTGCGGCGCACCGTGGCGAGCGTCGCGGTGTCGGCCTTGCCGTCGAGGAAGGCCGCTTCGTCGGCGTCGCCGGGGAGAGCGTCACCGCCTTCGCAGCCGGCGGCGAGGCCGAGCGCGAGCGCGGTGGCGGCCAGAGGTCGCACGAGTCCCATGGGCCGATCTAGAGCAAGCCGAGGGCCAACGTCCGTACCTGCGATGTCGGACGGTTAGCCACCCCCCAGTGGCCCCTGGGTGGCGACTGCCGGCCGCGCTCGGGTCAGCCGTCCCGGCGACGACCGCGGCGCAGGCCCACGCCCGAGAGCAGGACGATCAGCCCAGCCAGCGCGCCCTCGGACGCGCCGCTCGTGCTGCAGCTCCAGCGCGCCTCATCGCGCGCCGGGCCGAGATCGGGCGGCGTGGTCGGCGCAAAGCTCGTCGCCGCCGACATCGCGTCGACCTCGACCGGTGAGGTCAGATCGTCGGGCGGCGCGGTGAGATCGAGCGGCGGAGCGAGATCGAGGCCAGAGAAGTCGGCGCCCGCCAGATCGACGGGCGTCAGATCCTCGATCGGCGGCACCAGATCGGGCGGCGTCGGCGCGACCACCGTCACGTCGAGCACGGTCGCCGCCGTCGCGTCGCCGCTCTTGCCGCCGTTGCCGTCCGCCGAGAGCGCAGCGGCGAACAGGGTCAGCGTTCCTCTCTGCGCCGGTGCGGTGAGCTGAAACGAGATGGCGACCGTCTTGGCCTTGGGCAGCGCGTCGGTGTGGCTGATCTCGCCATTGAGGAGCCGCGTCGCGTTGGGCTGCACGACGGTGGCGAGCGCGCCGGCGCTGGTCGCGATGTCGATCCCGGCGGCGCGCTTGACGCTGGCGCCTGAGTTCACGTCGGTGTCGACGACGAGTTGGTAGGTGGCGCTCTGTCCAGCCGCGAGCGTCGTCGGGCCGCTCAGCTTCGCCGACGGCGCAACGCTGCTGCCGCCGTGGCAGTCGTCGCAGACCTTGCCCTGCTGTCCGGAGAAGCCGGAGACGCCGGTCGTGAACGCGGCCGCGTCGAGCGACGCGAGCGCGCACGCGACGAGGACCGCGCGCCCGGCGAGCCTCACGCCTGC
Source organism: uncultured Polyangiaceae bacterium (assembly GCA_964585665.1). Lineage (GTDB taxonomy): Bacteria > Myxococcota_A > Polyangia > Palsa-1104 > Palsa-1104 > CAZPEY01. The sequence goes on along the minus strand of CAZPEY010000062.1, from coordinate 7,053 downwards.
GCTCCGGGCAGCGCTTCGCCGCGCATCGTCTTGACCTCGACGCCGATCTTGGCGAGCCACGCGGTCGGCAGCTCGCCGCCGATGCAGACGAAGACGAAGTCGTTGTCGAGCCGCTCGTCCTGCCCCGCGGCGTCGAGCACGACGTGGTCCTCGGCGATCGAGCGCGGCTTGGCCTGGCGCTTGACGACCAGCTGCCCCTGCTTCTCGGCGGCCTCGAGCGCCTCGAGGTTGTCGGGCTTACAGCGATCGAAGCTGGCGTTGCGGTGCGCGAGCACGACGCGGGTGTCCGGCTCTCGCGACAGCGCCAGCGCGGTCTCGATCGCCATGTCGCCGCCGCCAACGACGAGGCAGCGCTGCCCCCGATACTGGTCTGGCTCGATGAGCTTGTACGTCACCTTGTCGAGCTGCTCTCCCGGCACGCCGAGCTTGCGCGGCGTGCCGCGCCTCCCGATCGCGAGCAGCACCCGGCGCGCCCGTCGCGGACCGCCGCTCGTCTCGACGACGAACAGCTCACCGTCGCGCTTGAGCTCGCTGACCTTGACGCCCTCCTCGACGGCCAGCTCGCTCTGCTTGACGATCTCTTCCCACAGCTCGAGCAGCGCCTCCTTGGTCGTGCGACGCAGCTGCACCTTGCCGTAGATCGGCATCTCGACCGGCGCGGTCATGACGATCTTCTGCCGCGGGAACGAGCGCAGCGCGCCGCCGAGGCGCTCCTGATCGACGAGGGCGAAGTCGAGGCCCGCCTCCTTGGCCGCCAGCGCGGCCGAGAGCCCCGCGGGTCCGGCACCGACGATCAGCACGTCGTGCACGCCGGCAGGCGGCCTCCCTGACAGCGACTTGGCGATGGCGCGCATCGCCTGCTTGCCCTGGTTGACCGCGTTATGGATGAGACCCATACCGCCGAGCTCGCCCGCGATGTAGAGGCCCGGCACGTTGGTCTGAAAGTCGCCACCGAGCAGCGGCAGCTCGACGCCGCGCCGCTCCGAGCCGATGACGAGCGAGATCGCGTCGACCGGGCAGGCGCGCAGGCAGTCGCCGTGGCCGATGCACGCCGACGGCTTGATGAGCTTGGGGCGGCCGTCGATCATGCCGAGCACGTCCTTCTCGGGACACGCCGTCACGCACCCGCCGCTGTTGATGCAGGCGGAGAGGTTGATCTTCGGGTGGAGCGAGACGGGTTCGTGGTGGCCGAGGCGCTCGGTCCGCGCGTTGACGAGCGCGTGCCGCCGACCGGTCTGCACGCTCTTCCACACCGTCGCGACGAGCGCTGCGCCCACGCCGACACCGACCACCACCCCAGCCAAGGTCATCGGATCCACGCGCTCCGATGGTACCGCAATCCTTGCGCCGGCTCGCCTATTTTCATACCGTAGTTGACGCGAGTCATGTCAGTGCCTCGCGTTCTGGTGGGTGGTTGCCACCGCGTTGCGGATCGAGAGGGATCGTGGACGCACCTGCCCCGAGCGCCGTGGCACCGCCGACCGAGGTCGTGCTGGCCTGGCCGCTGTACCTGTTGCTCGTCGGAGAGGCGCTCGCGCTCGGCTACCTCTACGGCACCCGACAGATCAGCGCGAGCTCACCACTCGGGCACGCGATCGGCTGGATCGGCACGGCCTCGATGCTCGCCATGCACGTCTACTCGATCCGTCGCCGTGTCCGCGCGCTCGGCCGCTGGGGAAAGCTCCGGCACTGGCTGCAGCTCCACATCTTCCTCGGGTTGCAGGGCGCGCTGCTCGTGACCTTTCACTCGCTGCACCTCCGCACTCTCGGCAACCTCGCCAGCCTCACCCTGGCGATGACGCTCATCGTCGTCTGCTCCGGCCTGTTCGGCCGCTATCTCTTCTCGCTGATCCCGAAGAACCTCAACGGCGAGCGGCTGACGGCGCGCGACATCGAAGGCGAGCTCGCGGCGATCAAGCGCGAGGTCAGCGGCGCCAAGGCCTCGAGCGAGCCGGCGGTGCAGGCGGCGCTCGACGAGATCGACGCGGCGGCGCGCCTCGACGAGCGCGCGCCGTTGCTCACCTTGATTGGCGAAGATCGGCGCGCCCGCCGCGCCCTCGGCCACCTCGACGCGACGCTGCGCTCGACGGTGGGCGGCGGCGCGACGGCGGAGCTCGAGCAGCTGGGCAAGCTGCTGGCGCGACGCGGCTTGCTGGCGCGACGGCTGGCGATGCTGTCGGTGGCCGAGCGGCTGTTTCGCAACTGGACGATCCTGCACAAGCCGCTGACCTACCTGCTCGCCGGCTCGGTCGCGCTGCACATCGTCGCGCACTACATCTATGCGGCGCAGTATGGCGGGTAGCGTGCGGGCGCGCACCGTCGGTGCGCTGTTGCCGATCGCGGCGCTGGCGCTCAGCGCCACGACGGCGCACGCCTACGATCTGCGCGTCCTGTCGGGGATCGACTTCCTGCTCACCACCAAGCCCAGCGACGCTCCGCCAGGCACGGATCCGATCACCAACGCCGAGCTCGGCCTCACCGCGCGCTTCGATCTGCGGAACGTCGACAAGCGGTGGGACTTCAAGCTCGACTTTCAGGGGCGCGAGGGCTTCATCGGCAACTCGACGCGCAACCAGCTCTTCGAGCTCTCGGCAGCGGTGCGGGTCGCCAGCGATCGTCTCAAGATCTCGCTCGGTCGCGTCCGCACGCCGGGCGGCTTCTGGCTGGTCGTCGACGGGCTGCGCATCGACGCGCGCTACACGAGCTGGCTCGGACAGTCGTTCTGGGGTGGGCAGCGCGCGTTCACCACCGGGCGGCGCGAGTCGTGGATGGGGCCGGAGAAACCGATCGCGCTGCCGCTCGTCGGCACGTCGCTGTGGGTGCGCCATCGGCTGGTCGACGCGCAGCTCAGCTTCTCCTGGGGACGCGACGCGATCGACCTGCCGACCGGCAGCTACCAGGGCAGGCAGCGGCTCGATCGAAAGGTCGAGGACGAGTACTTCCTCGACGGCAACGTCGCCGTCTTCCCGCACGAGAAGTTCACGTTGTCGGCCGGCTTCTCCGTCGGGACGCGCTACGACATCCGCTTCGCTGCCGGCAACCCCTACAGCCCGGTGCAGCTCGGCATCGCGACGCTCGGCGCGGTCGGCGCCTACGGCACGATCGAATACCGGGCGCTGCCCAAGCTGCGCTTCGCCTACTCGGCCAACTACGAGCGCGTGCGGCTCCTCCAGTCGCAGCTCCTCACCACCAAGCCGGACGGCAGCCCGGTCTCGACGGCGGGCGGCTCGTTCCAGGATCACGCGCTGTCGGTCCACTACCGGCCGTGGCACGCCCTGCGCACCGAGCTGCGCTACCGGCTGCGCTATCGCGAGAACACCGACCTCGAGCACCACGTCGTGCTCGCGGTGCGCGGCGACGAGCTGTGGCGCGGCCTCGGCGTCAACGCCTCGGTCGGCGTCGATCTCAATCGCCTCGCCGGCAAGGTCCACAACCGCGTCATCTACTCGGCGGGCCTCAGCTACCTCCGCTCGTTCCTCGACCTCGGGCTCGGCGTCACGTTCACCGATGGCATCGGCTCGGGCCTGACCTTCTCGACGCGGGTGCCGGCGAGCGGTGCCAACCCGAGCGAGCTGTTCCCGTTCGTGCTCGAGTCCAACCGCGTCGTCTACCTGCGCGGCTTCGCGACCTTCTGGAAGATGTACGCGGGGCTCGACCTCGAGGAGAACCTCGAGAAGGCGCAAGTGAGACTGCTCGTGCAGCTCGGAGGTGCGCTGTGAAGCTGCGCGCGATTCTACCGCTCGCGGTCACGCTGCTCCTCGGGAGCGGCGCGGCGCGGGCCGACTTCTTGAAGAACCTCACCTCGCCGGGGCCGCTCGCCAAGGGGCACGACAAGCTCGACGGGCAGTGCGACAAGTGCCACGTCCCGTTCAAGGGCATCCCGAACAGCGCGTGCCTCGCCTGCCACACGGGCACCGAGCGGCGCATCAAGCAGGGCCTGGGCCCGCACGCGGTCGCGGACAAGGAGGGGCGCAAGTGCTCCTCGTGTCACACGGATCACAAGGGCCGTAACCATCCGCTGTCGCCCAAGGTTGACTCGACCTTCGTCCACGCGATCACCGGCTTTCTCCTCGACGGCAAGCACGCGCAGGCCAAGTGCGAGAGCTGCCACAAGCCGAACAAAACGGGCACGCCCGCATGGGTCGATCTGCCGCGGACGTGCAAGGGTTGTCACGAGGACACGCACCGCGGCGCGCTCGGCAGCAAGTGCGAGTCGTGCCACACCGCGCAGACCTGGAAGCCGGCGACCAGGACGATCGCGCAGCACCAGATCGACATGACCGGCAAGCACGCGGGCCTCACCTGCCAGCAGTGCCACAGCGACGGCAAGCACCTCACCGCCAAGAGCTCGTGCGGCGATTGCCACGAGCAGAATCACGGACCGACCAAGGCGCCCTGCGCGACCTGCCACAACACCAAGGACTGGAAGTCGGCGACGTTCAAGCACGACTTCTGTACGTGCATCTTGCCGGGCAAGCACCAGACCGCGCCGTGCCTCTCGTGCCACCCGAACTTCAAGTGGACGCCGACGCCGTTCGCCTGCTCGTCCTGCCACACCAAGGAGCGCAAGCACGAGGAGCTCGGGCCGTGCTCGCAGTGCCACTCGGCGCTGTCGTGGAAGACCAAGGCGTTCGACCACAACCGCCCGCAGGTCGGGTTCAAGATCGAAGGCGAGCACACCGAGGCGGCGTGCGAGAACTGCCACAAGCAAAAGGGCGTCTTCCGCGGCGCCCCCAAGACCTGCGAGGGCTGCCACAAGACGCCGCTCCACGGCGACTTCGGCGCGTGCGCCAAGTGCCACAACACGAGCGGCTGGATGAAGACCAGCTTCTCGCACAGCAAGACCGCCTTCCCCCTCGACAACAAGCACGATCAGGTGACGTGTCAGACCTGTCATCGCGAGCTGCCGCGCGGCGCCTTCAAGAGTGGGCCCAATCAGTGCGCGACCTGCCACAAGGATCCGCACAAGGGGCAGTTTCTCTCGCCGCCGAGCTCGCCGACGCCGGCGCCGACGCCGCCGAAATCTGGCTCGCTCTCGCCCGGCCTCGACGCGGTGTTCGGCGTGAAGCTCGCTGGCCCGCTCTCGGCGCTGCCCAAGGCCCACACGTCAAAGCCGCTCGGCTGCCTCGACTGCCACACCACCAAGGGCTGGTCGCCGTCGACGATCGACTCCAAGCGGCACGCTGACACGCTCGGCTTTCCGCTCCTCGGCAAGCACGAAGGCACGCGCTGCGCGAGCTGCCACACCGACGGCCAGTTCGTCGGCACGCCGCGCGACTGCAACCAGTGCCACCTCGATCGCCACCGCGGCAAGCTGGGCAACCGCGCCTGCGCCGAGTGTCACGACGAGCAGGGCTGGAAGCCGAAGGGGCCGTTCGCGCATGAGGCGCTCACCGGCTTTGCGCTCGAGGGCTCGCACGCCAAGGTCGCCTGCGCCGAGTGCCACGGCCAGCGCCACGAGAAGCTCGCGCAATCGACGACGACGCCGACCTGCGCGACCTGTCACCAGCCCAAGCACGGCAAGCAGTTCGGCGAGACCTGCACGCAGTGCCACACCCCGACCGAGTGGAAGAAGGTGCCCTCGTTCGATCACCGGCAGACGATGTTCCCGCTCGATCGCCGCCACCAGGCGGTCGCCTGTCAGAGCTGCCACGACCCCAAGCGCGTGCCGCGCCTCGATGGCAACTGCGCCACCTGCCACGGCAACCCGCACCGCGGCCGCACCCAGCTCGAGTGCAGCGACTGCCACCGCGCCGACCGCTTCACGCTCGTCCGCTTCGATCACGACCGCACGATCTTCCCGCTGCGCGGCCGCCACTTCACGACGCCGTGCCGCGACTGCCACACCAACGATCAGTTCACCGGCATCCGCAGCGAGTGCGTGTCCTGTCACCGCGCCGACCGCGCGCGCGCCGACGCCGAGCACCTCGATCACCGCGGCTTCTCGTTCGACTGCGCAAGCTGCCACAAGCCGTTCAAGTGGTGAGCCCCGCGGCGCCGACGCGCCGCGAGGTCAGTGGTTTGAGGTAGAGGGAGGGTGAGGAGGAGGGGCGACGGAGCTAGCGCGCGCAGAAGTTGGCGGTCGCCATCGTGTCGACCGTGCCGTTCGGGCCTGCCGTCGTGCCGGTGCCGCCGGACACGCTGAGCGTGCCGGTGTTGGTGCCCGTGATGCCGATCGAGCCACCGGGGCCGCCGTTGCGCGTCGTCGAGGCCCCCGTCGCGGCGCCGCCCGTCGACGTCACGGTGCCGCTGTTGTTCCCGCCGATGTAGGCGCAGCCGCCGGGGCCGCCGTCGATGGTGCCGGTCGAGGCGATCGCCGAGCCGCCCGAGATCGACAGCGTGCCGCTGTTGTTGCTCGCCCAATACAGGCTGCCTCCAGCGCCGCCCGCGGCGTAGCCCGTCGTGTCTCCGACGACCTTGCCCCCCTCGGCCTTGACCGTAGCGCTGTTCGAGCCGCCCTTGGCCGTCACCTCGATGTTCCCGCCGCTGCCGGCGCTGCCGTTCGACTGGCTATTGCCACCGCTGGCGTCGAGCGTGCCCCCCTGCGTGCAGGACGTCGCGAAGATCTGCACCGTTCCGCCGTCGCCGCCGTACCCACCGTTGTCCGTCACCGTCGCGCCCTTGGCCGCGATCGTGCCGTTGTTGACGACGCTGCTGGCGTTGATGCGAACATAGCCCGCGTTCCTGCCGCGCGACGAATCGACCTCGTACCCGAACCCGGAGCTGAGCAGCTGACCGGCGTTGACCACCGAGGTCGCCGAGGTGATCTCGATCGCCCCCCCGGACTGCGCATCGGCGAGCGCCGACGACGAGAAGTTGATCTGGTAGCCCTTCATCGACAGATAGCCGCCGTGTCCCGGCGTGTCCGGATTCGCGCCGCCTTGCACGTTGATGGTCCCGGTCATGTCGACGAGGAAGCCCACGACGTAGACGCTGCCGCCGTCGCCGCTGTCGTTGTTCGACCAGATCGCGTTGCCCGTCGCCTTGACCGTCCCGCCGAGGTTGATCTGACCGGCGTTCGAGTTGAGGTTCACCGTGCCGCCGCCATAGCCG
>CAZPEY010000061.1:0-19500 GCA_964585665.1 uncultured Polyangiaceae bacterium | reverse complement strand
GGCACGTTGGCCCTCCGCCGTCCCCGCGCCGCCGTCCCCGCGCCCCCAGCCCCGCCCGCTCTGGACCCCACCCCCGAGACAGCATATTCTGCCGGGGCTGATGGCTGACTCGAACGATTCGATTAGTAGGCTGGTAGAGATCATCGCGGAGCGCGTCGTCGCGCAGATGCAAGGCGGCGCGGGGCAGGGCGTCCGCTCGGCGGCGCTCAAGCCGCTGCGCGAGACCGAGTGCTCCGACGGGCCCACCGACGAGAACTGCTCGTCGTGCGGCTACTGCGTGACGCGCCGACCGTGGGCCGTCTCGGCGATCGCCGGCGAAGGCGCCTGCCGCGTCGGTGCCGGCGTCGACGTCGGCCAGGTCGACGTCGACATGGCGCGCATGATCGATCACACGCTGCTGCGCGCCGACGCCACCGCCGCCGACGTGCAGAAGCTGTGCGACGAGGCGCGCAAGTTCTGCTTCGCCTCCGTCTGCGTCAACACCTCGCACGTCGGGCGCGCCAAGTCACTGCTGCGCGGCTCGGGCGTCATGGTGTGCGCCGTGGTCGGGTTTCCGCTCGGTGCGATGCTGCCCAACGCCAAGGCCTTCGAGGCCAAAGAGGCCGTCCGCTGTGGCGCTGACGAGATCGACATGGTGATCAACATCGGCGCGCTCAAGAGCCGCGACTACGCGCTCGTCGAGGAGGACATCCGCAAGGTCGTCCAGGCGTCCAAGCCCGCCAAGGTCAAGGTCATCCTCGAGACGGGCGCGCTCAGCTACGAGGAGAAGGTCGTCGGCATCACCCTCAGCAAGGTCGCGGGCGCGCACTTCGTCAAGACCTCGACCGGCTTCGGCCCCGGCGGCGCCACCGTCGAAGACGTGGCGCTGATGCGCAAGCTCGTCGGCGCGGACATGGGCGTCAAGGCGTCGGGCGGGGTGCGTACCCACGAGGACGTCGAGAAGATGAAGGCAGCGGGCGCCAACCGCATCGGCGCGTCGGCCTCGGTGCAGATCATCGGCGCGGCACCGGCGCCCAAGTCCGACGACAAGGCCGGCGCGGCGAAAACTCAAAAAGCGTATTAAGACAACTAAAGACAATACGCTAGGAAAGCAAACTCACATGGGAACCACCAAGCTGGGGCGCGTCGCGCTCCTCGTCCTCGACGGTTGCGGCTGCGGCGCGGCGGAGGATGCCTCGCGCTACGGCGACGTCGGCGCCAACACCCTCGGCAACCTGTCGCGGCGGCTCGGACCGCTCGCGCTCCCCAACCTAGCCCGGCTCGGCCTCGGCAACCTGACGCCCATCGAGGGCGTCGCGCCGGTCGCGAACGCCGAGGCGGCCTACGGACGGATGCGCGAGGCCTCCGCCGGCAAGGACACGACGACCGGCCACTGGGAGATGTGCGGCCTGCGCACCGACAAGGCCTTCCCGACCTTTCCGGACGGCTTCCCCGCCGACATGCTGCGCCGCTTCTGCGCCGAGACCGGCCGCGGCGTCCTCGGCAACAAGGTGGCGTCGGGCACGACCATCCTCGACGAGCTCGGCGCCGAGCACGTCCGCACCGGGGACCTCATCGTCTACACGTCGGCGGACAGCGTGTTCCAGATCGCGGCCCACGAGGAGGTCGTCCCGATCGACGAGCTCTACAAGATCTGCGAGGTGGCGCGCCGCCTGTGCGACGAGAAGCAGATCGGCCGCGTCATCGCGCGCCCGTTCGTCGGCGCGCCCGGCGCGTGGAAGCGCACCTACAACCGTCGCGACTATTCGCTGCCCCCGCCCGAGCCGACCGTGCTCAACCGGCTCGCGGACGCGGGCGTGCCGGTCGTCGGCGTCGGCAAGATCTCCGACATCTTCGCCGGCAGCGGCGTCACCGAGAGCATCCACACCGAGGGCAACCTCGACGGCCTCGCGGCGACGCTGACCGCGTTCGACAAGCTCGACCGCGGCCTGGTGTTCACCAACCTCGTCGACTTCGACATGCTCTACGGGCACCGCCGGGATCCAGCGGGCTTCTACAAGGCGCTCGGCGACTTCGATCACTTCCTGCCGTCGCTGCTCGGCCGATTGCGCGAGGGCGACGTGGTCATCCTGACGGCCGACCACGGCAACGATCCGACGTTCGGCGGCACCGACCACACGCGGGAGCTCGTGCCGCTGATTGCTGCGACGCACAAGAAATCGGGCACCCCGCTTGGAGAGCGGCACGGCTTCTTCGACATCGCGGCGACGATCGCGGACGGGTTCGGCGTCGCGCCGACCGCGCACGGCCAGAGCTTCCTCGCAGCCTTGCAATGAACACGACCGAGCTGATTCGCAAGAAGCGCCAGGGACAGGCGCTCTCGCCCGAGGAGATCGCGGCCTTCGTACAGGGCTACACGCGCGGCGAGATCCCGGACTACCAGGCCTCCGCCCTGCTGATGGCGATCTTCTTCCGCGGCATGGACGGCGCCGAGCTGGCGGCGCTGACCTCGGAGATGTTGCACTCGGGGGACGTGCTCGACCTCGCGGCCCTGCCGGGCGGCAAGATCGACAAGCACTCGACCGGCGGCGTCGGCGACAAGATCTCGCTCCACCTCGCGCCTGCCGTCGCGGCCTGCGGCGTCAAGGTGCCGATGATCTCCGGGCGCGGCCTCGGTCATACGGGCGGCACGCTCGACAAGCTGGAGGCGATCCCCGGCTTCTCGGTCGGCCTCACGGTCGACCGCTTCAAGGAGGTCCTGCGCGAGTGCGGGCTGGCGCTGATCGGCCAGACCGAGCGGCTGGCGCCCGCCGATCGCAAGCTCTACGCCTTGCGCGACGTCACCGCCACCGTCGAGAGCATCCCGCTCATCGCCGCGTCCATCATGAGCAAGAAGCTCGCCGAGGGCGCCGATGGCTTCGTCTTCGACGTCAAGGTCGGTCAAGGCGCGTTCATGAAGGATCGAGCGAGCGCCCGCCTCCTCGGCGAGACGCTCGTCGACATCGCGCGCCGCGCCGGCAAGCGGGCCACGGCCTTCCTGACCAACATGGATCAGCCGCTCGGGCGCTGGGTCGGCAACGCCTGCGAGGTCGACGAGTCGCTCGACGTGCTCGACGGCAAGGGCGAGCCCGATCTGCACGAGCTGACGCTGGCACTCGGCGGCGAGATGCTGCGCCTCGGCGGCGCGGTCGACAGCTACGAGGCCGGGCGAGCCCGCATCGCCGCTTCGCTCGGCGATGGCAGCGCCCGCCGCGCGTTCGAGGCCTGCGTGCGCCTCCAGGGCGGACAGCTGCCGCAGGACGCGGCAGCGCGGCAGGCCTTCGTCCGCGCGCCCTCGATCGAGGTCGTCCACGACGGCGCCGCCGGCTTCGTACAGTCGATCGACGCGCACGAGGTCGGGCTGTGCGGCATCGAGCTCGGCGCCGGCCGCAAGCGCAAGGAAGACGGCATCGATCCGACCGCCTCGATCTTCGTCGCCAAGAAGGTCGGCGAGCCGGTCGCGCGGGGCGAGGCCCTGCTGCGCTTCACGCCGCCGCGCAGCGGCGATCCTGCGGCCGTCTCCGACGAGGTGCGGCGCCGCCTGGCCGCCGCGGTCGTCGTCGGACCAGCCCAGCCCGCCCCAGCCCCCTTGTTGTTCGAGATCATTCGCGAGGTAGAAGAGTGAGCACCGAGTCGCTGTCCACCACGATCGAGCGCGCTGTCAGCGACGTGCGCTCCCACCTCCCCAAGGCGGCGCGCCCCAAGGTCGGCCTCATCCTCGGCTCGGGTCTCGGCGGGTTCGCCGACGAGCTCGGGCACCGCGTCTCGGTGCCCTTCCACAAGATCAGCGGCCTGCCCACCTCGACGGTGGAGGGACACAAGGGCGCGCTCGTCTACGGCAAGGGCGGTACGTCGCGGGAGGTCGAGTGTCTCGCGCTGCAGGGGCGCGTCCACTCGTACGAGGGCTACTCGCTGCAGGAGGTCTCCTTCCCGGCGCGCGTGCTCATCGCCGCCGGTTGTCGCATCCTCGTCATCACCAACGCCGCCGGCGGCGTCGATCCGACGATGACCCCGGGCGAGATCGTCCTCCTCCGCGATCACCTGAACCTGCTCGGCGGCTCGCCGCTGCGGGGCCCCAACGACCCGGCGCTCGGGCCACGCTTCCCCGACATGACCGAGGCCTATTCGCCGATGCTGCGCCAGTACGCCCAGGCGGCCGCGCAGGCGATCGGCTTGACGCTGCGCGAGGGCGTCTATGCGGCGCTGCCGGGCCCGACCTACGAGACGCCCTCCGAGGTCAAGATGGTGCGCATCCTGGGCGGCGATCTGGTCGGCATGTCGACCGTCCCCGAGGTGCACGTCGCCCGGCACATGGGCGCCGAGGTGATCGGCCTGTCGTGCGTGACCAACCTGGCGGCGGGGATCTCCGGCCAGAAGCTGTCGCACGACGAGGTCACCGAGACCGCGACCCGCGTCCGCGCGACGTTCGTCAAGCTGCTTGACCAGATCCTCACGACGCTGCAGCAAGCGGGGCTGGCGTGAGCGCGCCGCCTGCCACGCCCAGCGACGAAGCGCTGGCGTCGCTCGTCGCCGACGCGCTCGCGGCCCAGGCGACCGCGTACGCGCCCTACTCCAACTACCACGTCGGCTCGGCGGTGCTCGCCAGCGACGGGCGCGTGTTTCGTGGTGCCAACATCGAGAACGCGTCCTATGGCTTGACCGTGTGCGCCGAGCGCAACGCCGTCGCCGCCGCGGTGCTCGCGGGGGCTCGGCGCATCACCGCTGTGGCGGTCCTCACCGCGTCGTCACCGCCCGCCGCGCCCTGTGGCATCTGCCGTCAGACGCTCGCCGAGTTCGCGGCGGACGACTGCCTGATCGTCATGCGCAACGGCCACGGCGAAGAGCGCCGCATGACGCTCGGCGAGCTGCTGCCGCAGGCCTTCCGCAACGAGGCGCTGCAGTGAGACGCATCCTGCGCGGGGGGACGATCCTCACCCAGAACGCGACCCGCGAGGTGCTGCGCGGCGACGTCGCGATCCACGGCGGGCACATCGGTGCCGTCGGCGTCGTGCCCGACGATCCAGACGCGGACATCATCGACTGCACCGGCATGATCGTGATGCCCGGCCTGGTGCAGGCCCACACGCACCTCTGCCAGACGCTCTATCGCGGCCGCGCCGACGACCTACCGCTGCTCGGGTGGCTGCGTGAGCGCATCTGGCCGTACGAGGCCGCCCTCGACGAGGCTTCGCTGCGGGCGGCGGCGCGGCTGGCGATCGCCGAGCTGCTCCGCTCCGGGACGACCGCCATCCTCGACATGGGCACGGTCCACCACACCGACGTCATCGCCCAAGAGCTGGGGCGCGCCGGCCTGCGCGCCGTCTTCGGCAAGGCGATGATGGACGTCGGAGACGGCGTGCCGCGCGGCCTGCGCGAAGACACCCAGCGCTCGCTCGACGAGAGCGACCGGCTGCGGCGCGAGTGGCACGGCATGGCCAACGGGCGTCTCGGCTACGCGTACGCGCCGCGCTTCGTGCTGTCGTGCACCGAGGCGCTGCTGCGCGAGGTCGGCGCCCGCGTCGCCGCCGGAGCGCGGATCCACACCCACGCCTCCGAGCAGGAGGCCGAGATCGAGATCGTCCGCCGCGAGCGCGGCGAGGACAACATCGTCTACCTGTCGCAGCTCGGGCTCGCCGGACCGCGCGCCACGCTCGCGCACTGCGTGCACCCGACGCTCCGCGAGCGCGAGCAGCTCGCCCAGAGCGGCACCCACGTAGCGCACTGCCCGTCCTCGAACCTCAAGCTCGCCAGCGGCATCGCGCCGATCCCCGAGATGATCCGACAGGGCATCTCCGTCGCGCTCGGCGCCGATGGCGCGCCGTGCAACAACAACCTCGACGCGTTCGTCGAGCTGCGGCTGGCGGCGCTGCTGCACAAGCCGCGCGTCGGCGCCGACGGCTTTCCCGCTCAGCTCGCTCTCGACCTCGCGACCCGCGGCGGCGCTGCGGCGCTCGGCCTCGCCGACAGCATCGGCTCCATCGAGGTCGGAAAGCGCGCCGATCTCGTCGTGCTCGACACCGAGACGCTGCACGCCACGCCGTCCCCCGATCCGGTTTCGCTCGTCGTCTACGCCGCGCAGAGCCGCGACGTGCGCCACGTCTTCGTCGATGGGCGCTGGCTGGTCGCTGACGGCGAGCTCTCGGAGTTCACCAACCTCCACATCCCGGACGTCGTCGCCGAGGCCAAGGTCCAGATCGAGCGCATCGAGGCGCGGCTCGCCTCGGGTCACGGCGCGTGAGGCGCCTCGCGCTCACCGCCCTGCTGCTCGCCAGCGCCTGCGATCCTGGCGACGACGGTCCGCGCTTCCTCTTCGAGCTCGACGCCAACCTCGACGACCCGCAGCACTTCTACGATCAGCCTTTCCCGCTCGACACGCGCCTCGACGCCACCGGCCATCGACGGGCCAGCGGCATGCCGCGTCCATCGGGCAACGCCAACCTCGAGGGCTTCATCGAGGAGGTGAACGAGGCGGTCGGGGCGCCGGTGATCCCGGTCGTCTACTTCCGCGCCACGGCGCCGCTCGCGCCGCGGACGGAGTCGGAGATCTTCCCGGCCAGCGCTAGCTCGCCGATCCTGCTCGTGGACATCGACCCGCAGTCCCCCGAGCGCGGCCGGCTCTTCCCGACGGTGGCGATGACGCTCGACGTCGACGACTACACGCCGAGCAACCTCCTGGCGACGGCGCCACGCCCCGGCTTCGTGCTGCGCCCCAAGACCCGCTACGCGATGGTCGTCCAGCGCAGCCTGCCGACTGCCGACGGAAAGCCGCTCGCGACCAGCGCGGCGCTCAAGACGCTGCGCAAGGGCGGCGATCCGGGCGGCGGCACCAAGGCGGCGTTCGAGCCGCTGTGGTGGACGCTGGCAAACCTCGGCGTCGATGACACCGAGCTGGCCGCGGCGACGGCGTTCACCACCAGCGACGTCGTCGCCGACCTGGCGGCGATCGCCGAGGCGACGCGCGCCTCCTACGACGCGACGCTCGGGAGCTTCGCGGTCGATCCCGACGACGGCGCCACCCACCCGCGCTTCTGCGAGCTCAAGGGCACGGTCACCCTGCCGCAGTTCCAGCGCGGCACGCCGCCGTTCGACACCGAGGGACGCTTCGCCTTCGACGCCGACGGCAAGTTGGTCAAGCAGGTTGACGTGACCGTGCCGGTGACGATCACGCTGCCCAAGCAGCAGATGCCGAGCGCCGGCTTTCCGCTGGTCGTGTTCCTCCATGGCTCGGGCGGCTACTCCTCGGCCGCCGTCGATCGCGGCACCTGGCGCCCGGTCACCGACACCTCAGTGTGCCCCGACGGCCACTTCGACGAGTGGGAGGGCGTCACCGGCTGCAACGTCAAGGGCGAGGGCCCGGCGCATGTCGTCGCCGAGCACGGCTTTGCCACCGTCGCTGCGGCGCTGCCGGTCAACCCCGAGCGGCTGCCCGGCGCCGGCGAGACGGCCTACCTCAACTTCGTCAACCTGCCGCCCGGACGCGATCTCTTCCGCCAGGGCGTGATCGAGCAGCGGCTGCTCCTCGACGCGCTCCTCGAGATGAAGATCGATCCGGCGAGCGTGCAGGCGTGCAGCGGACTGACGCTGCCCAGCGACGCGACGACCTTCCGCTTCGACGGCGGCCAGCTCTACGTCCAGGGGCAGTCGATGGGCGGCCAGTACGCCAACCTGCTCGCCGCGACGGATCCGCGCCTGCGCGCCGTTGTCCCGACGGGAGCCGGCGGCTTCTGGAGCTTGTTCATCCTGCAGACGTCGCTCGTGCCGGGCGCCGCCGTCGGCCCGATCCTGCTGGGCACGAACGCGCGCCTCTCGTTCATGCACCCGGCGCTGCACCTCTTCGAGCAGGCCTGGGAGCCGGTCGATCCGATGGTCTACATGCCGCGCCTCGCGCGTCAGCCGCTGCCCGATCACCCGGTGCGGCCCATCTACGAGCCGGTCGGCAAGGGCGATTCGTACTTCCCGACGACGATCTACGACGCGATGGCGCTGGCGTACGGCAATCGCCAGGCCGGCAGCGAGGTCTGGCCGACGATGCAGCAGGCGCTCGCGCTCGACGCGCGGAGCGGCTTCGACACCTTCCCGATCAGCGACAACCGCCAGAGCGGCGCGACGAAGTACACGGGCGTCGTCGTGCAGTACGAGGGCGACGGCATCTACGATCCGCACGCGCTCTATTCGCAGCTCGATGCGGTCAAGCGACAGTACAGCTGCTTCCTCAAGACGATGAAGACCACGGGTACCGCGACGGTGATCGCCCCGGACGCGCCCTGCCCGTGAGCGCCGGTTGCGGCACCGGCGCCCGCCGGGGTATGTCTGCGCGATGAAACGCGCGCTCGTCACCGGCGGCACGAAGGGGCTTGGCCTGGCCATCGCGGAGCGGCTGGCCCGCGACGGCTACGACGTGCTCGCGACCTACGCGCACGACGACGCCGCCGCGCAGGCCGCCGCCGCCGCGCAGCAGGCCGCCGGCCACGCCTTTCGCGTCCGCCGCTGCGACGCCGCCTCGGCGACCGACGTCGACGCGCTCTTCGCCGACGAGAAGGACGGCTTTGGCGTGCTCGTCCACGCCGCCGGCTTCACGCGCGACAAGCTGATGATGATGATGCCCGAGGCCGACTTCGACGCGGTCCTCGACGTGCACTTGAAGGGCGGGTTCCTGGCCGCTCGGCGCGCCGTCAAGGCGATGATCGGCGCGCGCGCGGGGCGCATCCTGTTCATCGTCTCTCCGACGGCGATCCGCGGCCGCCCTGGTCAGACCAACTACGGCGCCGCCAAGGCGGGGCTCATCGGCCTGGCGCGCTCGCTCGCCCTCGAGGTCGGCCGCTTTCAGATCACCGTGAATGCGGTGTGCGCCGGCTTCGTCCCAACCGACATGACCGCCAACCTGCCCCCCGAGGTCGAGGCCAAGCTGATCGCGTCGATCCCGCTCGGCCGCGCCGGCCGCCCCGAGGAGATCGCCGCCGCCTGCGCCTTCCTCGCCAGCCCGGCGGCAGGCTACATCACGGGCCAGGTGCTCGGCGTCGACGGTGGCATCACCTGACCCCCGGGTGTGCGCTACGCCCCTTGACGGAAACTGCCAGCGGAGAGAGAACAGCGCTGCCCCATGAAGCCGCTCACAGACGAAATCAAAGCTCTCATCATCTCCAGCCTGAACCTCGACGGCACCACGCCCGAGCAGATCGAAGACGAAGCGCCGCTGTTTCAGCAGGGGCTCGGCCTCGACTCGATCGACGCGCTCGAGCTCGCCGTCGCGATCGAGCGCAAGTACGGGGTGACCATCCCCGACGAGGCGGTCGGCAAGAAGGTCTTCTCGTCGGTCAAGGCGCTCGCCGAGTACGTCGAGCAGCACCGCTCGGCGGCCTAGTCGTGCGTCGCCTGATCGTCGCCGCGCTGCTGCTCGGCGCTTCGGTCGCCGAGGCAGCCCCACCGACGGTGGACGAGCTGCTCAACCGCATCGACGCGTCGGCGGTCTCGATCGACACGCTGTCGGGCGAGTTCGTGCAGCGCAACCGGCTCAAGCTGTTCAAGCAGGAGCTACACAGCGAAGGGCGGCTCCTGTTCCATCGGCCCCGCCAGATCCGGTGGGAGTACCTGCGTCCCGATCCCTCGACGCTGATCCTCGACGACAAGCTGGCGACCCTCTCGACGCCCGGCGGCGAGGCGCAGACCTTCGATCTCGAGCGCGATCCGACGATGCGCATCGTCTTCGATCAGCTCCTCGTGTGGCTCGGCACCGGCCCCAAGGACAAGGACAAGCTCGCCGCCGACTACACCCTGGCGACGGTCGAGCAGAAGGGGCAGCCGACACTCATCCTGACGCCGCTGCCCACCTCGACGGTGAGCAAGGTGTTCTCGCGCATCGAGCTCCGCCTCGACGCCAAGACCTCGCTGCTCCGCTCTCTGCTCCTCATCGAGCGCGCCGGCGACGAAAAAGAGATCGTCTTCCAGAAGCTGCTCAAGAACGCCAAGCTCCCCGGAGATGCGTTCGCGCGCGCGAAGCGGTAAAACCTCTTCGACGTGCCCGATTCCGCCGAGCCACCCGCTCCAACCTCCGCTCCGCCGCCGGCCGAGACGCCGCGCCAGATCCTGCGTGAGGTGCTGCTCGCGTTTGCGGCCGCGACCGCCGTCGCGTCGATCCTCTACCAGCTCCGCTTCATTCCGTTCATCAAGGCCAACCTGCACGTCGGCGTCGCGCTGACCTTCCTCGGTGTCGCCGATCGCCTGCTCCGCAAGCGGGGCGGCCTCGAGGCGTACGGCTTTCGGACCGCGCCGGTGGGACTCGGCCTTGGCCTGCTCGCGATCGGACTGTTCGTCGTGCTGCCGCTCTTCTCGGTCGGCTTCGTCGTCTACTCGAAGCTGTTGTGTCAGCACGCCGCGAGCCTGCTGCCCGGCTCTTGCTATCGCGTGCACCACCCGCTGTTTCGCTGGCCCGACGGCTTCCTGCTCCAGGCCGCCGCGCAGGTGATCGTCGTCGGACTGCCCGAGGAGGTGTTCTTCCGCGCCTACATCCAGGGTCGACTGCAGGACGCGTGGCCGGCAACCCGCACCCTGTGGGGCGCGCCGATCGGCCGCGCGCTCGTCGTGCAAGCCATCCTGTTCGGCTTCGGCCACTTCTTCGTCACGTTCGAGGCGCAGATGTTCTCACGGATTTTGCCGGGCCTCGCCTTCGGCTGGCTGTATGCTCGAACGCGCTCGGTGCTCGCGGGGACGATCTTCCACGCTGCGTGCAACCTGGTCATGGAGCTGCTGGTCAACACCTACTACCGATGATCGCCGCTTTCTTCGACATGGATCAGACGCTGCTGCGCTGCAACTCCGGCGCGCTGTGGATCGAGCACGAGAGAAGGAGCGGCCGCCTCGCCGGCTACGAGTACCTGCGCGCCTTGTCCTGGTACGCGCGCTACAAGCTGTCGCTGCTCGACATGGAGGCGGTCACCGAGAAGGCGATGCGCGGCATGGTCGGGATCGACGAGGCGACCTTCGTCAAGGACAGTGATCGCTTCACCACCGAGCGGATGCTGCCCCACGTCTCGCCGATCGGCCTCCGCGAGCTCGAAAAGCACCGCGCCGCCGGCCACACGCTGGCGCTGCTCACCTCGGCGACGCGCTATGTTGCCGCGCCGGTGGCGCGCTTCCTGGCCATCCCGAACCTGCTGTGCACCGAGCTCGTCGTCGACGGGGGCACCTTCACGGGCACGCACGTCCGGCCCGTCTGCTACGGCGAGGGCAAGGTGCACTGGGCCGAGCGCTTCGCCGCCGAGCGGGGCATCGATCTGAAGGCCAGCTACTTCTACAGCGACAGCTACAGTGACCTGCCGATGCTCGAGCGCGTCGGCCAACCGCGCGTCGTCAACCCCGATGCTCGTCTGCTCCGCCACGCACGCCGCGTCGGCTGGGCGACGACGACCTGGTGAAATAGGAGCTCTCCATGTGGTCCCCCCAGCTCGACCGCCTCATCGATCTCGCCCTCGAAGAAGATCTCGGGCGCGGCGACTTGACCTCGGAAGCGATCTTCGCGCCCGACGCGCGCTGCGCCGGAAAGATCATCGCCAAGCAGCCGCTCGTGCTGTGCGGCGTCGAGGTCGCGGCGCGCGTGTTCCGACGCGTCGATGCGGCGACCGAGGTCGAGGTGCTGGCCGCGGACGCTGCCCACCTCACCAAGGGCACACCCGTCCTGCGCGTGGCCGGCAAGACCCGCGCCGTGCTCTCGGCCGAGCGCACCGCGCTCAACTTCTTGCAGCGCGCCTCGGGCATCGCGACCGCGACGGCGCGGTACGTCGAGCTCGTCGCCGGCACGCGCGCGCAGATCGTCGACACCCGCAAGACCGCGCCCGGCTATCGCCTCCTCGACAAGGCGGCGGTGCGCGCCGGCGGCGGTCGCAACCACCGCGCCGACCTCGCCTCCGGCGTGCTCATCAAGGACAACCACGTCGCCGCGTGTGGCGGCGTGCAGGCCGCGATCGATCGCGCGCGCGCCTACGCGCCGCACACGGTAAAGATAGAGTGTGAGGTGACCAACTTCCGCGAACTCGACGAGGCGCTCGCCGCGCGCGCCGACATCATCCTGCTCGACAACATGTCGCCCGAGGACGTCGCCCGAGCGGTGCAGACGATCAACGGCCGCGCGCTCGTCGAGGTCTCGGGTGGAATCACCCACGAGACCGTGCGCGCGTATGCGGAGGCTGGCCCCGATCTCATCTCGATCGGAGCGCTGACCCACTCGGTCCGCGCCGCGGATCTGTCGCTCGAAGTCTGACGCGCCTATCGCTCTCCGACGAGCAGCGTCGATCTCCCCACCCCAATCTCGATGGCAATCCGCCCATCCGGATGGACGGATAGACGATCGGGCTCATCGGTGCCAGGTGGCCACGTGGTCAAATCACGCTTCGCGCCGGTCGCCGGATCGAGCTCGAGGAGCGCCCGCGCCGTGACCACGTAGAGCAGGTTACGCTGCGGGTGCCAGCGGGCGTTGATCACCGTCTCGGCAAGCGGCAGGACCGTCGCGCCGCCCGTCGCGCGGCCGTTCGAGACGGGGAGCAGCAGCGCCCCGCTCTGCCCCTCGCGCGCGTGCCCGACCGCGTTGAGCAGCGACCACTTGCCGTCAGGCGAGATCCAGCCGCCACCCGAGCCCTGCGCCAGCGAGTGCTTGTCGCCGCTCCGTAGGTCGACGTGCCAGGCGGTCGGGGCGTGCTCGGGACCATGGAGCTCGACATAGACGAGCTCGTGATCGCCGAAGAGCTGGAGCGGAAACAGCATGTCGGGATGGCGCACCTTGGCGAGCGTTCGCGGCGGGGCCACCCCGTCGCGATCGCCGAGCTGGAGGAGCACCTCGTCGCCGCGCGGCTCGCCCCACGCCAGGCGGCCCCCGCTGCCGAGGGCGATCGAGGGAGTCGCGACGGCGATGGGACGACGGGCCACGACCTCGTCGAGCGCGGCGCCCCGCACCGTGACGACCTCGTACCGCCGCGCTCTTGGCTCTCCATGTCGGACCAGGTAGACGAGCTCGCCTCGCTCGGCGTCGAAGTGGGGCGAGAAGGCCTCGTCCTCCCCAAGGAACGTCAGCCGTCGCAGCGCGCCACCGTCGAGCAGCCAGATGTCCGACTGGATCTGATCATCGATCCAGACCTGACGGTTGCCGAGATCGAGCGGCCAGCGCGCGCCGCTGCTGCGCTGCCCCGAAGGCCGCATGCGACCGGTGCGGATGTCGACGCTCACCAGCTCGCGCTGCCCATCGCTGTCGCGGGTGAACCACAGCGCCCGGCCGTCCCTGGCGAACGCCAGATCGGCGATGCCCTCCTGCGTCGCGATCAACCGCGGCGCCTCGGGGGGTTGCCCGAGCCAGATCTCGGTCGGCTGGTTGGGCACGGCGTGGAGGAACGCCAGCTGCTTGCCGTCCGCCGACCAGCGCGGCGACGCGAGGCTGCCGATCGGCACCTCGTGGTACGTCCGCAGCGCGCCGCTCTGCGGCCCGGTGTCGAGGCGCCGCGCCAGCGCCCCGCCGAACCAGTCATCGAGCGCCGCGAGCTGGCCGGTCGCCGACACCTCTCCGTCGCCGATCGACTCGCGCACCAGCTCGCTCTCGCTCTCGCTCGCGGGCCTGCCGAGCCGCGCCAGCGGCAAGCGCCGCAAGTGATGGCGGTTGCCGCCGCTATCGATGAGGAAATAGAGCTGGTCGCCGACGAGGTGCGGGTGGCTCTTGCCATGCGTCCCGAGCGTCAGCGCGTGCGCGGTACCGTCCTTGAGGCTGACCGAGAAGAGCTGGCGCGCGCCCTGGCGATTGCTCGACATGACCAGCGACTCTCCATCCGGCAGCGCGACGAGCGGCCCGGTGATCGCCTCGCCACCGCCGCTGAGAGCGCGCGGCGGCTTGACGCTCTTCTGCGCCGCCACCGACCAGGCGAGCACGGTCGCGGCGAGCACGAGCAGGGCCGCCACGCCGCCCCAGAGCCAGGGCGGGCGATCGCGGCCAAGACCGAGCGCGCGGCGCGCCGCGGCGACGTCGGTGGGACGCCCCTCCTTGTCCGGCGCGAGCAGCGCCGCCACCCCGCGCGCGAAGCGATCCCGCCCCGGCGGCTGCACCCCGGCGCGCGAACGACGTCGCGCTTGGGTGATCGTCACCGTGGGGCCCTCCTCGTCGCCGAACGGCAGCGAGCCGACGAGCAGCTCGAAGAGCACCAGGCCGAGCGAGTAGAGATCGCTGCGCGCATCGAGCGCCTCCCCGCCGACCTGCTCCGGGGACATGTACGCTGGCGTGCCTGCGATCTCGTTGGGCGAGGCGCCCGGATCGAGCTGCCACGCGACGCCGAAGTCCGTGAGTACGACCCGGCCCGTGTCGCTGACCAGGATGTTGGCGGGCTTGAGATCGCGGTGGATGACGCCGGCGCGATGCGCGGCCTCGAGCCCGTCGAGGATCTGCCGTGCGATGTGGTGGATCGTCACACGCTCGAGGCCGCTCTTGAGCAGCGGCTGGAGCGTCGTGCCGGGCACGTACTCCATCGAGACCAGCGCGCCGCCTTCGTGGTCGACGAGATCGAAGATGCGGATGACGTTCGGGTGGGTGATGCGCCGGGCCAGCTGCACCTCGCGACGCAGCCGCTCGATCCCCGCCTGGATCGAATGGTCAAGCAACTTGACTGCGATCTCATCCTTGGTCACGAGGTCGAGGACGAGGTAGACGACCGAGTGTGCGCCGCGACCGAGCAGGCGGCGAACCACGTAGCGCGCGGCGATCTGATCGCCCGGCTGCAGCTCGCGCTTGCCGCCGCTGCCGCCGTCCCCGTCGTCTTGAATCGTTTGGCCCGCCACCTCATTGGATATATACACTCAGTTGGGCATGGCTGAGTCCCCCGAGACGTGGAGCGAGTCGACGAGCGAGCCTCCGGCGCGCCTGCGCGTCCTGCTCCTCGCGCTGAGCTACGACGCGCTCGACGAGGATCGCGCCGTCGGCATCCCGATCGAGGCGGCGCGCCGTCCGCTCCGCATCCTACGCGGCGACGAGGGCGGCACCCCGCAGCTCACCAAGGAGGGGCTCGTCCTCCCCGACAAGTGGCTGTCCGGCCACCACGCCACCCTCGAGCGCGCCGGCGGAGATGACGTCCTCGTCGACGCTGGCAGCCGCAACGGCACCTGGGTCAACGGCCGCCGCGTCGAGCGCCACCGCCTCACCGATGGTGACGCTCTCGAGCTCGGTCACACCCTGTTCGTCTATCGAGAGCTCGACGAAGAGGCGTGGCGTACGCTGCAGGCCGCGCCACGCTTCGGCCCGACACGCACCCAGTCGGTGCAGCAGGCGCAGCTGGCCTCGTCGCTGCTGCGCCTCGCACCGTCACGCCAGTCCGTACTCATCCTGGCCGAGACTGGCGCGGGCAAGGAGGTCGCCGCCGCGGCCCTGCACGCGCAGTCGGGCCGCACCGGACCGCTGGTGGCGATCGACTGCGGCGCGATCCCCGAGACGCTGTTCGAGTCGACCTTTTTCGGCCACAAGAAGGGCGCCTTCACCGGCGCGACGGAGGCGCGCGCCGGAGAGCTGCAGCGCGCCTCGGGCGGCACGATCTTCCTCGACGAGCTCGGCAACCTGAGCGCCGCCGGGCAGCAGCGCTTGTTGCGCGTCATCGAGGAGGGCAAGATCGTCCCCGTCGGCGGGGGCCAGCCGATCCCGGTCGATCTGCGCTGGGTCGCCGCGACGAACCGCGATCTGACACGGCGCGACGAGACGCAGCCGTTTCGCGAAGATCTGCTGCAGCGCCTCGCGGGCTACGTGGCGCGCATCGTGCCGCTGCGCGAGCGCCGCGAGGACCTCGGCATCCTGACCGCCCACCTGCTCGCCGAGCAAGGCGCCGGCAAGGTCGCGATCACTGCCGCCGCGGCGCGCCGCCTGTTCCTCGGGGAGCTGCGCGGCAACGTGCGGCAGCTCAAGCAAGCGCTCGCCACCGCGGTGTTGCTCGCCGCGGGCAAGCCGATCGAGCCAGCCCACCT
This sequence comes from uncultured Polyangiaceae bacterium, assembly GCA_964585665.1. Classification (GTDB taxonomy): domain Bacteria; phylum Myxococcota_A; class Polyangia; order Palsa-1104; family Palsa-1104; genus CAZPEY01. Next base: position 3,549 of record CAZPEY010000061.1, on the reverse strand, counting down.
GCCGTCTGCCGAGCCGCAGCTCGACGAGGGCACGCCGGCCGCCGGGGTCGTGCTGCCCGAGCGCAAGGGCGCGCGCCCCGCACCGACGCGCGAGGAGCTCGAGGGCATCCTCGAGTCGACCGGCGGCAACGTCGTGCGCACCGCCGACGCCCTGCAGACCAGCGCGCGCCAGCTCTACCGCTGGCTCGAGCGCTACGACCTCGACCTCGAGAAATATCGAAACAAGTAGACCCGTTCCTGCACAGGAGGCTCATGCTCAAGAAGGTCGGACTAGCGGTCGCTGCCCTCGTGGCAGCCTGGATGGCGGTTGTGGCACTGCAGCCGTCGAGCTTTCACATCGAGCGGAGCACGACGATCAGCGCGCCTGCTGAGGTCGTCTTCGCGCAGATCAACGACTTCCACGCCTGGGGCGCCTGGTCCCCTTGGGATCACCTCGATCCCAACCAACAGCGGACCTTCACGGGCTCGCCGTCGGGACAGGGGGCCGTCTACGACTGGAACGGCAATGACAAGGTCGGGCAGGGCCGCATGACCATCACGCGGAGCAAGCCGAGCGAGGCGATCGAGATCAAGCTCGAGTTCATCAAGCCGTGGGCGGCGGTCAACCAAACGAAGTTCGTCTTGAAGGCCGACAAGGGCACGACCGTGACCTGGTCCCTCGACGGCAACTTCGACTTCATGGGCAAGGCGATGAGCCTGTTCATGAGCATGGACAAGCAGGTCGGCGGCGACTTCGAGCGCGGGCTCGCGCAGCTCAAGCAGGTCGTGGAGAAGCGCGCTGCGGAGGCGCCGGTCGCGCCGCCGGTCGCGTCGCCTCCGCCACCGCCCACGTAGCCGCCTGGCCACCGACGGAGCGACGCGGACCCGGGTCCGGGCCCGAGTCCGAGTCCGAGTCCGAGTCCGAGTCCGAGTCCGGGTCCGGCTTTGGGGGTGTCGACAGAGCCCCGGATATCTCCCCACCCATCAATTCTTGTGCGGCGCAGCATCCGGTGCGCGGCGTCGGCCCGACGGCCGCTGCGGCCGAGCACGAGGACGGCGGATCGGTCTTGGGAGGGGCGGCAGGGTGTCCCTCCCGGCGCGGACGAACCGCAGGGCGCCGCGTGCAACCACCGACTCGCCTCGTCGCGCACGGGCGGAGGCCCGGCACGATCGTCGTCTACGATCCGCCCGAGGACCTGAGGAGCACCGGGAGGGACACCCTGCCGCCCCGGCGTGCAGAGGTCCGCCGTCCCCGCGCCCCTCCGCTGCCCCCGGCGTGCAGAGGTCCGCCGTCCCCGCGCCCCTCCGATCGCCCGAGGAGTGCAGAGCCTGGTTCGAAACCCGCCGCTCAGCGCCGCAGCTTGTCGAGATTGGCGATCGTCCCCCACGCGCCCATCGCGACGACGAACGCCAGGACGAACATCAGATAGCCGGCCTGCTGGTGATTGTGGATCACGAGCGCGGTGCCCGAGCCGATCAGCGTCGACGCCAGGAGCCCGAGCGTCAGGCGGCGCCCGAGCCGCTCGACCGCGCGCGCGTTGCCAGGATCGTCGGCCTGGACGCGGATGCGGCCCTTGCGCACGTCGTCGAGCACCTCGGCCAGGAGCGGTGGCACGTCGGTCGCCGCGCCGGAGAACTTGCCCGCCGCCTTGAGCAGCCGCATCCCGATCTTCTCGGGGCTGTAGCGCTGGCGCAGGATCTTCAGGAAGAACGGCCGCGCCTCGGTGAACACGTCGAGATCCGGATCGAGCTGCTTGCCGATGCCCTCGACGGTCATCAGCGCCTTGCCGACCATCGTCATCTCGACCGGCATCTCGATCTCGAACTTGACTGCGCCCTCGACGAGATCGCGGATCAACGCCGCGATCTCGATCTCCTTGATCGGCTTGCCGAGATGGCGCGCCGAGATCTTGGCGGTGTGCGCGCGGAAGGCCTCCTTGTCGACCTTGCCGCGCGGCTTGCCCATCGCGAGCAGCGCCTCGGCCAGATCGTCGACGTCCTGACGCACCGCCGCGATCATCAGGGTCGTCGCCTTGTCGCGCATGTCGCTCGACAGCTCGCCGATGAGGCCGAGATCGAGCAGGCCGACGATCGGCTGCTCGGGGGTGCCGAGGATGCGGATGTTGCCGGGGTGCGGATCGGCGTGGAACATGCCGTCGACGAAGATCATCTGCGCGATGATGCGCACCGACTCGCGCGCGATCTGCGGACCGGGGAAGCCGGCAGCGAGCGCCTCGTCGATCTTCTTGCCAGAGAAGAACTCGGCGACGTGCACCTTCTTGCCCGAGACGTGGCTGTACACCTTCGGGAAGCGCACCGTCGGTGTCTCGGCGAAGTTCTTGGCGAAGCGCTCGGCGTTGCGCGCCTCGATCGTGTAGTCGAGCTCGGCGGTGATGGCCCGGTCGAACTCGGCGACCAGTCCGCTCGGCGAGTAGATCGACGACTCGGGGATGGTGCGCTCGACGAGCCGCGCCATCAGGTAGAGCAGGTCGAGGTCGCGCTCGACGGTCTGGCGGATGTTTGGGCGCTGCACCTTGACCGCGACGTCGACGATCTCGCCATCCGGGAGCTTGAGCTTGGCTTTGTGAACCTGGCCGATCGACGCGGACGCCAGCGGCGTCTCGTCGAACTCCACGAAGGCGTCGGTGATCGGCATGCCGATCGTCTCTTCGATCTCGTGCTTGACGTCGGCGAACGGCACCGGCGGCACGTCCTCTTGCAGCTTCTTGAGCTCGTTGACGAGCTGCTCGGGCAAGAGATCAGGACGCGTCGACAGCACCTGCCCGAGCTTGACGAACGACGGCCCGAGCTCCTGCAAGACGAGGCGCAGCCGCTCGGAGAACGAGCGCTTGGGGGCCGCCTCGGTCTCCTTGCGAAACGGCACCAGCGACGCCAGATCGGTGCGCGCCACCAGCTCGCCGAAGCCGTGCTTGACCAACACCTGCGTGATCTGCCGCAGGCGATCGATGTTCCCTACCGTCGAGAGGATGCCAGCCATGTGCCCGCCTGCATCATAGCCACGGCGGCGGGCCGCGGTCGATAAATCACCCGACGTGGACGCAGAGCTCGCCGCCCTGCGCGTCGAGGCGGACGTTGCCGCCGCCCTCTTCGGCGAACAGATCGAACGCCGCGCTCTCGAGGTGGCGGGTCAGGATGGCCGCCAGGCCGCGCGCGCCGGTCTCCTTGCGCAGGCTCTCGCCCACGACGTGATCGAGCGCCGCCTCGGTGACCGACAGGTGAAACCCCTCGTCCTCGAACTCGCGGGTCAGCTTGTCGAGGACGTTGCTGCGCAGGATGTCCTTGAGCGTCTCGGCCGAGAGCGCCTCGAACGGCACGACGCGCACGAAGCGCGCCATCAGCTCGGGCAGGAACCCGTAGGCCTGGAAGTTGGCGATGTTCTCGACGTCCTCTTCCTGCAGCGTGACCGCGATCGCGTCCGGTGCGCCACGTCCACGCGCCGCCCGGCCAAAGCCGATGTCGTCGACCATGCCGCGCCGCCGCGCCACCTGGGCGAAGCCGGAGAACGCCCCGCACGCGACGAAGGCGATGTCCGCCGTCGACATGACGATG